>JAJYNP010000184.1 GCA_021786265.1 Chloroflexota bacterium
CCGGGGTCCCGCCGGTTCGTTCGTGCCTGCTCCCGTCGGGCTCACGCTCCGTTCCGGGCCGGCTGGAGTTCGCCCGCGACGTGATCCCCACGGCCGCGTGTACGTGGGAGCCGGGGTCCCGGTGCCCGGGAACCCGGCCCCCAGCCCCCCGCGATATTCGTCAGGCGTGCGCCGGCACTGCGCCGAGCACCCGCTCGGCGTACTCGCCCACGCTGGTGAGGCGCGCCGGGATCGCCTTCACGGTCTCGGACATGTCGATCGGGTCGCCACTGGCCACGCACCGCATCAGGCCCGCGAACGACTGCTGCATCGGGTCGGAGGCGGCCTCGTACTGCGCCTTCAGGGCATCCGCGGGGACGTGGGTCACCTCGAAGGGCTGCCCCGCGGCTCGCTCGAAGAGACGGACCACCTCAGCCTGGGAGATGGGTTCCGGACCGCCGAGCCCGAGCGCCGCGTGCCAGGCCGCCAGGGACTCCGGATCTCGGAGGTTGCCTGCGACGGTCTCGATGCCGAGCCCCTTCAGCGCCGCCACCTTCGCCGCGTCGGACGTTGGGCGCGCGAGCCTCCGCACCGTTTCTCCCTTCGGCACGAGTTGCCGGCAGACCTCGCTGCCCAGGATTCCCGTCGCCCCAACCACGAGGATCATCGATTGACCTTCCCTGTCCGTCCATCCAGCACGATGCCGGCTGGCCGGGCAGGTGACACCCTCACTCCCGCACGATGCCCGGCGCCGGCGGACCCGCGGCCGGCTCGTCCGGGCCCGGCAGAGTGGCGGCGACGGTCGTCGCCAGACGCGGACCTCGCAGGATCGATACCAGGAACCGTCCATGCGGCCAGTGTCGAGCTGCACCGTTCCTCCGGCGTTCCCCGATCGGTTCCGGGCGACGCCCGGCGTCCCTGGACCGGCCCGACCGGCGGGACCGGCGGCCATCAGCCCTCCAGATCGCTCCAATCGCCCACCGTGCGCGTCCGCTCGACGCGCTCAGGGCGTCCGGACTCCTCCGAGCGACGGGCCAGGTCGCGCGCCGCGCTTGCCTCCCGGCGGCGGCCGGCTCCCCGCACGGCCCAGCAGCACTGCCAGATGCGCATGGCCAGCGACCGCGTGACCTTGACCGCCTGCACTCGGTCACGCTCCATCCGGCGGCTCGGTTCTCGCGCGCTCCGCCTTCGCCACCGCCGCCCGGAGCGCTGCCTCCGTCTCGGGCGACGGGTCCACGTCCAGGTTCTCCCGCAGCGCCGCACGACACAACTCGAGCTGCCGTCGCGCCGCGTGATGGCGCCCCTCGGCCGCGTACAACTCGATGGCCAGCCGGTGGGCCGCCTCGTCGGTCGGGTCTCGATCGAGCAGCTGGGCCACCAGCTCGTGGGCCTCGGACGTCCGGCCGGACTCGTGCACGTGCCTGGCGGCCGCGAGGGCGACGGTCTGCCAGCGGCTGTGGAGGCGTTCCCGGGGAGCGAACAGCCAGTCCTCGTAGGGGTCGTCGGGCAGCAGCTCACGCGACCCGAGCTCCAGCACGACCTCGGTCGCGCGATCGAGGTCCGCCTGCCGGCTGTTCTGCCCCGGTGCGGGCGATCCTGCCGCGAGCACCCCGAACGCCTGCTGGAGCCGGTCGAGATCCAGGTCGAGCCGATCGGGGTCGAAGCCGACAGATCGGACGTCGGTCACCGGGGCGTCCCCGCTCCCGAGCGCGTCGTGCGCGAAGTAGACGGCCTTGCGCAGGTTCGCGCGGCTCGCCTGAGGTGCCGCGCCGGGCCACAGGGTCTCCGCGGCCGACTCGCGGGCGACCCGGTGCCCTGGCGTCACCAGGAGCAGCTTGACGAGCCGCTCTGCCGACACGCGCTGCCACGCCGCGCGCGGCACAACGCGGCCGGCCACCGTCACCTCGAACCCGCCGAGCACGCGCGCCTGGACGGGCGAGAACGGCCCGACCGAGGGCCATCGGCCGCGCGCCACCGCGCCGACCATGTCGAAAAGCTAGCGACTACCACGTCACATGAGATGTGCCAAACAGCCCCTGCGCAGGCCCGGTGACACGTTCCGGTGGACGGCAGACCTGGCTTGCTGCAGGAAGTGTCCATCGCCAGACGCGTACGACAACCTGCTCCACTGCGGACACATCGACCAGCGGCAGCGGTTGTTCGCTCGCCTACCCGTCCGGGCCCGCCTTGATCAGCTTCCCGCGCCGCGTGATCGCGCGTTCGGCGAGCGCCGCCACGCCCATCGCCACCAGCGCGCGCTCCGCGGCCGGGAGCGGCCGCACCACCGCCAGGAACTGCTCGGCCCGGGCCCGGTCTACCTGGCCGAGCAGCGCGGCACCCGCCTCCGTCAACGCGAGCGTCCGCTCCCGGCGGTCGGCCTGCTCCTCGTGCCGCGCCAGCAGCCCGCGCCGCTCGAGCCCCGTCACGATTCGGCTCGTCGCGGACGGTGAGCGGCCGAGATACGCGGACAGCTCGCCGACCGTGACCGTGACGGCACCTGCTACGGCGTAGAGCGCCGCCAGCTGAGTGAACCCCAGGCGCAGCTCGGCGAGCTGGCCGGCAAACCCGATCACGAGCTCACGCCACAGCGCCCGGCCCATGGCGATCCGGTCCGAGAGCTGGCGCGGGTTCTGCAGCTCCGCTCCCGCCGCCTCGACAACGCGGCTCATCAGGACGTCCGGCGCCGCTGAACCGCGCGCCGCTGAACCGCGCGCCGCTGAACCGCGCGCCGCTGAACCGCGCGCCGCTGAACCGCGCGCCGCTGAACCGCGCGCCGGAGCATCGGGGCTCATGCGACGCGGGGCATCCATGGACCGAAGCATACCCACCGCCACCCATCCGTGCAGAGGTGCACACGAATTCGGCCCGGCGGCCGCCACGGCTGGTACCGTGTGGGCGCACTGGCCGATGTCGCGGTGTGTCCGTCGCACGACCCGTGTACCAGAGAGAGGGTCATGGGCAGCCTCGCGTTCGTCTTCCCGGGACAGGGATCCCAGTACGTCGGCATGGGGAAGGCGCTGGCCGAAGAATCGCCGGCGGCTGCCGCGGTCTTCGCCGAGGCGGACGCGGCCCTCGGAGATCCACTGTCGACCCTTGCCTGGGCCGGCGAGACGGCCGACCTGGACCTCACGGTGAACGCGCAGCCTGCTCTCCTCGCCACCTCGATCGCCTACCTCCGTGCGCTGGAGGAGCGCCTTGCGGCCACGGGAGCCGGCCCGCTGGCCCCCGCCTTCTTCGCCGGTCACTCCATGGGCCAGTACTCGGCCATGGTCGCTGCGGGCGTCATTTCCCTGGCCGACGGTGTGCGGCTGGTCCGCGAGCGCGGGCGCCAGATGCAGGCGTCCGGGCAGGGCCGGGACGGGGCGATGGCCGCGATCCTCGGCCTGGACGACGAGCGCCTCCCGGAGCTCGAGGCGGCCGGCGGCGGCGCCGGGGTCTTCACGATCGCGAACCGCAATTCGCCGGGGCAGGTCGTCGTCTCCGGGGAGCGCGCGGCGGTGGATGCCGCAGTGGCCGCGGCGAAGGGGCTGGGCGCTCGACGGGCGGTGATGCTGCCGGTGAGCGTCGCGGCCCACTCGCCCCTCATGGCCGGGGCGGCAGCGGGCATGCGGGCCGCTCTCGCGGCGGTTCCCTTCCGCGATCCGGTCGCGCCGCTCCTGGCCAACGCCGATGGCAACCCCCTGACCACCGGCGAGGCATGCCGGGCCGAGCTGGTCGACCACCTGACCACCGGGGTGGACTGGGTCGCGGCCGTCCGCGCCATGTCGGCCGCCGGAGCGACGGCCTTCGTCGAGGTCGGGCCGGGCAGGGTCCTGACCGGCCTCGTGAAGCGCATCGCCCCGGATGCCGCTGCCGTCGCCCTCGACGAGCCCGACGCGCCGGGCAGGCTGGCGGTCCCTGCGATCGCGACGGACCCTGCCTCAGCCGCGGCCTCCACCAGATGATCGTCCCATCCGTTCACGCTGCCCACCCAATCCCGAGGAGAGCCCTGGACCATGCGTCAGCCTGACTACAACCGCCGCATCGTCGTGACCGGCCTGGGCACCGTCAGCCCGATCGGCAACGATGTCGACACCGTCTGGAGGAACCTGGTCGGCGGCTGCAGCGGGATCGCCCCGATCACCCGCTTCGACGCCTCCGGCTACGAGTCGAACGCCGCGGGCGAGGTCAAGGGCTTCGAGGCGCGCGAGTGGATGGACTTCAAGGCCGCCCGCCGGACCGGCCTCAACGTCCAGTTCGGGGTCGCCGCCGCGAAGCAGGCGCTGGCGGACTCGGGCATCGAGGTCACGCCGGACAACCGGGACGACATCGGCATCATCTTCGCGTCGGGCGCGGGCGAGCCGAAGCTGATGATGGACAACAAGGAGATCTGGGACAAGAAGGGCGCGCGGCTGGTCAGCCCCTTCTTCATCGCCAACATGCTGGTGGACACGGCGTCCGGGCAGATCGCGATCGAGACCGGCATCCGCGGCCACAACATGGCGGTTGTCACCGCGTGCTCGACGGGCACGCACTCGATCGGCGAGGCGGCCGAGGCGATCCGCCGCGGCGACTGCATCGCGGTGATCGCCGGCTCCACCGAGTCGCCGATCTACGAAATGGTCTGGGTCGGCTTCGGGAACATGCGCGGGATCGGGACGCCACGGCCCGGCGAGCCGATCCAGACCGTATCGCGGCCGTTCGACCTGACCCGCAACGGGTTCATCCTCGGCGAGGGCGCGGCTGCCCTCATGCTCGAGGACCTGGAGCTCGCGAAGGCCCGCGGAGCGAAGATCTACGCCGAGGTCGTGGGGTACGGCTCGACCAACGACGCCTGGGACCTGATCCAGCCGATCGAGGGCGGCGACGGCGTGGCGCGGGCGATGGAAATGGCGCTGGCACGGCGCGGGGTCCCGGCCGGCGAGATCGACATGATCAACCCGCACGGCACCTCCACGCCGCTGGGAGACCTCGCCGAGGCGCAGGCCTTCCACCGGGTCTTCGGCGACCATGCCGGCGAGATCGCGATCAGCGCGACGAAGTCGATGACCGGGCACATGATGGGCGCCGCCGGGTCGTTCGAGGGACTCGCCACGGTACTGAGCGTGCACCACCAGGTCGTGCCGCCCACCATCAACTACCGTGACCCGGATCCGGAGATCCAGCTCAACATCTCGGTGACGGCCCGGCCGATGCGCATCCGGTACGCGATGTCCGAGAACGTCGGGCTCGGCGGGCACAACGGGGCGGTGATCTTCAAGCACTACGACGGCGATTGAGGCCCATGGGCGCGGCTGACGCCGGCCTCTACGGTCCCGGCAGCGAGGCCTGGCTGCTCAACCGCGAGGCGTTCCTGCTGCTCGGAGCCGGTCCGCGCGCGCTGCTTCTGCAGCTCGCCCACCCACTGGTGGCCGAGGGGGTGGACCAGCACAGCAACGTCCGAGACGATCCGTGGGGTCGCCTGGACGGCACGCTCCGCAGCTACCTGCGCATCGTGTACGGCACCACTGACGGCGCGACGCGCGAGATCGCCCGGTTGAACAGTCTGCACCGGTCCGTGGCCGGACCCGTGCGGGACGCCGTCGCGCACGAGATCACCGGCGCGGAGGCCTACCGCGCCCGGGACCCCGAGCTGTCCCTCTGGGTCCATGCCACGTTGATCGAGTCCACCATGGCCGCGTACGACGCCTGGTACGAGCCGCTTCCCCGCGAACGGCGCGCGGCGTTCTACCTCGAGACGCTGCCCATCGGTCGCGGCTTCGGGATTCCCGACGGGCTGCTCCCGGCCGACCTGGACGCGTTCGACGGGTACTGGGGGGCGATGCTTGCCCCGGATGGGCCGATCCACGTGACCCCCACGGCCCGATCGCTGATCGTCACGATCCTTCATCCACCGGTCGGACCCGTGCCGCCCGTGCTGTACGACTGGCTGCTGTGGCCGGCGCTCGAGTTGCTGCCGGGTCGCGTCCGCGAGGAGTACGGCATCCCGTGGGGGCCCGGCCGCGCCGCCGTCTCGACCTGGCTGCGTTCGGCGTTCGGCCTCTGGGCCCACCGGCTGCCCCGCTCGTGGCGGGCGATGCCACAGGCGAGGGCTGCCGACCGCCGGATGCAGGCGGCCGATACAATCGATCAGACCTGACCCGAGGAGGAGCCGATTCGTGCCCCCCAGCACCGACCCTGCCCGCCGCGCCGTCATCACGGGCCTCGGCGCCGTCACCCCCATCGGCAATGACTACCCCACCTACTGGCGGAACCTGCTCGCCGGCGTGAACGGTGGCGGCCCCATCACGTCCTTCGACGCATCCCGGTTCGACGTACGGATCGCGGCGGAGGTCAAGGGGTTCGACCCGACCGTGGCCATGGACCGGAAGATGGCGCGACGCATGAGCCGGTTCATCCAGCTCGGGATGGCGGCCGCCCAGGAGGCGGTGGCCGACGCGGATCTCGATTTCTCCGGATGGTCGCCGGAGCGGCGCGACCGCGTCGGTGTCGCGCTCAACACGGGCGGCGGAGGCCTCGAGCAGGTGGTGGACGGCACCCACGCGCTGGAGCAGAAGGGCCCGGGCCAGGTCAGCCCGTTCGCGATCCCGGCGCTGTCCGGCTCCATGGCCGCCTGCATGGTCTCGATGAAGTACGGTCTCACGGGCCCCGTGATCACCCAGGTCGCCGCCTGCGCCAGCTCGGTGATCGCGTTCCTGGACGGGCTCCGGCTGATCCAGGACGGCGAGTGCGACGTCGTGCTCGTCGGCGGGACCGAGGCACCACTGCTGCCGATCGCGTTCGCGGCACTGGGCAACATGGGCGCTCTCTCCAGGCGCAACGACGACCCCACGCACGCATCGCGGCCGTTCGACCGGGACCGCGATGGCTTCCTCTTCGGCGAGGGTGCCGGAGTCATGGTGCTCGAGTCGGCGGCGCACGCGATGGACCGAGGGGCGCGCATCCGGGCCGAGGTCCTGGGTGCCGCGCTGACCGCCGACGCCTACCACGTGAGCGCCCCTGAGCCCACGGGCCGCGGCGCGGCGCGCGCGATGGGACTCGCGCTCAGGCACGCGGGGGTCACCCCCGACGAGATCGACCTGATCGTGGCCCACGGCACGTCCACGCCGCTCAACGATGTCACGGAGACCCGCGCGATCAAGACGGTGTTCGGTGATCACGCCTACCGCGTGCCGATCACCTCCCCGAAGTCGATGATCGGCCACCTGCTGGGCGCGGCGGGAGTGGCGAGCGCGCTGGTGGCGGTGTCCTCGATCTGCGAGGGTGTCATCCCTCCCACGGCCAACCTGGAGCATCCCGACCCCGACTGCGACCTCGACTACGTCCCGCTCGTGCCGCGCCAGCAGCGCGTGGACACGGCCATCGTCAATGGGTTCGGGTTCGGCGGCCAGAACGCCGTGGCGGTCTTCCGGCGCTTCGAATCCTGAGGGACGGGCGATGAGTCTGCCCGGTCGGCTCATTGCCCTGCCCGTCATCGCGAGCCTGGCGTTCTCGGGGTGCGCCTCGCCGACGTCGCGGACCTCGCCCTCCGCGATCCCCTCCGCGACGTCCGGCGCGCGGGCACCCGCGGCGTCTCTCTCGCCCGGGGCGGTCTCGGCGTCCGTGCCGCCATCGGCGGCCATGCCGCCCGGGGCGCCGGGCCCGTCAGGCTCGTCGGTCCCGCTGGCCGTGGTTACCGGCTTCGCCAACTACCGGCTGGACTCGGTCACACCGGCCGGCCTGGCCGCGCGCCTGGCTGCCGGCACGCTGGTCGTGCCGTGCGGTGCGGAACCGGCGATCGGCACCGCGCTGGGTGCGGCGCCGGGGTCCGCCGTATCCGGGCCTGCCGTGACGTCACCGGGTGCGACATCGGCGCCGACGCCGGCCAGGCCGTCGACCGCATGCATCCCGGCCGATGCCATCCCCGCCCGTCTGCCCGCATCCTCGACCGCGGTCGCGCTCCTCCCGCCGGGCCTCGTCACGCCCGCCCTGCGTGTCGTGCCGATCGGGGTGGCCGACCTGTTCGGGGAAACGCCGGCGCGGACGGCCGCCTACCCGCTCTCGATCCCGCCGCCGGCCGGCTGGCCGGCGGCCTGGACCGCATACGACCCCTCAAACGTGCGCGTCGTGCTCACGACCGGGGTGAACTGCCCGGACCGCGGCGTGAGCTACCAGACCAACGTGCTGAAGAAGGGCTGGGACTGGCTGCTGGAGGCCGGCACCGCGAAGTACACGGGCCGGTACTGGGACCCCGCCTTCGGCTGGTGGGTGGTGGACGCCGTCCGCACCGACCATGCCGGTGCGGTCTGGGCCCTGGTCCGCAATGCCGACGTCGCGGTCAGCGACTTCGAGTGCTCCATGACGCGCCACTTCACCCAGCACAACAGCGGCACCAACTTCTCGATCGACCCGCGGGTCGCGCCGCTGATGGCGAAGGCGGGCTTCGACGTGGCGACGATCGCCGCCGACCACAACACGAACCCCGGGCTGGGCGCGATCGGTGAGACCGTCGACCTGTTCCGGGCGAACGGGATCCAGCCGGTCGGCGGTGGACGCACGCTCGCGGAGGCGCTGCGGCCGGCCGTCGTCGACGTCAACGGCGTGCGGTTCGGCTTCGTGGGGTTCGACGCGATCGGGGGATCGGCGTACGCCACGGCCGACAGCGCGGGAGTGGCAGCCCTGACGCCGGCCAACGCGCGCACCGCCATCGCCGCGGCTCGGAAGGCCGGCGCGCAGGTCGTGTTCGCGCTCCCCCAGTGGAGCTCGGTCGAGTACCGCGCGACCTTCACCGGCTTCCAGCGATCGCTGATCGCCGAGCTCGAGGCGGCGGGCGCCGACGAGATCGTCGGTGCGGACTTCCACTGGGCCGGCGCGATCTCGATCACGCGCGGGAGCCGGTCAGGCTACCGGTTCGTCACCGCGAGCCAGGGGAACTTCTGGTTCGGACAGAGCTGGAGCCGCCAGACCCAGGAGGGCGTGATGACCATGCTGACGTTCGTGGGCACGCGGCTGACCCAGGTGCGGCTCATCCCGACCGTGGTCCTGGACGACGCGCAGCCCAACCTCACGGATCCCGCCACCGACGGACAGTTCGTGCTGCACCAGGTCCTGTCGGCGTCGCAGCTGCTCCAGCCGCAGGGAGAGGGAGGGGTCCTGACCGGGGGTCGACCGTCCTATCCCGTGCCGGCCGTCTCGGCCGCCTCCCGGCTCGGGATGGTCCGCCCCTCGTAGACCTCAGCCATCGCAAGCAGTTCGGACGGCAGCGATTGCACCCGCCCGGCGGCGTAGTCGTACATCACCTGCACGGTCTCGCCGTGGGCGACGAGCCGCGCCCGGCCGAACGGCGACGCCTCGGCCTGCAGGCGGTACTCCATCGAGAACGAGGAGCGCCCCATCCAGCCCACGCGGCACTCGCACACGAGCGGCTCGCCGAAGAGCACCGGGCTCGTGTACGTGATCCGCGCCTCGGCCAGGATGAAGCTCCGATCGTGCGACGTGGCGCCGATGCCGAAGGTCGAGCCGGTCACGGTCCGGTAGTAGCCGGCGCGCGCCATCTCAAAGTAGCTCAGGTAGACCGCGTTGTTGACGTGGCCCATCGCGTCGGTGTCGGCGAAGCGCACGTCGATGGACAGGCGATAACGGAACGGGCCCTCGGGGGGCTCGGAGCGCCTGCTCACGGCGCGGGTGTCTTCTCGCTGCGGCTCATCCCGCGATCGTCGTGGCGGCTCATCCCGCGATTGTGACGGAACTGTGCGGGACCATCATCCGGCCGGGGCCCCTGGATGCATCGGCGGGCCTCGGTCCCCGGCGGCCGTCGCGCAGCTCTGGTCAGTCGCGCAGCTCTGGTCAAGTCGCGTGCCTTCCTGGTCGGATTCCCGCCGCATGACGACTATGCATAGTCCGGCGCCAGGGTCGGGTGCTGGTGCGGGCGTTGCGAGGCCTCGCGCGCACGATTCCCGGCCCCGCTGCGCCTGGAGGCGGTCCCGCGCCGGCACGAGCCGGATCGGCAGGGCTCGCGACGACCTGCGGAGGGCCGGCAAGAGCGCATATGCGTCACCTGGCGGGAATCCGGCCACCTGGCCAGGGGAACGGCGAGGACGCGCTCGGGCGGCCGCCCGAGCGTGTCCTCGCGCGGGCGATCGGCCGCCCGAGCGCGTCCCCATCCGGTGTACGCTCGAACCTGAAGGAGCGGGGGCCACGGGCCCCCACATTCGCCGCGGCGTCAACCGCGAACCCGAACCATGACCCTCCGCCTGCGCAACACCCTCACCCGACGCGTCGAGCCCGTCGTGCCCCTCCGGAGCGACGGCACGATCCGCATGTACAGCTGCGGCCCCACCGTCTACCGCTACGCGCACGTCGGGAACCTGCGCACGTTCCTGCTGGCCGACCTGGTCCGCCGCGTGCTCCTGTACCAGGGCCTGCGTGTGGTCCATGTCCAGAACATCACGGACGTCGGCCACATGCGCGACGAGCGCTTCGATCGCGGCGAGGATCGCATGCTGGTCGCCGCGAGGCTCGAGGACAAGTCGCCCGCCGAGATCGCGTCGGCATACGAGGCCGCGTTCCACGCGGACGCCGCGCTGGTCAACCTCCTCCCCGCCCACGTCTACCCACGGGCCACCGAGCACATCCCCGAGATGATCGGTATGACCGAGCGCCTGCAGGACGCCGGCTTTGCGTACGCAACCCCCGACGGCACCGTGTACTACGACGTGGCCCGCTTCCCCGGCTACGGCAAGCTCTCGGGCAACACCCTCGACGCGCTGCGCGCCGGACACCGCGTGGAGGTCGAGGCGGACAAGCGCGACCCCGCGGACTTCGCGCTCTGGAAGCACGCCGGCGAGGGGCGCCTGGTGAAGTGGCCAACCGCGCGCTGGGGCGAGGGCTACCCCGGCTGGCACATCGAGTGCTCGGCGATGGCCATGCGCTACCTGGGGGAGCGCTTCGAGCTTCACACCGGCGGCGTCGACAACGTCTTCCCGCACCACGAGGACGAGATCGCGCAGTCGGAGGCGCTCACGGGCCAGGTGCCGGCTGCATCCTACGTCCACGGCGAGCACCTGCTGATGAGCGGCCGGAAGATGGCCAAGTCGGCGGGCAACTTCCAGCGCATCACGGACCTCGCCGACGAGGGCGTCGATCCCCTCGCCTTCCGGTACCTCTGCCTGACCGCGCAGTACGGCCACAAGCTCGACTTCTCGCCGGATTCCCTGCGGGCGGCTGCGGCGGCCCTCGATTCGCTCCGATCCCGCCTGCATGCGCTCGGTCCTGCCCCGGCGAACGGACCGTGGGCCATGCCGCCCGCGCTGACGGCGGGATCCGCCGGTCCGCGACCGGTCGGCGTCGCGGACGGCGTGCGCGGCCACCAGGCGGTGAGTGACCCACTCCTCGACGCGTACCCGGTCCTGGACCGTGCCCACGTACCGGGGGCGCCGCTCTCCAAGACGGGGCGGGCGCTCCACGAGCGGTTCGTGGCCGCGCTCGACGACGACCTGGACATGCCCAGCGCGCTCGCAACCGTCCGCGAGGTGCTCCGCGCTCCTCTCGACCCGGACGAGCTCCGCTGGCTCGTGCTGGACGCGGACGCGGTGCTGGGCCTGGACCTGCACCGGACCTGGGGGACCGTGGGCGGCGGATCCACGATCGGTCGCGTGGAGGTGGGCGGCCGGGTGGTGCCTGGCGCCGGCTCGTCCCAGACACTCCCGCGAGGTGCGGCCGAGCTGCTGACGGCGCGGGTCGCGGCCCGCAGGATGCGCGACTACGTGCTCGCCGATCGCCTGCGCGACGACCTGTCCAAGCTCGGCGTGGAGGTCATGGATCGGCCAGGCGGCGTGACGGAGTGGACGGTGCGCGAGTAGAACTATCACTGGACATGCGATCCATCAATATGTACATTCGTCCATGAGTCATGGACAACATCGCACTCGAACGATCTCCACTTGGCTCGCGGGCTGCCACCCGCGTCCTTCAACTCCTGGCCCTGAACCCGAGCCGGCCCTTCTTCCTGCGGGAGCTGGCGCGCCTCACCGGCGAGCGCGTCAACGGCGTCTCACAAGCGCTGCGGCGGCTCCTGGCTGATGGTCTCGTGCGCACGGAGGCGCTTGGCGGACGCCGCGCCTACCTCATCGACGCGGCCAACCCGTACTTTCCGGAATTGCAGCGGATCGCCCTCAAGTCACTCGACCTGCCCGGCGTCCTGGACGCCGCAGGCGTCACCGCGCTGCGCATCTACGTGTATGGCTCGTTCGCCAAAGGCACGGCCGATGCGGCGAGCGACATCGACCTCCTCGTCGTCGGCGCCGAAACCACCCCGGGAGCTGCGGAGGAGGCCCTCGCGGCGGTTGGCCACCGGCTCAACCGCGCAATCTCGGTGCGCGTCGTGCCTGACGCGGAGTATCAGAGACAGCTCGCAGACCCCGCGACGTTCATCAGCGCCGTGGCAGGCGGGCCGCTCATCGAACTGCAGGTGCGCCCGTGACCATCGGCCTCGCCGGCGTCCTGGTTCACCTCGGCGCGGACGAGCGCCTCGCGTTCGAGCCAGCGCGGCCAAACAGGGCCGAGGCCGTCGCGCGGAACCGCGACATGGCGATCTATGCGAGGCGCGCGGCGGCGCTTCTCGCCGCGGGCTTCGCCGAGGAAGCATTTGCTCGCTACGAGGACGCGCAGGTCGCCGGCTCCAGGGCCCTGCAGGCACTGATCGGCGTCCGAGTCGCCCGCGACCGGCGCGGCACGGCCCACCTCGCGCACAAGCACTTCCTGGTCGCAGCCCTCCTCGCGTACGGCCGCCCATCTCCTGCGGTCGAGCAGCTGGTTCGGGTCACACGTCTGCGCAACCTGCTGACATACGATTTCTCCTCGGCCGGCAGCCTGTTCGACGCCGAAGCAGCGGCGGATGCAGGACAGACGACCGACATCGTGTGCCGGGAGGTGACCGCGATCGTGGAGCAGGTCACGCGCCAGGGCACGCGGGGGACCACGCGGTGACACCCCGGTCCGCCGACAGCCTCGTTCTCGCCGACACGCTCGCCACCGCTGAGGTCAACCCGGCGGACCGGCCTCAGTTTGCGGGCACCACCACCAATGTGCCCCATGTGCCTGCTGCGGTCCCCAGGCCCGCCATTCCCGGCACGAGCGGGTAGCTGCCCGGCGCGGGGGCCATGAACCGGAGCGCCGTCGTCTGGCCGGGTCGAGCCGGCAGCTCGACGTTCGGTATCCCCTGGGCCGTCAGGTCCTGGAAGACCGAGCCGTCGTTGGTGAAGCGCAGGTAGACGAACTGCCCGGAGCGGACGTGGATCTCGCCCGGCTGGCCGCCCGGGCCGCGGGCGACGATGCTCACCTGCTGCGCCGACGCGTCCAGCCACTGGTTGCCGGCGAGCACCGTGCCGGCGAGCACAAGCCCGGCCACCGCGATCGCCACCAGGTACCCCGCGTCGCGGACCCGGGCCACCAGCGGCTGCGGCCCCAGGCGTGCGTGGCCGGGGCGGGCGTCGAACCCGCGCAGCCGGAGCGAGTTGGTGACCACGCTCACGGAGCTCAGGGCCATCGCCCCGGCGGCAAGCGCCGGGCTCAGGGTCGTGCCCGTGAAGGGGTAGAGCAGCCCCATCGCGATCGGGATCAGCAGCACGTTGTAGCCGAACGCCCAGGCCAGGTTCTGCCGGATCACCGCGATCGTCCGTCGCGACAGGGCGATGGCGGACGCGATCCCGCGCGGGTCGCCGCCCACCAGCGTGACGTCGGACGCCTCGATCGCGACGTCCGCGCCCGTCCCGATGGCCATCCCGAGGTCCGCCCGGGCAAGCGCCGGTGCGTCGTTGATGCCGTCGCCGACCATCGCCACGCGCCGCCCGCGCGACTGCAGCTCGGCGACCCTGGCGGCCTTGTCCCCCGGCAGGATCTCGGCCATCACGCGCTCGGGAGGGATCCCGACCTGGCCGGCGACCGCCTCGGCGGTGGCCCGCCGGTCGCCGGTCACCATCCACACCTCGAGCCCCTCCCCCTGCAGCGCACGCACCGCGGCGGCCGCGTCCGCCTTCACCGGGTCCGAGATCGCCAGGAGCCCGGCCAGCCGCAGGGTGCCGTCCGCGTCGCCGGCCGCCACGTACACGGGCGTGCAGCCGCTCGCCGCCTCCCCGGCGGCCACCGCCTCGAGCGCCGCGACATCCACGCCCCGGTCGGCCATGAGTCGTGCGTTGCCCGCCAGCACGCGGCGGCCCTCCACCGCCGCCTGCACGCCGTGGCCGGCGACCGCCTCGAACGCCTCGACGCCGCGGCGGCCGACTCCCTCCCCGTCGGCGGCGGCCACGATGGCGGCGGCGAGGGGATGCTCGGAGCGGCGCTCCACCGATCCGGCCAGGTCGAGCAGGTCGCGCAGCGTGGTGCCGGGCGCCGGGACCATCGACGTGACCGCGGGCTTCCCGAGCGTGAGCGTGCCCGTCTTGTCGAGCACGATCGTGTCCACCCGGTGCGCCTGCTCGAGCGCCTCGCCACCACGGAACAGCACGCCCGCCTCGGCGCCCTTGCCGGCGCCGACCATGATCGCCGTGGGGGTCGCGAGCCCCATCGCGCAGGGGCAGGCGATGACGACGACGGCGATGAACGCCGTCAGCGCGAGCGTAAGCCGGGGCTCGGGCCCGAAGAGCATCCAGAGCACGAAGGTGAGCGCCCCGGTGGCGAGCACGAACGGCACGAAGTACGCGCTGATCTGGTCCGCCAGCCGCTGGATCGGGGCCTTCGAGCCCTGTGCCGTCTGCACCATCCGGACGATCTGGGCCAGCGCCGTGTCGCGGCCGACGCGGGTCGCCCGGAACACGAAGGAGCCGGTCGTGTTCAGGGTGGCTCCGATCACCTCGTCGCCTGGACGTTTCCCGACCGGGATCGCCTCACCGGTCAGCATCGACTCGTCGACCGCGGACGCACCGTCCACCACCAGTCCGTCGACCGGGATCTTCTCGCCCGGCCGGACGCGCAGCAGGTCGCCCGCCTGGACCTGCTCCAGGGGGACGTCGACCTCCAGGTCGCCGCGAACCACGCGCGCGGACTTCGCCTGGAGCCCGATCAGCGCCTTCACCGCGCCCACGGTCTGTCCCTTGGCCCGTGCCTCGAGCCAGCGCCCCAGGAGGATCAGCCCCACGATGATGGTGGAGCTGTCGAAGTAGGTGTCGGGGCGGATCCCGGCCCGCAGCACCACATCGGGGTACATGGTGACGAAGACGCTGTAGCCCCAGGCCGCGCTCGTGCCGACCGCGACCAGGGTGTCCATGGTCGCGCTGGCGTGCCGGAGCGCGCGCCATGCGGCGCGGTAGAACCGTGCGCCGGCCCAGAACTGGATGAACGTCGCGGGCCACAACACCAGCTTGTTGAGGTCCTCCATGGCCCAGGGCAGGCCCGGCCAGAACATCAGCAGCATGATCCCGGCCGCGACGGCCAGGCTCGCCAGCGACTGGATCCCGAGCTCCCGCCGCTCCCGTGCCCGCTCGAGGTCCTCCGCCGTGGGCTCGTCGACCAGCGCCGCTCCCGTCGCCGGCCCGGCCGACCCTTCGGCGGCTCCTCCACGCACTTCGTACCCGGCCGCCTCGATCGCCCCGACCAGCTCCGCCCGTCCCGTCACGGTGGGCAGGAACCGGATGGTCGCGCGCTCGGTGGCAAGGTTGACGCTGGCCTCCTGGACTCCCTCGGTCTTCTTCAGGAAACGCTCGATCCGGTTCACGCAGGAGGCGCACGTCATCCCCTCGATCGGGAGGGTGACTTCGATCGGCTCGCCGGCCCGGTCTCCCGGGGCGATTCGCGTGGCGGATGGCTGAACGGACAACGGGCGCTCCCTCGCCGGTGCACGAGGTCGGGTCGGGCCGACTTCGTTCCACGGGCTTGATACTCCCCCAGAGTATAGCCATGCGCGCGACATCCCGAAGAGCCCCTGGTCCGGGGGGCGCGGGCCGGGTGGCCCTGCCGGATCGGGCAGGTCACGTCCTTCAGCGCACGACGCCGTCCGGCACCAGCGGCAAGTCCCGGATGCGCCGGCCCGTGGCCGCGAAGATCGCGTTCGCGATCGCGGGCGCGATGGCGATGATGGGCACCTCGCCGCCGCCCGCGGACGGGATGTCGGGGCGATCCACCAGCACCACCTCGATGGGGGGCACGTCGGCGATCCGCGGAACCCGGTACTGCGAGAGCTTCGCGTTGAGGATGCGTCCGTCCTCGAGGTGGACCGCCTCGAACAGCGCGCCGCCGAGGCCCATCACCGTCGCGCCCTCGACCTGCTTCGCCAGGCCGCGCGGATCCACGACCCGGCCGCACTCGTAGGCGCTCACGATGCGGAGCACCTCGAGCCGGCCGTCATCGTGCACGCGGACGTCCGCCACCGTCGCGATGCGGGCCCACTTCTCACGCCCGCACGCCACGCCCAGCCCACGACCGGGCTCGATCGGCCGGCCCCAGCCCGCGTGCTCGGCGGCCGCACGAAGGACGGCCGCGAGGCGGTCGTCACGGAGCTGCCGGAGGCGGAACTCGAGGGGGTCGGCGCCCACGCGGTGCGCGAGCTCGTCCATGTGCGATTCCCGGGCGAAGTTGTTGGCGGTGGCCGCCAGGGCCCGGTACGAGCCGACGCGCAGCGGCGAGGCTGCGGGCTGGTACGCGATCCGCCGGTCCGCGACCTCGTAGGGCGTATCGAGCGCGTTGGGGCCGGAGTCGATGTTCGTGAAGTCCCAGGCCGCCAGCCCCCCGTCAACACCTGCGCCGCTGCGAACGTCGATGACCGCGAACGGTCGGAAGTAGGCCCAGGTCGTCTCCTCCTCCCGGCTCCACCGCACCTTCACCGGCCGCCCGGCCGCCCGCGCAAGCCGTGCCGCCTCGACCGCGGCCTCGCCGGTGTGCTTGCCGCCCCAGCCCCCGCCCGTGCCGGGCACGATGACGCGGATCCGCTCCTGGGGCATCCCCAGTTCCGCGGCGAGCTGCGCGCGCACGCCGAAGGGCCGCTGGGTGCCCGTCCAGACGGTCAGCCGGTCGCCGTCCCACTCCGCGATCGCCGCCCGGGTCTCAAGCGGCACGTGCGCGATATAGGCGGCCGTGTACGTGGCATCGAGCCGGACGGCGGATGTCGTCAGCGCCGACTCCACGTCCCCGGACTCCTCGAGCACCGGCCCCTCCCAGCCCTGGCCCGGCACCGGGTGCGACCGCAGGTACTCGACGATCCCCGGCTCCGAGGGCTGGGTCGCGTGGCCCCACTCGGCGCGGATCGCCGCCACGGCGCGCGCCGCGGCCGGCAGCGAGGGTGCGGCCACGCCCACGAACACACCGTCACGCACGACGGTGACGCCGGGCATCGCCTGCGCCGCCGACAGGTCGAGCGAGTGGAGAGTCGCGCCGAAGGCGGGCGGCCGGAGCACCTTCCCGTGGAGCATGCCCGGGCGCTCCATGTCCGCCAGGTAGCGACGCTCACCCGTCACGGCCTCGCGCGCCGCGCGCTTCGGACCACCCGCTCCGGCCGCCCGGCCCCCGGGTCCCCCGGCCGTGGCCGTGGCCGCCTGGCCTGCTGCCGGGCCGGCCGCCGCGTCCATGGTCGCCGCCGCCACCCGCCGCACGCCGTGCAGCAGCTCGGCGAAGCCGATCGACGGCTCCCCCGCGCGAGTCCGCACGCGGCAGCCCGAGACGACGAGATCGCCGGCGTCCATGCGCAGCTCCCGGGACGCCATCTCCGCCAGCGCCTGGCGGGCCCGCGCCGCGGCCGCCCGCAGGTAGTCGCCGGCGTCCGGGATCGACCGGCTCCCGAACGTGCCGACGTCGTACGGGCACACGTCCGTGTCGCCCACGACGAGCCGGACCGCGTCGAGTGGCATCCCCAGCTCCTCGGCGACGATGATCGTCAGCGCGGTCCGGTTGTCCTGGCCGAAGTCCACCTTGCCGGTGAACGCCGTGGCGACCTCGTTCGCGCCCACGTGGATCCACACGCCGCCGTTCGCGTGCCAGGGGCCCGGCTCGTCGGGACGATTGCGCGCGGCCTCCCCGGCCGGCAGCACGACGACGAGCCCCTCCCCCAGCGCCCCAAAGTAGTCCCGCTCAGCGGGATCCTGCATGTCCCAGGGAACGGGCGGCCGGGGCATCCACCCCGTCTCTGGCGGGGTGGGGCGCAGCTCTCCGGCGACCTGGAACCCGCCGTCCGCGCCGCGCGCGAGCTCGGCCGCCCGCGCCACCGCGCGCCGGATGCCGGGGTAGCCGCCGCACCGGCAGACGTTCCCGTTCATCGCCTCCCGGATCGCGGCCTCGTCCGGGTGCGGGTCCCTGGCCAGCAGGGCCGCGGCACTCACCACCATGCCCGACGTGCAGAACCCGCACTGCAGCGCATCCTCCTCCAGGAAGGCCGCCGCCACGGGATGGAGCCGGCCGTCCGGCGAGAGTCCCTCGACCGTGGTGACGGAACGGCCGGCCACGTCGCGGACGGGCGCGGTGCACGAGCGGACCGGCTCGCCGTCGACCAGCACGGTGCACGCCCCGCATTCGCCCTCTCCGCAGCCGGGCTTCGCCCCGGTGAGGCCGAGGACGTCGCGAAGCACCGAAAGAAGGCTTCGGTCCGGCGCCAGCGGGAACACGTGTTCGTGCCCGTTGACGATCAGTCGCGTTGGCTCTTGCATCGCCGGACTCCCTTCGTTCGCAGGCGCCGGCCTCGGTGTGCCGGAGCCCGGCGCCCCGAGCGTCGATGCCGCCGGCCCGGCAGGGCGCCGGCGGTTCCTAGGAGGCCGGGTCGGGCGGCCGTTCCCCGGCCCTCCAGTCGTGCCCGATCGCGTTCGCGGGTGGAACGGGCAGCCGTGCCTCGAACCGGGCGCCGCCCTCAGGGCGGTTGCCGGCGGAGATCGTGCCGCCGTGGCGTTCCACGATCCAGCGGGCGATCGAGAGCCCGAGCCCCGTGCCGCCCGGTGGCGCGTCGTCGGCCCGCCAGAACCGCTCGAAGACCTTGTCCAGGTCCGACTCGTGGATCCCCGGCCCCTCGTCGAGCACCTCGAGGGTGACGTCGCGCTCTTCGGGCCGGATCCGGACGAGCACCGTGCCGCCCGCCGGCGTGTGGGCGACCGCGTTGTCGACCAGGATCGTGACCAGCTGCCGCAGCCGCAGCGGGTCGCCCTCGACCGCGGCCGGGCGAGGATCGACCACCACGGTGACGCCACGCTGCCCGGCGACCGGCGACAGGGCGCCGGCCGCCTCCGCCGCCACGTCGGCGAGGTCCAGCGGCACGTGCTCCATGTCGACCACGCCCGAGTCGGTCCGCGCGAGCAGCAGCAGGTCATCGACGAGTGCCGTCAGGTGCGCGACCTCGCTCTCGATGTCGTCGAGGGCCTCGCCCACCTCCCCCACCGGTCGCGATCGGTTGCGCCGCAGGTCGGCGGCGCTCGCCCGGATCACGGCCAGCGGCGTCCGCAGCTCGTGGCTCGCGTTGGCGGTGAACTCGCGCTGACGGTGCAGCGCATCCTGGCGGCGCCGGATCGATTCCCGGATGGGGACCAGCGCGCGGCCGGAGTAGACATAGCCGGCCGCGATCGCGAGCAGCACGGCCGCCAGGCCGCCGGACACCAGCACCGAGACGAGCGTGCCGAGCAACCGCTCCTCGGACGTCTGGTCGCCCACGACCTGGACCACGTAGGTGCCGTCCGGGCCCTGTACGGCGAGCGAGTAGATGCGGACCGGGATCCCGGAAATGGTCGCGTCGCGCACGTCGCTGCCCGACTGCTGCGACGCGGCCACGCCTCCGGCGTCCGGCAGACCGGCCGGCAGCCCGGAGCTGGCCCCGCCCTGCACCGTGCCGCCGGGTGCCACGATGAACGCGACCGTCCCGCCCGCCTCGCCGCCGAACGCGATCCCGACCTGGGGCCGCTGGGGGAACGCGCCGCTGTGCTGGATGAACCGTCCGATCTCCTCGGCCCGGCGCTCGAGCTGCGCCGTAGCGCTCGTATCCAGCGAGTTGGCCACCGCCGCATACACCGCGATCCCCAGGAGCGCCAGGATCAGGATCGTCAGTCCGCCGCTCCACGCGATCAGCCGCCAGCGAGTGCGGCGGAGCAACGGCGCCTCCTCGGTCTCGACCTCGGTGGAGGCCGCCGCATCGCGGAGTGCCGGGTGCGTCGCCGGCTCAGTCTTCACGCAGCCGATACCCCACGCCGCGTACCGTCTCCACGCGGTCAGCGGCCGGGCCGAGCTTGTCCCGCAGGAGGTGGATGTACGCCTCGACCGTGTTGGGGGTCAACGCGACGCCGTATGGCCACGCGTAGTCCAGCAGCTGGTCGCGGGTGAGAACCTGGCCCGGCCGGCGCAGCAGGCACTCCAGGATCGAGAACTCCCGCTGGCTGAGATCCACCGACCGGCCGTCGACGGTCACGCGCCGCTTCGCCTCGTCGAGGGCGATCGGACCGGCGGCGAGCCGGGCATACTTCCGTGCGGGAGGCCGCCGCCCGAGAGCGCGCAGCCGCGCCAGCAGCTCTTCGTACGCGAACGGCTTCACCAGGTAGTCGTCGGCGCCGGCGTCGAGCCCCTCCACGCGGTCAGCGACCGCGTCGCGGGCGGTCAGCATCAGGATCGGCACCTGGCACCCGTCGTGTCGCAGCCGCCGGGCCACCTCGAAGCCCGACCGGTCCGGCAGTCCGACGTCGAGCACGATGGCGTCGAGCTCGATCGACGACGTCGCGATCTCCAGCGCCTCGGTCGCGCTCGAGGCCGTCTCGACGACATGGCGATCCTGCGTGAGGAGTCGCTTCAGCAACCGGACGAGCCGGGCGTCGTCCTCGACGACGAGCAGGTGCACGAGGCTCCTCCTACGGGGTCACCACGGTCACGTCGCTGGCCGTGAACGTCCTGGGGGCACCACTCGCGAGCGGGGCACCTCCGGCCGGCGCGCCGCTCGCCTGTGGACCTGCGCCTGTCCCCGTCCGGTTGAACTGTACCTGCACGAGCACCTGGCTGCCCGCGGTGACGTCGCTCGAGCTGGCGGCGGCCTGCTTGTGATAGGTCGTCGAGCCACTCAGGTCGACGGTGACCGTGCTCCCGCTGGCGGTCTGGAGGGTCAGCGTGTTGCCGTTGACCGATTGTACGGTTCCCCGCAGCGACACGTCGGCGGCCCCGCCCGCGATGCCCCCGCCCAGGAACCCGCGCCCCGCGCCCGGCGCGAAGCTCGCGTTCGCTCCGAACTGGCTGCGGAACCCGGCGGCGCCGGTCCCGAACCGTCCGGTGGCGGCCGCGGCCGGCGGGGCCGTCAACCGGCCGACGGCGAACGCGACCCCTCCGACGGCGATCAGCCCCGCCAGCGCGAACAGCATCGTGGTACCGCGCGACGATCCGCCCGATGCCGGCGGCCGGACGGGGACGGGCGCGGGCGCAGGCGCCTGGGCGGGTGCAGGACCGGGCCCCGGTGCCCTGGCGGGATCCGGCGCGTTGGGGTAGTCGACCATCGAAGGGTTCCCTTTCACTCGTAGCGCAGAGCGACCACGGGGTCGAGCCGGGCGGCCTGGCTTGCCGGCCAGACACCGAACACGATCCCCACGATCAGGCTGAAGACGACCGACACCACGACGGTGACGGGGTTGAAGGTGAAGGCCCACCCGGCGAGCACCGCGATCACCGCTGAGGCCGCCACGCCCACCAGGATGCCGATGATGCCGCCGGCGATCGAGAGCATCAGGGCCTCGAAGAGGAACTGGAGCATCACGTCGCGGCCGCGCGCGCCGATCGCCTTGCGGATGCCGATCTCACGGGTCCGCTCGCGGACCGAGACCAGCATGATGTTCATGATCCCGATGCCGCCCACGATGAGCGAGATCGAGGCGATCCCGGCCAGGAGCACGGTGAGCAGCGTGCTGATGGATCCGACCGTGGAGAGGAGCTGGGTCTGGCTGGTGATCGTGAAGTCCGGCGTGCCGCCGGCTCCGATCCCGTGCCGCTGGTCGAGCAGCGTCGTGATCTCGGCCGTCGCCGTGTCCATCTGCTTGGACGAGGCGACGCTCACGCCGACGGTCCGCACGCTGTCGGTGCCCACGAAGAGGTCGTGCGCGGTGGTGACCGGGATCAGCACCTCGTCGTCGGGGTTCTGGAATCCGACGCCGCCCTTCGGCTGCATGATGCCCACCACCTCGAAGGGCAGCCCGCTGATGTAGACGGTGCCCCCGATGGAGGACGGGCCGAGCCCCAGGGTCGTGGCGGTCGTGCTGCCGAGGACGGCGACGCGCAGGGCGTGGTCCACGCTGGCCTGCGTCAGGAACGATCCCTGCCACATGCTGTAGGCGAAGACCAGCGGGTAGGCGGGTGTCGTCCCGATGACGTTGGTGGTCTCGTTGAGGGAGCCGGCCACCACGAGCCGCTGGCTCGCGAGCTCTGGAGCCACGCCGGCGACGTCCGGCAGGGTGGACAGTGCCGTGGCGTCCTCGATGGTGAGGGTCGTGGCCGAGCCGGAGGCGCCCCGGGTGGCGCCCGTGGTCGTGCTGCCGGGGGTGACCGAGAGCAGGTTCGTGCCGAGCCCCTCGAGGCGGCTGTTGATGCCCGACGTGGCCCCCTGGCCGACCGAGACGAGGGCCACGACCGACGCGACGCCGATGATGACGCCCAGCATGGTCAGGGCGGTGCGCAGCCTGCCGGTCCCGAGGCGCGAGAGGGCCAGGCGGAAGAGATCGCCAGGCTTCATGCCGCGATCCTCCCGTCGCGGATGTGCACCTGGCGGTCCGCGACCGCGGCGACATCCGGGTCGTGGGTGATCAGCACGATCGTGCGGCCGGATGAGTGGAGCTCGTGGAACAGCTCGATGACCTCCGCGCCGGCGTGGCTGTCCAGGTTGCCCGTGGGCTCATCGGCGAGCAGAAGGGCGGGTTCGGTGACGAGCGCACGGGCGATCCCCACGCGCTGCTGCTGGCCGCCGGAGAGCTCGGTCGGCTGGTGGTGCAGCCGGTCCCCGAGCCCCAGCCGTTCGAGCGCCGCTGTTGCCCTCGCCAGGCGCTCGCGCCGGCCAACCCCCTGGTACGCCAGGGGCGCCGCCACGTTCTCGAGTGCACTGGTGCGAGGCAGGA
Organism: Chloroflexota bacterium; assembly: GCA_021786265.1. The sequence continues at coordinate 22,971 of JAJYNP010000184.1, forward strand.
GGTTGTACGACTGGAACACGAAGCCGATCGAGTGGCTCCGCAGGGCCGCAAGGCCGTTGTCGTCCAGCTCCTCCACCGGGGTGCCGTCAAGGACGTAGCGTCCGGCGGTGGGCCGGTCCAGGCACCCCAGGATGTTCATCATCGTGGACTTGCCCGAGCCGGACGGCCCGATGATCGCGACGAACTCGCCCTGCCCGATGCTGAGGTCGACGTCCACCAGCGCGGGCACCAGGACCTTGCCGGTGTCGTACACGCGGGAGACGTTCTCGAGGTGGATGATGGGATCGCTCATGGCTGGGTTCCGCCGCCCGTCGTGCCGCCGCCGGTCGTCGTGCGGGTGCCGCCACCGGTGGTGGTGCCCCGGTCCGCGGGACGGAACGCGCCGCCGACACCGCCGATGCCTCCAAACCCGCCGCCCGTGGTCGTCGTGGAGTTGAGCGCGCTGACGGTGCCGATCACGACGGTCTGGCCCGCGTTGATGCCGCTCTGGATCTCCGCCAGCGAGCTGCTCATGAGGCCGACCTGCACAGGCACCGCCTGCTCCTGGCCGGCGCTGTCGAGCACGCGGACTTCATAGTTGCCGGAGGAACCGATGACGGCGATCGCGGGCACGGTGATCACGTTCTGCGCCTCGGCGGTGGTCACCGCCACGCTCGCCGACATGCCGGAGAGCACCGTGGCGGGCGGATCGCCCATGGTGACCGTGACGTTGAACGTCACCACGCTGTTCGAGCCGGAGCTCGTCCCGACCGGCGTGATCGAGCTCACCGTCCCGTTCACGGTGGCGTTCGGGGCTGTGACGGTGACCGTGGCCGGCTGGCCCACCTTGAGACCGACCACCGCCGTCTCGGCGAAGCTCGCCGTGGCCTCGAGCGTGTTGGTCTGCATCGTGATAGCCCAGCCAACCGGCGCGATGGTGCCCGGTTCCACGTTGACGGCCACGACCTGGCCGTCGGCCGGGGCAGTCAGCGTGGTGTGCGCCGCGGTGCTCTCGGCGTTCGTCAGGTTCGACTGGGCAGTCGAGACGGCCGCCCTGTCGCTGGCGATGGTGGCTGCGGATTGCGGTCCGGTCGAGGAGGCGGCGTTGTTCTCGGCGGAGACCAGTGACTGCTGGGCCTGCGCCAGGCTGTCGTTCTGCTGGGTCTGGGCGGCCGCCAGCTTCTGCTGGGCCGCGGTCAGGGCCTGTTGCGCGCTGACCACGACCTGCTGGGCGTTCTGAATCGAGGTGGTCGAGGGGACGGAGTTCGCCTGGTAGTTGGCCTGCGCCAAACTCAGCGCGTTCTGGGCCAACTGCACCGACGCCGCAGCAGCCTGCTCGGCGCTGGTGGCCTTGAGCTGGGCGCTCTGCAGTCCCTGCTGGGCCGTCGTGACCGCGTCCTGAGCCGCCTGAATCTGGTTGACGCCAACGGCATTCAGGTACTGCGTCTGCGCGTTCGCGATCGCCTGCTGTGCCTGCTGTATCGAGAGCTGGTCCTGCGCTGCCGTGTTCGCCTGGTTCTGCTGTGCCGTCTGCAGGTTGAGCTGGGCGGTGTTCACTGCAGCCTGCAGGGAGGCGATCGAGTCGGCTGTGGGCCCGGCCTGCGCCTGCTGCAGCGCGGTCTGCGCGTTTGCGAGCGCGGTCTGCGCCTGCTGCACCGCCAGCTGGTTCTGCTGGATGGTGATCTGCTTGTTGTGGTTTGCCGACGTCAACGAGAGGCTGGCAGAGTTGATCGCATTCTGGGCGGACGCGATCACCGTCGCGGCGGGGTGGCCCTCATCGATGGTGAGCCGGGCCTGCCCCGCTGCGAGGTTGGCCTTCGCGATCGCGACGGCCACCTGGGCGTCGGTCGGGTCCGCCGTCGCGAGCACCTGGCCCCTGGCGACGGCCTGGCCCACCTGCACCGGCACGGTCTTGACCACCCAGGTGGTGGCGGTCGTCGCCGAGGACGTGGTGGTCGTGGAGGCACTGGAGATGACCTCCGGGTCGGCGCCGAAGCTGAGGCCGTACGACGCCGTCGATGCGACCGTACCCGTCGCCACTGCCTGCACCGCCACCGTGCCCCGCGACGCCGTGGCGGTCAGGTACTGCGGCGCCGACGACGAGCCGAGCGACGGCCCGAAGACGGCGAACCCGATCGCGCCCACCCCGATCACGATCATCGCGACGGCACCGATCACCTTGAGTCTCATCTAGCGTCCCTTCGTCTTGAGTGTCGGTCACGGGCGCGGGTGTCCTCGCCCGGCTCCCGAACGTGGGTGGCGTGGCGGACGGGACCGCGGGGAGGACGGCCCCGTCCGCCACTGCGTCATGCCGCCGGCGTGCCCGCCAGCAGGCTCGTTGCCGCGTTGATCGGCACCGCGAAGCCGACGCCCTGCGCGCCACTCGCCTGGGCATCGATGAGCCCGATGACGTTCCCCGAGGCGTCGAGCAGCGGGCCTCCGCTGTTGCCCGGGTTGATGGCCGCGTCGGTCTGGATCAGCCCGGAGAGCTGGGTCAGCTTGCGCGAGCCCGGCTCCGAGACCTGGATGGTCCGGTCCAGCGCCGAGACGATGCCGTTCGTCACCGTGTCGTTGAAGGTGCCGAGCGGGCTGCCGACGGCGATCGCGAGCTGCCCGACGGTCAGGTTGCTCGAATCACCCAGCGGGAGCGGCACCAGCCCCGTGGCCGCCGCCTTGATCAGCGCGACGTCGTGCGTCGGGTCGGTCGAGACTACGGTCGCGGACACCTGGCGGCCGTCCGGCAGCGTGACGGTGAGGGAGCTGCTGCCCGTGACCACGTGGTTGGCGGTCAGGATCAGCCCGTTGGACGACACCACGAACCCCGAGCCCACGCCCGTCTCGGGGACCGAGAACGGCGAGTACCCGGTCATGCCGGTGGACGTGATGGTGACGACCGACTTGCTGGCCTCGGCTGCGACCTTGACGATCGCGTCGCTGGCACTGATCGCGGCAGGCGCCGTGGCCGCAGCGCTCGTGGAGGCGAGCCGCGCGACGGGGGCGCTCGCCGACGCTGACGGGGCCGTGAGCGCGACCACGGCGTAGGTGCCGCCGGACGACAGAACAGCGGACAGGACGGCCGCGGCAATGATGGCGCCGGCGGGGATCTGCCGTCGCCGCCTGGGCGGCGCGGCCGCCCCGGGAGACGATGCCTGCCACGCGGGGGTCGGCGGCTGGCCTGGACCTGCGGGCTGCGAGGCCGGTTGGGCAGGCTCGGCAGGCTGCCAGGCGGGCGCGGCCTGCTCGGCGGGCTCGGCCGGCTGCCAGGCGGGCGCGGCCTGGTCGCCCTGGAGGGTCGGGCTGGTCTCAGCGGCCATCATGCCGCCGTCGGAGGAGGAAACGGAACCAGCTGCACCCGAGGGCACAGCCGGGGTCGTGGTGGACGGCTCGGTCGGGAAGCCCGTCTCGTCTTCTGCCATGATCATGGCTCCCATTGGTGGGCGATCTATCGAAGCTCCTCATCCCTGCCGCAAGGTGTACATCCCCAGTCTGAACTGATCCTGAAAGCAGGCTCGGGGAGCAGCCTGGCCGGCAGGCACCCGACGACGCGCGCTCAGCGATCGAGCAGCGGGTCGACCACCGGGGTCCAGAGCACTCGCTCGTCGGCGGTGACGGCGAAGGCGCCGTACCCGGGGTGCGATGCCACCCATGGCAGTCCGTCCAGGCCCATGGCGAATGCGGCCGTGGCGTAGGCGTCCGCGTAGGTCAGGCTCGGGCCGATCGCCGAGACGCTCAGGAGCTCGCGCGGCGGCCGGCCGGTGTGCGGGTCCACGATGTGTTCGCCCCGCTCGTACGCGCCGGAGGTGGCGATCGCCGCATCGCGAAGCAGCACGACGGCCGCGACGCGATCGGGCCGGCGGGGATGCCGGATGCCCACGCGCCACGGCTCGCCCGAGCCCACCCCGCCACGGACCACGATGTCACCGCCCGCGTTGACCGCGAACCGACGCGCCCCTGCCTCGGCGATCATCCACGCCGCCTCCTCGACCGCCCATCCCTTGACCACGCCGGTCGGGTCGGGTCCCCCATCCATCCGGTGTCCGCGGGCGTCGAAGAACCCACCGCTGGTGCGATGGAGGTCGTCGCAGAGCGCAAGCACGTGCCGGACGTCGGGGCTGCAGTCTCGTTCACCGACCTCGCCGCGGCGAAGCCGGCTGATCTCGCTGTCCGGCCTGAAGGTACTGAATCGGGCGTCAACCTCGAGGAGGTGGGAGAACGCCGCGTCCAGGTCACCTGGAACGAGGTCGCCGTCCCTCACATCCACGGCGATCGCCGTGCCCATGATGTGTTCGACCCGCCGGAATCCGCCAGGAGCCGGAACGGGAGGCGCGGCCGCCGGCGTCATGCGACCGCCTGGTCGAGTGCGCCCTGGAGCGACTGCGCGTAGGCCTGGCTCGTGTAGGTCGCGCCCGACACGAGGTCGATCTGCGCGCTCTGCGCCTGCAGCGCCTCCTGGCGCAGGATCGGCGCCGCGTACTGGCCGATCTGCTGCGACATCATGTGCGCGGTCGGCAGCTGGACCGCCTGCACGTCGACGATCTTTCCGCCCTGGACGGTGACCTGCACCTGGACGTTGCCGAACGGGATCTGAACGACGGGCCCGCTGTAGCGTCCGTTCTTCAGCGCGGTCGCCTGCGCCTGCGGCGTCGCCTGCGCCCCGACCTGCGCGCCCGAGGAGGAGGATGCCCCGGCCGTTGGCCCGGTCTGCCCGGCGCCCGATCCGGCCGGAGCACTCGGCGCGACCGCCGCAGGGGCAGCCGGTTGTCCGACCGCCACGGACGTCGTGCCGGCGATCTGGGCCGTGGGTGTCTTGAAGTTCAGGAGCAGCGCCATCGCGATGGCCGTGGTGGCGATCGCGACGACCGCGCGTCGTGGAAGCATGGTCAGGTACTCCGGCGTCAGAACGCGAAGCGTTCGCAGTGGATCTGGGCGGCAGGCACGCGAAGCGCCCGAAGGTTGCGGCGGACGGCCTCCATCATGGACAGGGGGCCACAGACGTAGACATCGCGCTGGTGCACGTCGGGCACGAGCCGCCGCAGGGACCCCGGGGCGAGTGGGTCACCCCGCAGGTCGGACGTCCCGCGCCCCCCGACCAGGTAGTGCACCGTCGCACCCCGCAGCGTCGAGAGCTGCTCCAGCTCACGGCGGAACACGAGATCCTCTTCCCGGTGCGCGCGATACAGCAGCGTCAGGTCGCCGCGCGCCGCCGGCAGCTCCTCGAGCAGCGCCCGCAGCGGGGTGATGCCGATGCCGCCCGCGATCATCAACACGCGCGGCCGTGTCCGGCGGGCCCCGGTCAGGTTGCCGTACGGCCCTTCGGCGAACAGGCGGGTGCCGATCCGCAAGCGCTGCAGCGTCCTGGTGTGGTCGCCGAGGTCCTTGACGGTCAACCGGAGGAACCGGCCGTTCGGGGCGGCGGAGAGCGAGAACGGATGGCTCCGCCACCAGCCGTCGGCGGTGAGGAAGCGCCACCGGAACCACTGGCCGGCACGCGTCGCGAGCTGGTCGAGCTCGCGCCCGGTCACGTAGATCGATACGACACCCGGTGCCTCCCGGACGACGTTGGCGACCCGCAGCCGGTGGCGGAGCGACAGCCAGACCGGCTGCCCGAACCGGAACACGAGCATCAGGGCGCCGGCGACCACGTACAGCGCGATCCAGTAGAGACGCGCGACCGGGTCGCCGATGAAGTCGGTGCCGACGGCGAGCTGGTGCATGAACGCGAGGGCGATCGCCAGGTACGCGTAGAGGTGGATGCCGTACCAGGTCTCGTACGAGAGGCGCCGCCGCGCCAGGCGGACCGAGCTGATCCCGATGGCAATGAACAGGACCATGCCGGCCGTCGCCATCAGCACGTAGGGGTACGTCGTCAGGATCGTCACCGCCTCACCCGGGATACCGTTCCCGTAGGCCAGGGCATACCCCGCGATCGTGAAGACGCCATGCCCGGCCAGGAGCAGGATGCCGGTGAAGCCGACCCAGCGATGCAGATCGGCCACGCGGTCGGACCCGAAGACCTGGTCGAGCCACGGGCTGCGCGACATCAGGACCAGCTGCAGCAGCACCAGGTACGTGCCGTACAGGGCGGTGAGCTGGCCCGCGGCGATGAGGACCCCCGGGAGCGAGTGGAGCTCCAGGGCCTGGCCGTGGCGCACCCACATCGCGCCGATCAGCAGGCCGTTCCCCAGCACGAGCGCGGCCACGTCCCCGGCGCGCACGGACCACGTCCGCGGGTGCGGAACGCGGCGGAGCGTGCGGGCAGAAGCGGTCATGATGTCATCCAGGTGATGCGCCGGCCGCTCGGACGGCGCAGGGTGGCGATCGACGAGCGTCGGGCGGCGACCGGTGCGCGAACCGGACCCGGTGCGTGGCCGCTGGGCCGGATCCGCTCTCCCGACCATCTCCATGCTGGACACGGAACCTTGGAATTGTCTGAAAGCCAGGCAGGAGCGGCGGGTAAGGGCAGGTGAACGAACCTTCACCCCGGCACGCCGATCATTCACGATCGGGAGGGTCGCGCGTCACACTGCACGTGATGATCGTGATGCGCGTCGCTGAGTCGAGTGCGCCGCCCCGGTCCCCGTTCGAGGAGATCGTCGCGGCCCACGAGGTCGAGATCTACCGCTACCTGCGCCGCCTGGCGCCGAGCGCCGAAGATGCCGCCGACCTGCACCAGGAGACGTTCCTGCGCGCGTTTCGCGCCTACGCGCGACTCGCGGATGACGCCAACGTCCGCGCGTGGCTGTACCGCATCGCCGGCAACCTTGCGCGGGATGCGCACCGTCGGCGCGCGGTGCGGATCGCCGTGTCGGTGGGTTCGCTGGACTGCGACGCGCACGCCGCCGGCGCGGATACCCGGGCGATCCGCGACCATGAGTTCCTCGTCGGTGGGCCCGTGCGTGCCCCGGGCGGAGACCCGGTCTATTTGCTCGAGGTCGCCGAGCTGCGAGACGCGGTCCGGGCCGCCCTGCTCCAGCTGACCGAGCGCCAGCGGGTCGCCGTGGTGCGCCGCGTGCTCGAGGGCCGGGCGTACCCGGACGTGGCCGGGGCGCTGGCGTGCAGCGACGCCACGGCTCGACAGCACGTCAGCCAGGGGCTGCGGCGGCGGGCCCTGCTCGCGGCCTGGGTGGAGGTGGACCGATGAGCGCACGACCTGCCACGAGGACGGACGATGCAGCCGTCGAGCGGGTGCTGCAGGCGGGCGATCCGCTGCCGGAGGCACCGGCGCTGGACGGCGAGCTCGCGATCGCGATCCCGAGGACGCGGGCGGCGGTGGCGGCGGGCGCCGACGCACGGGCCGCGGGCGGGGTTCGTCCCCGCGGCGCGGGGGCGCGCCGCGGGCAGGCGAGCGACGCCGGGCCCGTGGCCGCCTTCGTCCGGCACCCTGCACCGTGGGGGATCCTCCACCTCGCGGCAGGCGATCGCGGGATCCTGGCGATCGAGCTGGCGTCGGAGACAGGCGACTTCGTCGACGACCTGGCTCGAAGACTGGGCGGCCCGGTGGTCCCCGACCGACCGGGGCTGCCCCGGGCGTGGCGTGACGCGCTCGCGGCGGCGTCACGCGAACTCGACGAGTACTTCGCGGGCGAGCGCATGGCCTTCGACGTGCCGGTCGACCTGGCCGGCGTCTCGGCGTGGGACCGTCTCGTCCTAGACGGGGCACGACGGCTCTCCTATGGCGAGGTGACGAGCTACGGCGCGCTGGCGCGGGCCATCGGCCGTCCGCGGGCGGCGCGCGCGGTGGGCGGCGCGCGCGGCCGCAACCCGGTCCCGCTCATGATCCCGTGCCACCGGATCGTGGCCGGCGACGGGACACTCGGCGGGTACGGCGGGGGTGGGCGAGGGGCGAGGGCACGACTGCTCGAAGTCAAGCGTTCGCTGCTCGCGCTCGAGGGCGCGCGGGTGGCCGGGTAAGGCCCGGGCGGATCTCGACCCGGCGGAAAGAGCGGCCCACCCCCGGGCAGGACCCCTCCCTCTCCCGCTACCAGTCGAACTCGCCGTCCTCGATGCGCCCCTTCTGCTCCTCGGTGAGGGCGGGCCAGATTCCGTCCATCAGCTCGCGGATCTGGACGACTGCCTCGCGGTCACCGGCCTGGTCGGCCGCGCGCAGCAGCCGCGCGAGCTCGGTGTAGTCGGCGAGGGCAGCGTCCGGGTCGACCTGGCGGACGGCCGCCGCGGTCGCATCGGTCTCATCCTCGATCGCCTCCCGCACGATATCGGTCACGCGGGGCTCGTCGGTTGCCGGCATGCTGCACCTCCGTTGGAGCGGGGGTTTCCGCGCGCCACAGCGTACCCCGGGGGCGAGCGGCTGGACAGGGCTTGTCGGCCCGGGTCAGAGCCGGGGCACCGGCCGCATCGGGTACACGCCGACGACCGCCCGCACGTCCGGGTCGAGGGACAGTTCGAGCCCGATCTCGCCCTGCCGCAGCAACTCCTGCACCAGCCGGGCCTCGCGGGCCGGCAGGCCGAGGTAGGCGGGGCCCTCGGGCGTCTCCAGGACCGACACGTCGTCCGTCTCGCCGCTCAACTCGAATCGGCGCCGCAGCTCATGGAGCGGGACGTACGGCCGCGACTTGATGAAGCGCCTGAGCTGCGCCACGGTGCAACCCCGGGCGGCCTGCTCGGGATCCGGCGGCACGCCCGGTGGCGGCGAGTCGGGGCCGTCGGGCTGGTTGCTCGAGGCCGGTCGGTCGTGCAGCACCGGCTGGTCGTGGATGTCGGTCACGGGCTGCGCTCCACTACGTCCCGTGCACCACCAGCAGGTCGCGGGTGACGCGGTTGAGCACGTCGGGGCCGGCGACGCCGCACACCACGATGTCCTCGATCCGTGCGCCGTGGCGCCCCTCCAGGTAGATCCCGGGTTCCACGCTGAACGTGTTCCCAGGCTGAAGCGGCTCCCTGTTCCCCGCCACCAGGTACGGGTCCTCGTGACCTTCGAGCCCGATCCCGTGCCCGATGCGGTGGATGAAGTTGGGGCCGAACCCCGCCGCCGCGATCACCGACCGCCCGGTGGCGTCGATCTGCTCCGCCGGCACGCCGGGCCGAACCGCCGCCGTCGCCGCCGCCTGGGCCTCGCGCAGCACCTCGTACAGCCGCACGAACCCGGTGTCGGGCGAGGCGCCGGCCGCACCCGTTACCCACAGCGTCCGCGTGATGTCGGAGCCATAGCCATCGAAGGCGCCGCCGATGTCAAGGACGATCGGCTCGCCGGCCGAGATCCTGCGGTCGGACGCATCGTGGTGAGGCGACGCGGAGTTGGGGCCGCTGCCCACGATGGCGAACTCGGCGGTCTCGTGCCCTTCGTCGAGGAGCCGCTCGCGGACCTCGCGGGCCACGTCGGCCTCCGTGCGTCCGACCAGGCGCCCGCCGGCGATCGCCAGGACGACCCGGTCGGCCGCCTCCGCTGCGGCCCGCAGCAGGGCGATCTCGTCGGCGTCCTTGGCCATCCGGAGCCCCCGCAACACGTCCGAGGCGAGCCCGAAGGGGACGCGCGGGAAGGCGGCCTGGAGCCGCAGCACGAAGGATGCCCCGAGTCGATCGGAGACCAGCAGCCTCGGGGGACGCGCGCCCGCGGGTGCGGGCCACGCACCGAGGCCGGTTTCCGATGCCGGGCCAGCTGCGCCATCCGCTACGACCGTGGCCCCACCGGTGGCGGACGCCGCCCGCACGAGCCCCGGCACCTGCGCCACCGGATCCTCCGTCTCCTCCCACGCGACCAGGCGGACCAGCCCCGCCGCGACGGCGGGGGCCAGCGACGCGCGGGGCGCCTCCAGGCGCGGAGCCACCAGCACGGGCTCGCCATCCCGGGGGAGCACGAGCATCGTGAGTCGCTCGAGGTTCATCGCGTCGTACCCGGTCAGCCAGCGGAGGTCCGCGCCCACGCCGACGAGCAGGGCGACGTCGCCCCCCGCGCGCAGCGTCTCGCGCGCCGCCTGGATGCGGGCGCCGAATCGCGCGGGTGCGATCGCCGGCGGCCGGCCCGGACCTGCCGTCATGCCGAAGCCTCGCGAGCGGCGCGGCCCGTCGCCGTCACGGCTCGCTCCATCCCGGTCATTCCCGGCCTCCCGACAGCCCGGCGATCCACGCCCCGAGCACCTTCGGCCCGGCGGCAAAGAGGCGAGCGTAGGCATGGACCTCGGACGCGCCGGCCGACCGCGCAGCCTCCCGGCCGGCCCGGTCGTCGTGTTGCCCGACCGCCACCACGGGTGCGCCCCTGGCGGCCGCAAGTCGCACGGCATCGATCCCGTCGTAGGCACGGCCCGTGAGGTCGATCACGACACCCGCCGGCAGCAGCGACCGGCCCTGCCCGCCGTCGCCGGCCAGCACCCGATCGAGGGCGTCCAGCGTCCCGACCGGCAACGGGCGGCCTCCTGCGTCCCGGACGACGCGGTCCAGCCGGGTCGCCCAGATCAGGTCGTCGGCGAGCACCGCGACGAGCGGCCCCTCGGCCACCGTTCGTCAGGCCGTCGCGTGCTGCGCGGCCACCTCGATCGCCTCGTTCGGCCTGGTGCCGGCCAGCACCGCCTCGGCGTAGCGTCCGGCAAACCGCCCGGCGGCCTCCTCCGGCACGATCCGGCGGATCTGGTCGGGGGTCAGCTCGTACCCATGGCGCACCGCACCGATGTTCTCCTCGCGATACTTCGCCGGCAGCGCCGCGATGAGTGCTGCCTCGTCGAACGACACGTCGGAGAGCCGGAGCAGGCGACCCAGGGCGATCATGTTGCCGAACAGGTCGCGCCCGAAGTGTTTGACCCCCAGCTCGAGGAAGGGGATCTCCTCGGCCTGCTCGCCGGGCTTCGCCAGCCCGATGTCGCAGACCACGTAGTCGCTGTCCAGGTGGTTCGGGCCGCGGTCCGCGAGGCGGAGGGTGACGTTCGCGTGCTCGACGACCGGGTTCGAGATCGGCTCGTCGGCGTACTTGAGGAACGCCTCGCTCATGCCCCCCCGGACACTCGAGTCGTAGTCGTAGAGGAGCGTCACCTCGTAGCCCATCGCGCCCAGCAGGGTGGCCATGGTGTTGCCGATGACCCGGACCCCCTGGCCCCCGACGCCGTCGATGACGATCGCGTGCTCGGTCATGCCTCGCCGCTCCCGTTCCCCGAGGCGGTTCCCACGGGCACCGGCTCGGTCTCGGCCGGCTTGCCCTTCACGATCCCGAGCTGGTGGGTTGCCAGCTGCGTCGATCCGGGCGGCGCCTGCCGGTACTCCTTCTTGTAGTAGTTGAGCATCTCGTTGGCACTCGGGAAGCCGATCCGGCGCCCGTTGTTCTCGATGCACTGGCTGGTGATGTCGACGAAGGAGAACCCGGGCCACTCGATGGCCTCCTTGATCGCCCGCCGCATCTGGCCCTGGTGGTAGACCGTCGTCTTGGCGTAGAACGCGTTCGCGTTGGTGTTGACGAGCCCCTGCAGGTTCACGGGGCTGAACGTGGCACCGGCCGGGGACGACACGGTCCTGGTGCCCACCGGTGTGGTCGGCCCCGTCTGGCCACCGGTCAGGCCGTAGATCTCGTTGTTGTTGCAGAGCACGGTGATCCGCGGGTTCCGGCGGATCGCGTGGAGCAGGTGGTTCCCGCCGATCGACGTCAGGTCGCCGTCACCGGAGACCACGATGACGTTGAGCTCGGGGCGCACGGTGGCGATCGCCTCGGCGACGGGGAGCGTGCGGCCGTGGAGCGTGTAGACGGAGTCGAACTGCATGTAGGCGCCCATGCGGCCCGTGCACCCGATCCCCGTCACCATCACGGTGTTCGACTTGTCCAGGCCCAGGTCGTCCATCACCATGGCCAGCTGAGTCATGATGAGGCCGATCCCGCAGCCCGGGCACCAGATCGTGGGGAAGAGATCGGTCTTGATCTTGTCCTTGTACGACATGTGCGGTGCGGACCTCGGTTCGTGTGGCTGCGCGCTGCCGTTCAGGAGACGGCGGCGTCGGCCAGTTCGCGCGGAAGCAGGCCGATCCTGTCGAGCCCCTCGCGGACCGCCTCGAGGCTCATGCGGCCGCCGAGCAGCGGCACGCGGTGGACGTCGCGGTACAGGACGCGCTCGACCACGCTGGCGTACTGGCCGTCGCTCCCCTCGATGACCACCAGGCGCTTGTAGCGCGGCGCGATTTCGCGGAGCTGTTCCTGCAGGACCGGCCAGATGCGGATGGGCCGGAACAGCGCGAAGTGCGGTGCCAGGGGCTGGGCGATCCGCGTGGTGACGCCAAACGCAATCACCAGCGTGTCCGCGTCCTTGTTCCAGCCGTACTCGTAGAAGGCGTACCGGTCGGCGACCTCGAGGCGCAGCGCCCTGGCTGCCTCGAACTGCCGGATGAACTCGTCCGCGTCGGCCGTCGCCGGCTCGCCGTCCGGATAGGTGGCAACCCCGCTGAACAGCCGGGTGTTGCCCGACGCGAGAGGCTCGAGCGTGCGCGGCACGACGGCAACGTCGATGGCGTCGAGGTCGACCACCTCGTTGAGGTGCCCCAGGAACGCGTCGGAGAGCAGGATCACCGGGGACCGGCTCTCCTCCGCACAGTTGAAGGCGTGGATCGCGTACTCGTAGCACTCGGCGACGGTGGACGGGTAGAAGACGATGCTGGTGTAGTCGCCGGACGAGCCGTAGCGCGTCTGCAGAATATCGCCCTGGCCCGGCATGGTGGGCATGCCCGTGGCCGGCCCGACGCGCTGGACGTCGACGAAGACGGTCGGGACACCGAGCTTGTGGGCGTAGCCGATCGCCTCCTGCATGAGGCTGTACCCGGGGCCGGAGGTGGCGGTGAAGGACTTCGCGCCCGCCAGGCTCGCGCCGATGATCGCGTTGGCGCTCGCGATCTCGTCCTCGGCCTGGAGGAACCGGAACTCCGGGTGGCTGGCCGCGTACACGGACGCGGCCATCAGGACTTCGCTGCTCGGACTGATCGGGTAGCCCGCGAAGTAGGTGGCACCCGCCTTCACCGCTCCCAGGAGCACCGCTTCGTTGCCCTGGAGGAGCCGCTTGGCCATGTTTCGTTCCGCCTCCTAGGTCGGGTTCGCCCGGTCGACGTCGGGGGCGCTTTCGACGTCGGTGATGCCGCGGTTGGGGTCGGTGCCGGCGACGGCGGGCCCGCGCGCGGTGTCGGGCGCTCCGGATCGCTGGGGCAGCCGGGCCCGGCCACGCCTGGCTGCCGCGGCCTGCTCGGCGCTCGCCTCGGCGGTCGCGGCGGTCCGCACCGGGATCACCTCGATCGCGAGGTCCGGGCAGTACCGCTCGCACAGGCCGCAGCGGATGCAGTCCTCGGCCTCGATGATCGCGTCATGCGTCAGGACCAGGCTGTCCTTCGGGCAGATCTCGACGCAGATGTTGCAGCGCTTGCACCATTCGTCGACCCAGCGGATGTTCACGTAGTCGACGACGGTCGGGGCCCGTCGGACCCGCTGTGTCGTGGGGGCGTACAGCGTAGCCGTCGCAGCAATCCTCGTTTGCGTCCGCCAGCCGCACGCGTGGGCCGGCCGGGACTTCGAAAGTCTACCCATTTCGACCGGACAGGGTGCGGGCAGGCGCCGGGTTCAGGGGCGTTCGGCCACCCGGCGGGCCGTCGTCCTGCTAGCCTCGGCCGATGCGCCACCGGCACCTCGTGGGCATCGCGCTCGTGGTCATCTCGGCCTGTGGGTACGGGTCGGGCCCGCTGCTCGCAAAGGGCGTGTACGCGGCGGGCGCCGACTGGCTGACGCTGCTCGCGTGGCGCTTCACGCTGGGGGCCGCCCTGACCTGGGGCTGGATCTTCGCCCGCGCCTCGGGTCGCGAGGCGCTGCAACGGCTGACGCTCCGGCGGGCGGCTGCGTTCCTCGGGCTCGGGATGGTCTTCGCGGGCAACGCGGCCACCTATTACGCCGCGGTCGAGCTCGTGCCGGTCAGCCTCGTCGCCCTGCTGCTCTACGTGTATCCCGCCCTCGTCGCGGTGCTCGCGATGCGGTTCGGCCAGTCGTTCGAGGGACGCCGCCCCTGGGCCGCCCTGGCGATCGCGACGTTCGGCGCCGTGCTCACCGTCGGCGGCATCCGGGCAGGCACCAACCCGCTTGGCGTCGCCCTGGCGGCCGTGTCACCGCTGATCTACAGCGGGTACATCCTGCTCTCGGCCCTGGTCGCGGGCGAGCGCAGGGGCGCCACGGCCCATGCCCGCCGCGCGGAGGACGATCCCGATGTCCCGCCGCTCGTCGCGGCGGCGTTGATGATCGTGGGCACGTGGCTCGTGCTCGTCGCCCTCGCGGTGGCGGTCCGCGAACCTGCCCTCCCGTGGCAGGTCCCGCCCGACGCGTGGCCGGGCCTGGTCGGGATCGCGGTGCTGTCGACCGCCGTCGCGATCCAGGCCTTCTACGCCGGCGTGAGCCGGATCGGGGCCGCACAGGCCGCGCTCGTAAGCACCATGGAGCCCGTCTTCACCGTGACACTTGCCGTGCTGATGCTCGGCGAGCGGCTGGGACCCCAGCAGCTGCTCGGCGCGGTCTTCGTGGTCGCCGCGGTGATGCTGGCGCAGACCGGTCGAGGTGCCGCGGCCAGGGTGGCCGTCGCGCGCGAGGCGTGATCGCGCTACCGTGATCGGCCGAGGCGTGTCCACGGCACCGTCGCCCACGACGGGACACCGCCCCCGCAGAGGTCGATCGACGATGACACCCACCGGCGTCCAGGAGCAGCCACCGGCCTTCCCCGGACTTCCCGTGGCTCCCCGGCTGCTCCTGGGGCACTCGTCGAGGGAGGAGAACGGAGGGACATCATGGCTCGCTTCGACCGGCTCACCGTGCTGGGGGCCATCCTCGAGGTCGGCGCAGTGCCGACCTTCACCCCGCTCGATCTCGCTGCCGCGCAACGAGTGGTCGAGGCGTGCCGGCGGGCCGGGGCCCGCGTGGTCGAGGTCACGAACCGGGGCGCCGGGACCTACGAGGTCTTCCGGGAGCTGCTGGTCCGCGCGCCCGCCGAGTACCCGGACATGATCCTCGGCGCAGGCACGGTCTACGACGCGCCCACGGCCGCGCTCTTCATCGCCGCGGGTGCCGAGTTCATCGTGAGTCCGGCGCTCAACCCCGAGATCGCGCGGCTGTGCAACCGGCGGAAGATCCCGTTCCTTCCCGGCTGCGGCAGCGCCACCGAGATCTCGGACGCCGAGGAGCTGGGCGCCGAGATCGTGAAGCTCTTCCCCGCGGCGGCGTTCGACGGGCCGGCGTTCGTGCGCGGCATCCTCGGGCCGAGCCCGCGGACGCGGCTCATGCCCACCAACGTGGAGGCCACGCAGGCGGCCACCGAGGCCTGGCTCCGCGCCGGGGTCGCGTGCCTCGGCGCCGGGCCGTCGCTGATCAGCGACGCGCTGCAGGCCGATCCGGATCCGGCGGCGCTGGAGGACCGGATCCGGACGTACCTCGGATGGGTGCGGGCCGCGCGAGGCCGATCCGCCTGATCGGCCCGGGCATGGCCCCGATCCTCCGGCCAGGGCCTACCGGCGACTGCGCGGGCGCCTGCCCTCACGCAGCACGCTCTGCGCCATGAAGAACACGTTCGCCGGGCGCTCGGCGAGCCGGCGCATGAAGTAGGGGTACCACTCCGTCCCGAACGGCACGTACACGCGCACGGTGAAACCCTGCCGTGCCAGGCGCTCCTGCAGGTCGCGGCGCACGCCGTAGAGCATCTGGAACTCGAACCGAGTCCGGTCGATCCCCTCCCGCTCGGTGTACCCGCGCACCCACGAGATCAGCAGCTCGTCGTGGGTGGCGATCGCGGGATGCTCGCCCTCCCGGAGGAGCGCCTCGACCAGGCGCCGGAAACTGTCGTCCACGTCGGCCTTGTGCGGGAACGCCACCTCGGCCGGTTCGTCATAGGCGCCCTTGCAGAGCCGCACCCGGATCCGTTCACGGTTCATCTCCGCCACGTCCGCAGCAGTGCGCCGCAGGTACGCCTGGAGCACGACGCCGACGTTGGGGTGCGCCGCCTGCGCCTCGCGGACGAGCGCGAGGGTCCGCTCGGTGTGCAGGTGATCCTCCATGTCGACACGGACGAATGCCTCGAGCTCGGCGGCGCGGGCGACGATCCGCAGCAGGTTCTCACGGCACGCGTCGGGATCGACGTCGAGTCCGATCTGCGTCAGCTTCACGCTGACGTTGCGGTCAAGGCCACGGTCCGCCAGGGCGGCGAGCACCTCGAGGTAGCGGTCGGCGGCCGCACGAGCGGCATCGACGGTGGTCACCGACTCGCCCAGGATGTCGACGGTGGTGACGAGCCCGCGCGCACGCAGCCGCGCCAGCGCGTCGAGCGCCTCCGGCAGTGTCTCGCCGGCGACGAACCGGCGCACAGTCCCCCGCGTGAGCGCGCTGCCGGCCGCGAGCCGGGCCAGGCGCCGCCGGCGCGCTGCCCACAGGAACGTCGCGCGAAGCGCGTGCGCCACACCGTCCTGCGCCGCCACGCGGGCCCTTCCGGCCCGCCCGACGCGCGTCCCACTCATGCAGTCAATCCTCCTGGTCGGCCGAGGCCCATCCGCCCTCGGCCGGTGCTCGTCCCTCGTCCGCCGCTGCGCGTTCCGTGTGCCCCGCGGCGCGTTCCTCTTCCGCCGTTGCCTCCAGCGCCGCGATCGCCACCTTTGCCGACTCCTCGCGCTGGAACGCCTCGAGCCTGCCCTGCCGGTGGGAGCGGATCACCTCGCGCAGCAGCGATTCGGGAATGCGGCCCGCCACCGTTCCATCGGGCTGCCGGTACAGGCGGCAGCCGATCCCCGGTCCCGATCCGGCCGGCGGTGGCACCACGTCCTGGCCGTTGACCCGTACCGTCGGCGAACCCACGAACCCGAGGAACTCCGCGTCGTCCTGGTCGCCGACCTGCACCAGCTGGATGGGCGTCTCGATCGCCCCTTCGGACAGCACGCGATGCAGGTCCGCACGAGCCCGCTCCCAGTGGGGACAGTCGATGGTGTAGAACAACTCGACGCGGAGATCGGACACCTCAGGTCGTGGGTGCCTCCGGCGGCACCTGCCCCTCGGGGCCCACGGCGGGGGCGCCGGCATCCCCGGTCGCCGCCCCCGGCTCCGGCGCGAACCCCGCCCCCGGCTCCGGTGCGAACCCCGCCCCCGGCGTGTCCGCCGCCGCGACGCCACTGTCCAGCCGGGCCCGCCGCACCGCGACCTCGCCGATCAGCGATTGCGCTTCCAGCCGGATGCGCCGCGTCGCTGCGGCGAAATCCTCGGTCTCGGCCCGCGCCTCTCCCATGAACGCACCCGACACGCGGCCCATCGCCTCGCTCTCGCCGAGCATGCTGGAGACGCGAACCGCGGCGGGGATGTCAGGCGGCAGCAGGACCCGGATCTCGCCGATCGCCGTGCTCACGTGGATCGGCGTCTCCCCATCCGGGAACGTGGCGCGCGTGAGATCCAGCCGGATCTCCCCGATGAACGTCTCGATCCGCATGGGACCTGCCTGCATCGGCCCGGCCATCTCGATCTCGCCCAGGAAGCGCTGCTCACGGATGCCGCCGGGCGCCCACGCGGACGGCGCCGCGCCCCCCGACCCGGTCGATCCCGCCCAGCCCGGCGCAGGGCCCGAGGCGCCCCACGCGTTCGCCGGCCCCGCGGTGCCGCCCCACGGGCCCGGGCCGGTTCCCTCCGCGTCGGTCCGGGAGGGGCCCCATCCGACCGGTGGCCGGGTACGACGTCGATCGCTGGCCGCCACCATCAGCCACAGGCCGAGCCCGACCACGAGGAGCGGCCAGAGCCACCGGAACGACTCGGCCAGGCCGACGTCGCCGCCGACTGTGCCGAGGAGCGCCAGGACGCCGACGACGAGCACCACCGCCCCGACGACCTCTCCGGCTGAACGCATGCGGCCATGCTACCCGGCCGTCGGGCACGCGTCAGTGTCGAAACGCGGCCCGGTCCATCACAGGCGCTCGAACCGTGCCTGGAAGAAGCGCAGGTATTTCGGCTCGTAGACCATGCGCAGGCCTCGCACCTGGTCGCGCTTCTCGAAGAGCTCCGCCACCGACTCCCACGTCACGTCCATGTGCGCCTGCGTGTAGACGCGGCGCGGCAGGGTGAGCCGGACCAGCTCCAGCCTGGGGTAGTTGTGGTCGCCGGTCTTCGGGTTGCGCCCGGCCGACACGACGCCGCGCTCCATGGCCCGCACCCCGGAGTCGACGTAGAGTTCCGCCGCGAGCGTCTGTGCCGGAAACTCGGCCTGCGGAATCTGCGGGTAGAAGCGCCTGGCGTCGAGGAAGATGGCGTGCCCGCCGATCGGCAACACGATCGGCACGCCCTCGTCCACCAGGTGCTTGCCGAGATACTCCACCTGGCCGATCCGCGCGCGGATGTGATCCTCCTGGACCGACTCCTCGATGCCGCGCGCCATCGCCTCCATGTCACGGCCTGCCATGCCGCCGTAGGTGTGCAGCCCCTCGTAGACCACGACCATGTTGCGCGCCTCGTCGAAGAGGTCGTCGTCGTTCAACGCGAGCCACCCGCCGATGTTGACGAGCGCGTCCTTCTTGCCGCTCATGGTGCAGCCGTCAGAGAGGGCGCAGAACTCCTTCAGGATCTCTGCCACGCTCCGCTCCGACCAGCCGGGCTCGCGCACCTTGATGAAGTACGCGTTCTCGACCGCCCGCGTCGCGTCCAGGATCACCCGGATCCCCTGCTTCCGGCAGTACTCGTGGACGGCCCGCATGTTCTCCATCGAGATCGGCTGGCCGCCGGCCATGTTGACGGTGGCGGCGACCGACACGTACGGCACGTGCTCGGCCCCCACCTCGTCGACCAGCCGGCGGAGCTTGTCGAGGTCCACGTTGCCCTTGAAGGGGTGCGTGGACGTCGGGTCGTGCGCCTCGTCGACGATCACGTCGCGGAACGTCCCGCCCGCCAGCTCCTGGTGGAGCCGCGTCGTCGTGAAGTACATGTTGCCGGGAACGTGGTCGCCGGCCTTCACCAGGATCTGGCTGAGGATGTGCTCGGCGCCCCTGCCCTGGTGCGTGGGAACGACGTGCCGGTATCCGTAGTACGTGCGGACCGCGTCCTCCAGGTGATAGAAGTTGCGGCTCCCCGCATACGCCTCGTCGCCCAGCATCATGCCGGCCCACTGGTAGTCGGACATCGCCGAGGTCCCGGAGTCGGTGAGCAGGTCGATGAAGACGTCCTCGCTCCGCAGGAGGAACGTGTTGAACCCGGCCTCTTCCATCGCGCGGGTGCGCTCGGCACGGCTCAGCAGGTGGATCGGCTCCACCACCTTGATCCGGAACGGCTCGGCCCACGAGCGATGGCGGGGCATGCGCCGACCGCCCGGACGCGGTTCGAGCAGGGGATCGACGGAATCGGCGGTGGCCACGGATGACCTCCTCGAAGACACGGGCGCCGCTCGGGCGCCCTCCGGCGGGCATCCTAGCGCGGCGGGAGGGGACCCGGGTCGGCACGGCCCGACGGCGGATCTCCCAGCCGCGACCGCGACGTTCGAGGGCAACCCCGCCGCCTGACGCGGCGCCCGGCAGGGCGGCCCGGGCTATCGGGGCTGGCCGGTCTCCGCCTGGCGCTCGAGCTGTTCGCCCAGCTCCTCGGTCCGACGGAACGCTGCCCAGACCGCCTCGGAGAGCACGGTGCGCAGCCGGCCCGACTCCAGTTCGTGCAGCGCCGCCGCACTGGTCCCGCCGGGCGACGTGACCATGTTCCGGAGCTCGGCCGGGTGCATGCCACTCGATTTCGCGAAGAGCGTGCTGCCCTCGAGCGTCTCGATCACCAGGTCGTGCGCGATGTGGCGGGGGAAACCCAGGTGGACGGCGGCGTCGATCAGCGCCTCCATCACGAGGAACACGTAGGTGGGTCCCGTGCCGCTCACGGCGGTCGCCATCGCCACCATCCGCTCATCGTCGACCGACAGCTCCGCGCCAAGCGCCTTGAGCAGAGTCGACGTCTGGTCGCGCTGCTCCGGCGTCACCTCGGGCGTCGCATACCAGACGGTCATCCCCTTGCCGAGACGGGCGGGGGTGTTGGGCATGCTGCGGACGATGGCCCGGTGCTGGAGGACCGTGGCGAGCGCCGTCGTGGTCGCGCCCGCGATGATGCTGAGCACCAGCTGGCCATCCCGCAGCTGCCCGGCCAGTTCGCGGCCGACCCGCAGGAGCATCTGCGGCTTGATCCCGAGGACGACGATGTCCGCCGACTGCGCGGCCTCGACGTTCGACGGGCAGACGCGGATGGCGTAGTCGCGCTCGAGCTGGGCGCGCCGATCGGCGCGCGGATGGCTGGCCACGATCTGGGCCGGCTCCACCTGGTGGCCCCGGAGCAGGCCGGCGATCATCGCCTCGGCCATCACCCCCGAGCCCACGGTGGCGATCGTTCGGTCGTGCAGGGGAGACATCGCCGGAGTATAGCGGTGGGCGAACCGGCGGCGGGTGCGCGGCGCCAGGCGACGGCGGTTCGCCGCGGCGGCAGGCGTGTCAGGTCGGCTCGCCCCGGCTGCCGCCGGGATCGGCCCGCTCCTCCGCCGGCAGGTGCGCCTCGGCGGCACGCTCCGTGAGCGCCCGCTTCAGCCGGAACCGGAGGAACTCGTTGTCACCGGCACGGCCGAGACACTCCGGGCACAGCTGTGCCCACCCCTCGAGATCGCCTGGGCCGCGCACCCGATGGCGACGTCCACACCACAGGCACGCGAAGGCGGAGCGGAACGGCATCAGGGAGGACGCCGCCGCAGGTTCATGGCCCGACCGGGATCCAGGCATCCGCGGGCGTCTGGTCCACGAAGCCCTGGGGGTCGAACAACTCGGCCAGCATCGCGATCCCCTCGATGACCCGTGGACTCGGCCGGGTGAAGTAGGCCCTGGCATCGAGGGCGAACACCTCACCGTGCCGTACCGCGCGCAGGTCCTCCCAGCCTGCCGGGCGCGAGGACCGCGCCCACTCCGCGGCTGCCTCTTGCGCGTCGCGGCCGCAGGGTATCAGCAGGACCTGGTCGGGGTCGACCTCCATCACCGCGCGCCAGGACGTCTCCGCGGCCCGCTGCCCCTCGCGCCCGAGCACGTCCCAGCCACCTGCACGCCGGATCTGCTCGGGCACCCAGTGGCCGCTCGTGAACGGCGGATCGATCCATTCGAGGGCCACCACGCGCCGTGCATGGACGCCAGCGGATCGTCGCTGTTGCACCTGCTCCTCGATCGCCCCGAGTCGCTCGCGCAGGAGCTCGACCAGGCCGATGGCCTCGTCCTCCGCGGAGGTCATCGCTCCGATCGTGGTGATGGTGTGCAGGATACCCTCGATCGACGTCGGCTCCAGCGAGACGACCTCGGCCTCCGTCCCGGACGACCGCAACGCCCGGGCTACCTGCGCGCGCGCGATCCCGCACGCGTCGCCGACGTCCTGCGTCAGCACCAGGTCGGGGGCGGCGGCCTGCAGCGCCCCGGGATCGAGCTGGTACGGGGCCCCGCCGACGTGGAGCCCATGTCGCGGGCTCAGGTCCATGTCATGGCCAGCGAGGTTGGCCGGGACCGAGGAGCGCGTCACCACCGGGACTGCGCTCGCCTCGGGCGGGTAATCGCACGCCTGCGTCCGGCCCACGAGTTCCTCGCCGAGACCGAGTGCAAACACGATCTCCGTGGCCGACGGGAGGAGGGAGACGATCCGCACGGTCCGAGTCTACGGCCACGGCGCCGGTCACCCCCGGACCGCGCTTCACGGGGATCGACCCCGATGGTCGCCACGCCTCGCGGTCCCGTCCCGGAAACGCGAGGCCCCGGCGCGATGCGCCGGGGCCGGGCCGCGCCCGGCTGACCCGGGCGGAGGGGTTGTTCAGGGTTGCGTCAGGCCGGTTTCCACTCGTCGACCTGGGCCCGGGCGGCGGCCTTGTCCGTGTACCATAGCGCGTTCAGGGCCGTGTACTTCGTCCACTCGGCCGGCACCGCGTCCTCCGCGAAGATCGCGTTCACGGGGCATTCCGGCTCGCACGCGCCGCAGTCGATGCACTCGTTCGGGTCGATGAACAGGGTGCGGTCGACACCTTCATCGAAGTGGATGCAGTCGACCGGGCAGACCGACACGCAGGCCTGATCCATCACATCGACGCACGGCTCGGCGATCGTATAGGTCATCGGGGCTCTCCTCAGTCTCCACGTCGGAAGCGCGGCCTGGCGCCATGTTACGACGATGGCACGGCCGCCGATGGTGTCGACGGCGCCGGCGCATGCGCGCTTCCGTGGCTGGCGGCTGCACACCCGCGGTGCTGGCGCTTACCGGACTCCGGCAGCGCCGAGCCGCGCGCCCCGGCCCGGCGGCCGAGGTCAGCCCCGGAGGTCGGCCGCGGCCACGCCGCCGGCCAGCGGCAGCGTCCAGCGCCGCCCGGCGGTCTCGCTGTCCGCCGGGGATAGCGTCCAGCGCCTCCCCGCCGTGACCTGGACGTCCACGCCGATGGCCCACCGCCTCCCGGCGGTGTCCCGGATCATGTCGCCGGACGGCGTGGCCGACACACCGGCGTGCGCAGCCGGCCTGGCAGGCTGGGCGATCGCGAACAGGACGACGATCGCGAGACCGGCGACCCACGCTGCCGCCATCAGCAGGGCAAACTGCGCGGCGCCACCAGGGCGCAAATCCCAGGATCCATCAGCCCGCACTCGCATGTGGCACCTCGCGTTCGACGTCGGCCGGCGTCCCCCGGCCGGCTGACCCTATCGGACGCGACTCATCGCGGGCTGCTCGCCGGCTTCACTCCGGCTTACCTCGGCTTACCTCGGCTTCTCGCGCGGTTGCCGCCTCTCGTGTCGCCGGCGGCGGCGGGGCTACATTCCCTCCGGTGCGTAATCCGGGTCCAGGTACTTCTCGGGGTCGTCCTTGAACTCGAGCATGCAGCCCCTGGCGCAGAAGTAGTACGTCGTGCCGTTGTGCTCGCAGGTCCACTGCGCGTGGTCCGTGTCGACCTGCATGCCGCACACGGGATCGGTGGCCGTTGCCATGACAGTCTCCCTCTGCTGCGGCCAGCGGCCGCGATCGTATACCCCCCGGTAGTATAGGCCGCCGGGTGCGTGGAGCGCAGATCGAATCGTGAGGGCAGCCATCCGGGTGCGGTCCGCCGTGGACGGGCCTCTGCTCAGGCCGGTGCGGAGCGGGGCCGCTGGCATGCGGACCGCGGATGTAGCATCGCAGGATGGCGGATGACACGGCGCTTGCTCGCGAGCGGCTGGAAGCCGAGCGGGCGCGGCTGCTCGAGGAGATCGCTGCGGTCGAGATCGAGCCGCCCGAACCCATGACCTACGGGTCCCAGGCGGCCGCGGCCTCGCAGGTCTTCGACCAGAACCGCGCTCGGGCACTGCGCGAACGCGCGGAACGCGAGCTCGCCCAGGTCGATGCAGCGCTCGCGCGGCTCGATGCCGGGACCTACGGGCTCTGCCGCGCCTGCGGTCGGACCATCGACCCGGCACGCCTGGAGGCACTCCCCTGGGCGCTCTACGACCTGGAGTGCCAGCGCAAGGTCCGTTGAGGGAGGCAGCGGTATCCTGCCGCGCATGACCGAGCAACGCGGACGGCAATCACAGGTCCCTCCGCACGCCACCGCTGACCGCAAGCTGCTGCAGACCAAGCCGTACCAGGACGTCACGTTCCTGGAGACCGACGCATGGCGGTCGCTGCGGATACTGGGCGAGTTCATCAGCGGGTTCGAGGCCCTGGCACGGCTCGGACCCGCGGTGACCGTATTCGGGTCGGCCAGGACGCAGCCCACCGATCCCATGTACCAGGCCGCGATCGCACTCGCGCGAGGCCTGGCCGAGGCCGGCTTCACGGTGATCACCGGCGGCGGCCCGGGGATCATGGAGGCTGCCAACATGGGAGCGCAGCAGGGCGGCGGGCTCTCGGTCGGCTGCACCATCGAACTCCCGAACGAGCAGCGCGTGAACGACTACACGGACCTCTCGGTGAGCTTCCGGTACTTCTTCGTGCGCAAGATGATGTTCGTCAAGTACGCGCAGGGGTTCGTGATCTTTCCCGGCGGCTTCGGCACGCTGGACGAGCTGTTCGAATCGATCACCCTCGTGCAGACGGACAAGATCGAGCACTTCCCGGTCGTGTTGATCGGTCGCGCGTACTGGGCCGGGCTGCTGGAGTGGCTGCGGGGGCGGGTCGAGTCCGAGGGCAAGATCGAGGGCGCCGACGTCGACCTCCTGCGCGTCACCGACGACGTGGACGAGGCGGTCGCCTTGATGGTGGAGTCGCGGGCGCGCCGGGGGGCCGCTCGGGCCGGGAACGGCGCTGACGGGAGCCCGCCTCCGGGCGAGGAGGGCCAGGACAACTTACCCGAGCCGCACCGCCGGCGACAGTCCCTCGCCGACTGAGGCGGCCCCCGTCAGGGTGCGCAGGATCCCGTGCTGACCGGCGCCGTGCGGCCGATGGCCCCGGCCACGTCCGAGCGCACCTCGCCGATCTCGAGCGCGTACCCGATTCCGGGGGTGGTCTGCGCCCTGGCGAACACGACGCCGGCCACGCGCCCGTCCGACGCGACGAACGGCCCGCCACTGTCGCCCGCCTCGACGTCCGCGGCGAGCTCGATCACGACCCGCGTGACGGTGGCGCGCCCGTAGATGTCGAAGCCGGTGGCGGTGAACGTGTCGCGAACGGCCGCGGGGATCATCGCGAGCCCTCCTCCGCCGGGGTGACCCAGCGCCACACCGATCGTCCCGATCGCCGGGTCGCCTGAGGCGAGCGGGAGCGGGCGGAGCCCGAGGCCGGTCACTCGCAGGAGCGCCACGTCCATGGCCGGGTCGTAGAACACGACCGTGGCGTCCGCGGTTGCACCGGTCTCGGCCACGACCGCGGTCGTGCCGCGCTCACCCGCAACCACGTGCGCGTTCGTGACGACGTAGCCGGGCGCGATGGCGAACCCGGTGCCGGTGAGACGGAGCCCGCATGCCTCGCCGACCACCGCGACGGTCGACGGCGCAGCGCTCCTGCCGAGCGCCGCCACCTGGGCGTCGCCGGGGGTGGGGACGGGCGACCCGATCGGGGTCTCGAGGAACTGGAAGACCTGCGGCAGGCCCGCGGGCACCAGGAACGCGCGCAGGCGGCCGAGCACGGGGGCCGGGGACGGCAGCGCCGTTCGGACGGCCGAGACGACGGTGGACTGGTCGATCTGCTGGGCCAGAGAGGCGGACGGCCCGGCGGCCAGGATGGGCGCCAGGAACCAGATGACCAGGATCACCTGGGCGACCCCCACGGCCAGCCCGAACAGGCGATCGGCCGCGGCGAGCGGTCCTCGTCCCATCCGGCGCAGGATCGCGATGGCGATCGCGCCGCCCACGGCCTGCCCGAGCGCCAGCGCGACGAGCAGGAAGGCCAGGACGAGCAGTGCCCGCAGGAATCGGTCGAGCGTCGGGAGGGCGGCCGCGATCTCAGGCAGCAGGGCGACCGCAACCACCGCGCCCACGCCCGCGCCGATCAGCCCCAGCGCCTGGGCGACGGCGCCCTGGCGGAAGCCGCTCAGGGCGCCGATCGCCAGGAGCAGGAGCAGCAGGACGTCGAGCGCCTCGAGCTTCGGCACCTCGCTATCCTACCGGTCCCAGGCGGCCAGCCCGCTCGGAGCCGCTGGGGCCTGCCGGCTACTCCCCCGGCTCGGCCGGGGGTCGCTCGAGCGACCGCGCCAGGGATGATCTCGCCACGCGTTCAGCGCGATACGATGGACCCAGGCGCCGACGGGGTGACCCGCGGTACCGCCCCACGCGCTCGATGCCGCACGCAACGGCGTCCTGGGCGAGGTCGAGAGTCTCGCACGCGTTGCCCGGCCGACCCGGGCTGGCACGCAAGGAATCCCGCCCCCTGTGCGTCTGTATACATGGCGGCGCACGCGGCCTGGCCCGGTCGAGGATCGGCGCGGCCTCGGGCGTGAGCTCGGAGGCCCCGGGCGCAGCCCCGACCAGCCCGTCGACGCCCGTGGCGATCGCGTCGACGATCGGATCCGCCACCGCGCTCGGCCCCAGCCCGGGCTCCGCCGTCGGCCAGCAGCTCGTCCTGGATCTCGGGATGACCTACCAGTGGACGGTCCGGGTCGATGGGTCCGGCGTGCTGGCGCCCGCATCGGTTCCGCTGCAGGCGGGCCAGCAGGGGGCCTGGATGGCGGAACGCGCCGGCACCGCGCAGATCCCAGGTGATCGGCAAACCCGTTCTGCCTGCAGGTGAAACCTCCGTGCGGGATGCCCTCGCGGGCGTTCACCGTGACGGTGGTGGTGCGGTAGCCAGCTCGGCGGCAGACGAGCGTGCGGCGTCCGGCGGCATGACCGCGGGTCGATGCCGGCGCGCCATCGTCACGATCGGGCCGCCAGCCTCCGCCGCACCAGGGGCAGGCACCCGACCAGCCCGACGTCGTCGCCGAGGGCGGCGGGAACGATCGTGACGCGTCGTGCCGGCGCGCGGAAGGCGGTCTCCCGGACAGCCGCGCGGGCAGGCTCAAGCCAGCGGTCGCCCTGAGCCCGCGCGATGGACCCACCGACCACGACCAGGGTCGGGTCGAAGACGTCCACGATCGTAACCATGGCGGCTGCGAAGGCCCGCCGCGCGTGCTCCATGATCCCGGCCGCCGCGGGATCGCCGGCGTCCTCGGCCGCCGCGACGTCCGCCGCCGTCACGCGGTCCGGCCCGGCGCGGTCCGCGACGCCCTGCAGCATCGGCGAGGCGCCGACCCGGATCGCATCGCGCGCCGCCCGCGCGATGCCCGCGCCCGACGCGATCGCCTCCAGGTGGCCGCGCGCGCCACAGCCGCACGGGGGACCGTCGAGCTCCACCAGCAGGTGGCCGAGCTCGCCCGCCGTGCCGTCGGGGCCATGGAGCAGCGCGCCGGCCGCGAGGACGGCCCCGCCGATCCCCGTGGAGACCGTGAGGTAGACGACGTCCGCGACGTCGCGCGCCGCCCCGAAGGACAGCTCGCCGAGGAGCGCGACGTTCGTGTCGCGGTCGAGGAACGCCGGCAGACCGAGCCGGCGGTCGAGCTCGGCGGCGATGGGGACGTCGCGGAACGTGGGGTGGGCGTTCGGGGGGTCGAGTATCACGCCGGCGTGCAGATCGACCGGCCCGATCGCCGAGATCCCGATACCGAGCGGCTGGCCGGCCGTGGACGCCTCCCCCGCCGGGGTTCGGGCGGATCGCACGTCCGCCAGCAGCGCCTCGGCGTCGTCGAGCACCGCCGCCGGCCCGCGCTCCGTCGCGGACGGCGCCTCGGCACGGACGAGGATCGTCCCGTCCGGGCCGATGAGGGCGGCCCGGAGCCGCGTCGCGCCCAGATCGAGCCCGAGCACGGGCCTGTCACGATCGTCATCGAGAACGGGACGTTCGAAAGCGGCGCCGGCGAGCTCGCCCATCGGGGCCGATTGTAAGCGGCACGCGACCGGCGCCCGCCGGCCAACGAGCACACGACGGCCCCGAGCGTTCTGCCGCCGAGGCCCTCAGCCTGCGCGCACCCGATCGTGCGATCGGGTGACCAGATGCGCCACTGATGGGACGCGCCCGGACACCAGGTTCGCTACGCGGGCGTCCCTCGTCCGATCTGCCACTCCTGGTACGAGCCCCACACCATGAGCGCGGCGCCCACGAAGAACACAACGAGGGCCAGGAAGTACGTGATCGACAGGCTCGCGAGGATCCCCAGCCACTGGAAGGTCTGCAGCAGCTCGAGCAACGCCACGAGCCCCACGACCGCGCTGACCCCGAACAGAATGGTCGCGTAGGGCGCCGGCCACGTGATGTTGGTGTTCGGCGCGTACCGAAGGTAGACGATCGCCAGGACGGCCATCGCGCCGAGCAGCCCCAGGCCGCTGGAGCCGATCGCGCCGAAGTACCCGCCGCTGAGGACGAGGCCGATCAGCCACGACACGACGATCAGGACCGCGCCGACCACCGCCAGCCGTTCTCGTGGACTGACCTTTGCCCAGATCTCGGTCACCACCTGGGACACCTCCTGTTCCTGGTCGAATTCCTGGTCGAACGGCCTCAGCTCGGCGCGCTGACGCTGAGCGACGGATCGTTGATGTCGGTGATCTCCCACTTCGCGCTCGCTGGGAGGTTCGCGCTCGGCGTGGCGCCTGCCGAGACGACCCCGCTCCACTCCATCGCGACGAGGTAGTTGCCGTCGGTCGCGATCCAGAGATCGACGGTGCCCCCGGGTGGGATGGTGGGCTCGCCGGCCGGGACCGGGGTCGAGTGATCGCCGTGCAGGTGGAGGGCCTGCACGCCGTTCTTGGTCTCCACCCCCATGGTCTTGAGCGCCGACAGGACGCCGTTCTTGTTGATTTCCTGGAGGCTCACACTCGGGTCGAACCCGGCCGTCATGGTCTGGATCGCACTGGCCGGGAGGGGCGCCTTCACGAACGTGCCGGTCCCCTCGTCCATCCACAGGGTCGTACCGACGATGACCATCCGGGTCGTGTGGCCTCCGGCCGCTTCGGTCACGCTCTCGGCGAACGACGGCTTGTGAACGACCACGACCGTGACCGTCATGTCCCGAGAACCGCCCGAGGTGGTCAGCGACAGCTTGTAGGAACTGAGGTTCGCAAGCCCGCCTGCCGAGTTCGCGACATCGCCGACGCTGGGTTGCGGAGCCGAACTCGGAGCGGCGCTCGCGGCCGGCGCGGACGGCGCGGCCGATGCCTGGGATGGCGCTCCGGCAGAGGCCGGGGTCCCTCCACCGGTGGCGACGGCGGCCGGTGCTTTGGTCGCCGACGAACCGCCGCATGCCGCCAGCAGCGCCGTCACGCCGAGGGTGAGCACCATGGAGAGGACGCGTCTCGGAACCACTGGTCCCCCTTCCCTACCCAACCTGATGCGCCAGATCGCGACATGCTGCGCACCGGCTGCTGCCCTGTCAATGGGTACCTCTGGAAACTCTGCGGCTGGTCCGAGCCGGGAGGCGCCAGTCTCACGAACAAGAGGGTCACGCTCTGCGTCATCGCGCCCAGGGGCTTCGCCATCGGTGAGATGCCGACCAGCGGCGGCGGCCGAGCGCTATCCGCCGTGAGTGGCCACGCCGGCAACCTCGTCCCAGGCCGGCCGCCACTGTTCACCACGGATCCGCTCGATCTCGTCCTTCGCCAGTTCGGGGACCGGGCCGAAGGCCAGTGCCCGGAGGTACGCGTCGGCCGCCCCCTCGACGACCGAAGCCGCGTTGTAGGCGTGCTCCAGGGTCGGTCCGATCGCGAGCACACCGTGGTTGCGCAGCAGGCAGGCGCTTCGGTCGCGCAGCGCGTCGGCGGTGAAGTCCGGGATCTCGCTCGTGCCCCCCCTCGCGTACGGGGCCGTCACGATCCCGCCGCCGCATGCCGCCACGAATCCATGCAGCACCGGAGGCAGGGCGAGCCCCATCGCGGCCATGGCCATGGCCGCCGGGCTGTGCGTATGAACGATGGCCCGCACGTCGGGGCGACGGGCGTAGGCGCGCGTGTGGAGCGGAAACTCCGAGGTCGGCGTCCGAGCGCCGGCAACGACTCTTCCGTCCACC
The DNA here is from genome assembly GCA_021786265.1 of Chloroflexota bacterium. Next base: position 52,385 of record JAJYNP010000184.1, read on the forward strand.
GTGGCGATCACCACGTCCGCCGGCTCCATCGTGTCGTACGGAAGGCTGCCCGGGGTCATCGCGACGAGCCCGGGATCGTCGGGGATCCGAACACTGATGTTGCCGGCCGTGAAGTACGTGAGTCCCTCGGCCAGCATCCGGCGGCAGTACAGCACCACGCGCTCCCGGGCGCGCTCCCAGCTGTCATGGTTGGTCATCGAGTCTCCTTCACTGTGGCTGGCGCCGTCCTCTCCCGACCGTCCCCGGTCAGCTCGGGGTACCGGCGCACGACCGCAGCCGGCCGCCGTCCCGCGGCGCAGCCCGCCCCTACCGCGTCCGCAGGATCACGAACTCGAAACGTCCCTCGACGAAGTAGGTGCGGCTGTACATGAGCGGTTGCGAGCCGGCGGCGTAGTGCACCTGGTCGAGCAACAGGTAGAGGCCGTTCGGCGGCTTTCGGGGGCCCCATCCGACCTCGTCGCTCTGCACCGCATGCAGCGTCGCAAACGCCCGGACGGGCTCCACGCCCACCCGCTCGAAGGCCGCGAAGGTGCTGCCGCGACCGATTTCGTTCTCGATGGTCGGCGGCAGACCGTCCAGCCGGATCGTGTCATACGAGTACGCGACCACCTCGCCGTCGGCAAGGACCGCGCGCTCGGAGGCCAGGACTGGCGCTCCGACCGGCACATCGAGCCGCCTGGCCTCGTGCGCCGTGGCCGGCCGTCGTTCGAGGCACCGCCACTCCATCCCCGGGTCGTGCCCCAGTTCGCGGATGGTCTCCGTCATGGAGCGCAGCTCCTGCAGGCCGGCCCGGATCTTCTCGCCGAAGTCGGCGACGTAGGTGCCCGATCCATGGCGAATGTCGAGCAGGCCCTGCGACTCGAGCGCTTTGAGGGCCGTCCGAACCGTCACGCGCGAGACGCGGTACGTACGGGTCAGCTCGAGCTCGCTGGGAATCCGTGACCCGCCTGGCCAGTCACCGTTCAAGACGCGCCGGCGCAACTCGTCTGCGAGGCGCCGCGACAAGGGGGTCCGCTCCCCGAGCGGCGCCGGCGCGCCAGATGACAGAGCCACCACAGCCTCCCTCTCTAACCGAGGCATCGTCCTTCGCGCTGGCCTGTCAGCTCGCGTCCGGATGATTCGGGGCGGCCAGCGCGCCTGCGAGGCCATCCCGAGGACTGACGCGGGAGTGGCCAGCGCGCTCAACGCATCGGACACCCCAGCGCCACCCCCTGAGCCACTCGCGGATCGTCGTCGTACGTCACCTCGGTCCTTCCGGGGCCTGCCCTCGCGGGGCGTGGTGCTGCCCCGTCTCTGTATTTCGGATGGCATCCAGCATGAGGCGCGCGTTGGTTTCCGGTGCCGTGCCGTCGAAGACGGCACTCCCTGTCACCACGATGTCGACTCCCGACGAGGCGACCCGCGTGAGGTTGGCCCGCGTAATGCCGCCGTCCACGCCGAGCAGGATGGATCGGCCGGCCACGCGGATCATCTCCCGGACCCGAGCGATCCGGGCCTCCGTGGACGCAATGAAGGACTGCCCGCCCCACCCCGGGTTGACCGCCAGTAGCAGGACGTACTCGCAGTCGGCGAGCAGCGGCTCCAGGACTTCGACCGGCGTACCTGGGTCGAGCGCGACGCCACGCAGGACGCCCCGCCGTGGGTCGTTCACATTGACCGCGTCCGCGAGGGTCTGCAGGACCCGGTGCGGGTGGCGGGACGCGTCGGGGTGAACGGTGATGATGTCGGCCCCTGCCCCGACGAACCAGGCCACCTTGTCCAGGGGTTCGTCGATCATCAGGTGGACGTCCTTCAGCAGCGGCGTGCGTTGCGCCTTCACGAAGGGGACACCCACCGTGAGTTGCGGGCAGAACACCCCGTCCATGACGTCCGTGTGCACCAGGGTCGCACCGACTCGCTCGAGCAGGGCGAGTTCGGCGCCCAGATTCAGCAGATCGGCGGTCAGGATCCCGATCGAGAGATGCGGCCCGCTCGCCTTGAGCTCGGCGACGGTGTCCTGCGCGGTCACAGCCGGCTCCCCTTACGCCTCGACGGGCTCGCCGAGGTGCTCGCGCTTGAGCGTCTCGTACAGTTCGAGCGCGTGGCGCGGCGGCATGTCCTCATGGACGCACTTCCGGATGGCCTGCAGCATAGCGGCGGGCGAATCGCTCTGGAAGATATTGCGCCCCATGTCGACGCCGGCGGCCCCTTCCTGGACCGCGTTGTAGGCCATGGTGAGCGCCTCCAGCTCGGGCAGCTTCTTGCCGCCGGCCATGACGATGGGCACCGGGCAGGCGGCCGTGACCGTGTCGAAGCCCTCCGGCACGTAGTACGTCTTGACCATCTGCGCACCGAGCTCGGCACAGATGCGGGTCGCGAGCCGGAAGTACTTCGCGTCGCGCACCATGTCCTTGCCCACCGCGGTGACGCCCAGCACGGGGACCCCGTACTTGTAGCCCATGTCCACGAGCCGGGTCATGTTGGTCACTGTCCTGGTTTCCATCGGCCCCCCGATGAAGACCTGGACTCCCACGCCGCTGGCATTGAGCCGGACCGCGTCCTCCATGCCCAGGGCGATCTCCTCATCCGAGAGCTCCTTCAGGATGGAGGGGCCGCCCGAGGCGCGCAGGACGACCGGCGCCTGCATCCCGGCCGGCATCACGGTCCGCAGGATGCCGCGGGTGCAGAACAGCGCGTCGACGTACGGAATGAGCGGCACGATGTTCACATCGACGCGCTCGAGCCCTGTGGTCGGGCCCTGGAAGTAGCCGTGGTCCACGGCGAGCATGACGGTGCGGCCGCTGGCCGGTTGGAAGAGACGGGCCAGGCGGTTCTGCATACCCCAGTCGTACGCACCCGCGCCCTTCAGAAAGAAGGCCGCATTACGCTGCGGGAGGTCGTGATGGTAGTCCTTCGATTCGCGGACTGCGTCAGCGTCAGGCATGCGATTGCGCCCCTTCTCTCTCTGTGCCAGACCTTGCTTCCCGCAAGGGCCGCGGTCAGCTCCGTCATGGTTTGCGTCCCTTGTGCAGGTGGTCGCCATTCCTGCGGACAAGCAGCCGAACCTGCGGCGGACCGCTGTTCAGCGGCCGAGCAGCGTCGCGTCGAAGTACGAGTGGACCGACACGAACCGCCCGTCCCTCACCTCGACGAGATTGACCCCGTCCACTGCTACGGTTCGGCCGTCGGCATCGGTGAGCCGCGCCGTCCACTCCAGCGCGCCCACGTTGCCAACCACCAGATCGCGGACGATGGTGACGTCCAGGCCGGGGAAACGCGCCGCGCTCTCGTCGTAGTAGGACCGGATCTGCGCGTGCCCCAGGTACCGCTGGCTGGGCGACCGGAACTCGGCGTCGGGCCAGTAGTGGGAGAGCACGGCGTCCGTGTCCCGCGTGCACTCTGCCCGCCAATACGACTCGGCGACTTCCCGGGGTCCCCTGCCCATCGCTCCTCCCTCTCGTCCTTTCCGGACCGATCGCCGCATCGATCGTCCGTGCTCGATGCCGCTACTGCGTGCGTGTGGCGACCAGGATCTCGCCGACCCGCACGGTCAGGATCGTCGGGTCCGACGACGCATGGCGAGCCACTGCGATGTGCCGCGCCGCGCGCAGGACGCCGCGGGCGGCGCCTTCGCGCAGGTGCTCGGGCAAGGTCTCGATATCCGCGGTCTTGGCGAGTCCCACGATGCGGCGCGCCATCTTGGCGGCGGCGAAGCCCGCTCCGTCCAGCCGCACCCTGGTCAGGTAGTCCTCCAGCGTCCCGTCCCTGAAGACCCGCGGGTCGAGGCGCCCGGGCCACAGGTCCCGGAAACAGGCCTCGAAGGCCGACCAGGTCTCGCCCCACAGCCCGAGGGCCCAGCGCGCCTGCTCGTCCTGCCGGAGCGCGATCGCTCGTGCGGCCGCGATCACGTAGTTACCGAACAGGGCTCCGAGGTCGAAGCCGATCGGTCCGTAGAACGCGAACTCGCTGTCGAACGCCTTGGTCGAGCGTGTCCGGCCGTCCGACGCCTCCCGCACCATCACGGAGCCGGTATGCAGGTCGCCGTGGATGAGGGCCTCGGCCTGGGTCATGAACTGCCACTTGAGCCAGCCCATCTCGCGGACTACCGCCTCGTCAGCAGCGAGCTCCCGCGCATCCTGCTCGTTCGCCGGCAGCGTGCTGTTGCGGTCCGCGGGCACGTACGGCTCGGTGAAGACCAGGTCCTCGGTGATGCCGCACAGCTGCGGGTTTACCGACTCGGCCAGCAGACGCTTCTGTTCTCCCGGATCCATCCCGAAGACTGACGTTCCGAACGCAACGCGGGCGACGTACTCGCCCATGTCGGCGGCCGCCCCCGCGTGGCGATCGCCCTCGTTGAGGGCGTGTCGCCAGACGCGGTGATCGGACAGATCCTCCATCGCCACGATGTAGCGGTCGGCATCGTAGTGGTACAGCGCGGGCACCAGGCCCGGGGCAAGCCGCCCGTGGACGGAGAGGGCGACGGCTTCGTGCCGCGCGCGATCGGGCGTCATGGGCCACGTGGGGCCGACCAGCCGAACGTACGGCAACGCCTGCTTCAGGACGAGTCCGCGACCATTGGGCGAGGAGAGCACGAAGACCAGGTTCAGGTTGCCGTCGCCGACTTCACGCACGTCCCGGATCGCGGCAGGGTCCAGGACCGCACGGAGCTGCGGGGTGCGCGCGACATAGTCGACGACGGTGGATGCGGTGAGGATCTCGTACGACTCGGACATCGTGTCGCCTGCCTCGGAGGTGGTAACGGAAGGGGTCGATGCGCCAGCGACTGGCGCCCTAGACGGCGGACACGTAGCGGGCCCTCTTGCGCGACAACGTGTAGCTGAACACCAACGCCACGATCAGGATGGCGCCCTCGATGGTGTCCTGGGCGTAGTAGGGGAAGCCGGCGATCGTGGTGCCCGTGAGCACGACACCCAGCATGACCGCTCCGAGCGAGGTGCCCCAGGCATTCGGAAGGTTGAGCCCCATGACGGACATGCCGAGGAGCGCTACCGCCACCGAGTCGAGAAGGAGCGAGTCACCGGCCGTGATGTCGCCCTGTCCGATGCGCGACGCCAGGATCAGACCGGCGACCGCCGCGAACAAACCCGAGATGATGTAGGCGGCGATGCGATAGCGGCTCACGTTCGCGCCGGAGAGGCGAGCCGCTTCGGGGTTCGCGCCGATGGCATACATGACGCGGCCCCAGCGCGTCCGCGTCAGGAAGAACCACGCCACCACCGTGAGGACCAGGAAGATCACCACGGGCGTGGGAATGGGGCCGATGAAGCCGTTGTCGATCCAGAGGAAATCGGGGGTGAATCGGCCGGCGGCCACGGTGCCGTTGGGCAGCGGCATGCCCGTCGACACCGACTGCCCCTGCACGAAGACCAGCTTGAGGCCCTGGATCGCGTACATCATGGAGAGCGTCGCGAGCAGGTCGGGGATCCGGAACTTCACGATGAGAATCCCGTTGACGAGCCCGACGATCCCACCGGCGAGCAGCACGGTTACGATCGCCACCCATCCGACCTGGTCGTAGATCACCATGGTCATCGCGGAGATCGTCACCGCCATGCCCGCCACCCCGCCGATCGACAGGTCGAGACCACCCACGGCCATGGCCGTCGTCAGCCCAAGCCCGGCAATGGCGGTCACCGATGTGTACTTCAGGATGGAGAGCATCGTCGTGCTGCGGCGGAACGTGTCTTCGGTGCCGAAGAAGTAGACGATGAGCACCAACGTGATGCCGATGAAGCCCCACTTGACGATCCAGTCACGGAGCCGGTCGACCCACGGAGTGGACGGCGCACCAGCCACGTCTGCCTTCTCGCGTACAGTCGTCATTCAGTTGATCTCCGACATCCACGTGATGATCTGGCTGCGGTTGGTCTCGCTCGTGTAGGCGTCGTTGCGCAGCGCCCCGTCAACAAGAACGAGGATGCGGTCCGCAACCTCAAGTACCTCATCGACGTCGCTGGTGGTGAGGACGACGGCGGCTCCCTCGGCCGCGATCGTGCGCAGCTTCTGTCCGATAGCGGCACGTGCACCGATGTCCACGCCGGCGAACGGCTCGTCCAGCAGGAGCACCTTCGGTCTGGCCACGAGCCAGCGCCCGATGACGACACGCTGCTGGTTCCCGCCGGAGAGGGCGTCCACCGAGAACGCCTCGTCCTGCGCCACCACCTCGAGCTGCCGGATCACCTGGCGCCCCAACAGGGCCTCAGCGCGGCCGCGCAGCACACCTCGCGACGAGACCCAGCCCAGGAACGGGAGGCTCACGTTGCGCGCGATGGACCAGCCGGGGAGCACCGCCTCAGCCGTGCGATCTTCCGGGGCGAGGAACACGCTCTCTCGAATCGCGTCACCCGGAGAGCGGGGTGTGTACGGCCGGCCGTCGAGCTGCATCGTCCCAGTCGGGAAGCGGCGGGCCCCGAACGCCCCGCGCACGAGCTCGCTCTTGCCGGCGCCGAGCAGTCCGACGATGCCGGTCACCTCGCCGGCACGGAATTCGATGTCCTGCGGTGGACTCTCTGGCCGCAGGCGCACGCCCTCCAGGCGCAGCCGCACCTGCGAGCCGCGCCGTTCGCGCACGGAGGCTCGCGTCACGTCCGCCTGCTCGCCGAGCATGGCGTGCAGCGCAGCGCTCCACCCGAACGGGCGCGTCTGCTGAGCCCGAATGCGACCGTCCCGCAGGACCACCAGTCGGTCCGCCACGGTGTCGATCTCGCCCAGCCGGTGGGAGACGAACAGGATGGCGACGCCCGCTTCCTTGAGCCGACCGATCACGTCGAACAGGCGCTCGGCCTCGACCGCGGACAGGGCGGATGTAGGTTCATCGAGGATCAGCAGGCGCGGTTGATGGGAAAGGGCGCGCGCCAGCAGCAGCAGCTGCTGATCGGCGATGCCCAGTGCGAAGACGTCCTGGCGCAGCACACGGTCCGGCCACTGCAGGTCGAGCAGGGCGCTGGCCTGGCGAGCCCTCGGTAGCACGCGGCGAACGCTGAAATACGTCCCGGTCGATCCCTGGGTGAGCTCCTCGAAGACCAGGTTCTCAGCCACCGTCAGGCCGGGCACGATGCCGTCTGCGATGCGCTGGTGCACGGTCTCGATGCCGAGCGCCCGAGCGACCTGCGGTGAGCCGATGCGAACGGGCCGGCCGTCGACCATCACCGACCCGGAGTGCTCCGGGTAGACGCCGGAGAGGATCTTGATCAAGGTCGACTTCCCGGCGCCGTTGGCACCGATGAGGGCGACCACCGAACCTCCCTCGACGCTCATGGAGACGCCGTCCAGCACGCGGTTGGTGCCGAACGCCATCCCGATGTCGGCAAGCGTGACGACAGTGTTCATCGGCTCACCGCCCTGGTCGTTCAGGATCTCAGCGGATACCTAATACGCCGGGGTGATCCACGGCGCCGCGCTGGAGTCGAGCTCCAGGAGCGACGGGATCTTGGTGACCAGCTGGTCCATGTTCTGGATGTTGTTCTGGAGCAGGAACTGCTGGGTCACGAGCGAGGCCGGGAACATGACCTCCGTGGTGGTTGACCCCGCCAGCTTCAGGGCCATGGTGCGGACCACGGCGGCTCCGACACCCGCCGGATCAGTCGTCGCCGTGGCCACCCACGGGCTGTTCGCCGCGGTCATGACCTGGATGTCGGCGTTCGAGACGTCGATGCCGAAGACCTTGATCTGCTTCTGGAGCCCGTTGTTGATGACCGCAGCGACGGTGCCCTTGGTGAGTTCGTCGTAGGGGGCGAAGATCGCCTGGACGTCCGGGTGCGCCTTCAGCGCCGCGTCCACCAGCACCTGGTTGTCGGTCGCAACGGCGTTCGTGAACTTGCCGACGAAGAACTCCACGTTCCAGTTGTGCTGCTTCACGAACTGCTGGAAGACCGCGTTGCGCCGGTCGAGCGGGGCGATCCCGAGTGCGTTGACGTAGCCGATCTTGGCTCCATCCGGGATGGTCTGCGCCATGAGGGTCAGATCCTTGGTGGCCATGTCGGCGTCGCTCTGGTCCGTGTGTACCACGGGCGGCTGCGTGCCGTCGACGTCGTAAACCACGACCGGGATCCCCTTGGCGATGGCCTGATTGATGAGCGGCACCATCGTCGACGTGAGGCCGTGGTCGACGATGATCCCGGCCACGCCCGAGTTCATCGCCGTCTGCATGTCGGTCGCCTGCTTGGCGTTGTCCGCCTGTGCGTCGTAGACCTGCATCTGGAAGCCAATGGCAGCCGCCTGCTTCTCGGCTCCCATTTCCCACTGCTGGAAGTAGTCGCCCGCGCCACTCTGACGCACCATGGCGATCTTGACCGGGCCGGCGTTGAACGGTGCGGGCTTCGCGGCCGTTGCGCTGCCTGCCGGCACTGCCGACGCAGGGGCCGCTGCGCTCGATGCTGCTGCGCTGGACGCTGCCGGCGCAGCGACACTGGGTGCGGTAGTGGCCGCTGACTGGCTGCACGCTGTCAGAGTCAGCAACGAGATCGTGATCAACCCTGCGAGTCGCTTGTGACGGGTCATCCTCTCTCCTTACGCGTCCACAGAAACCGTCTCGTGGTCCACCGCGACTTCTCGGTACCCCTCCTCCTCTGGCACTGTCACCATCGCTCGTCCGGGACAGCCGTCACCGTGGAAAGCCGCCCGCCACCCCACCGTCGACCGGGATGACGCAGCCGGTCGTTCGAGACGAGTCGTCGGCAAGCAGGAATGCCACCGACGCCGCGACGTCTCGGGTTGTCACGTGGCGATGCAGCAGGTTCCGCTTCGCGTAGAAGTCCTCGAGCTCCTCCGGACGCACCCCGTGCGCCGCAGCCCGCTCCTCGCGTAGGCCGCCCGCCCACAACCTCGAGTTATCGAACACGGCGTCCGGGTTCACGGCATTCGCCCGTATCCCGAACGCCCCCGCCTCCAGCGCCGCGATACGCATCAGCTGGAGCATTCCCGCCTTGGTCACGGAGTACGCGCCGAAGCCTGCGCCGGGCGCGAACGCGTTCTTGCTCGCCACGTACACGAGCGAGCCGCCGAGGCCCTGTTCCTTCATCACGCGGATCGCCTCGCGGGTCAGCAGGAATGCGCTCGTCAGGTTCACCGCGAGGGCCAGACGCCAGCGACCGAGTTCCAGCTCGTCGAGGTTGCCCCCAACGCCCACGCCAGCGTTGAGGACGACGCCGTCAAGGCCGCCGAACGTGCGCACGGCCTGTCGCACCGTCTCCATGACGACCGCCTCGTCGGACTGGTCACCCGCGACCGTCACGGGCTCGGGACCTCCGGCCTCGACGACGGCCCCAGCGAGGCCCGCCAGCCCCTCCCCATCGATGTCCGCAGCGACGAGGCTCGCCCCATTCAGGGCAAGCTCGAGGGCGATCGTTCGCCCGATCCCGGAAGCCGCGCCGGTAACGATGTGGATCGTGCCGGCAAAGCGCTTCGGTACCGGGCGGAGCGTCAGCTTGTACAGCTCGAGGGGCCAGTAGTCGAAGTCGAAGGCATCGGCGTCGGGCAGCGGCGCGGCCTCGCCGAAGGCGTCGAGAGTGCTGGCCGCGGCACGGAGCGTGTGCGACGCGACATCGGCGACGCGCGCCGCCTCCGCGCGGTCCCGTCCCGTCGTCACCGCGCCCAGGCCGGGCACGAGGATCACGCGGGGGGCTGGATCGTGCATCGGCACGTCGACGGCCAGCCGGTGCCGCTGACGCTCGAAGTACGCGGCATAAGCCTGCCGGCGTGCCTCCACGGCCGTGCCTGCGGCGACCACGTCCCGCCCGTCAGGGACGAGCGCGGCGAACGGCCGCGTCCACAGCATGTGGTCGGCGCTCGAGACGCCGCTCTCCACCACCCGCGCCACGTCGGATCGGTCCGCGACCGCCCGCAGGTTGCGATCGGTGATCAGGACGCGCGGGCCGGTGTTCGAGACGGCGGCTCGAAGGTGCAGCAGCAGCCGTCGCTGCTCCTCGTCGGAGAGGTCGGGCGTGGGAGCCGGCGGTGCGGAGCGCGGCGCGTGCGCCGCCAGGTAGGCCGCGGCGCGCTCGACAGAGTCGAGGGTCCTGCGCAGACACGCATCCGAGTCGTCGGCCCACGTGATCAGACCGTGGTGCCCGAGCACCACGCCTTCTCGGTCGGCCAGCTCGGCGACCGCCCGCGCGAGGCGGAACCCGGGTCGCTGCCAGTCGAGGTAGCCGAACGACGGGCCGAGCACGTCACGGACGACCTCGCGGCCGTGGCCATGGCGGGCCAGGGCACAGATCGCGTCAGCGTGCACGTGGTCGACGTGCGCGAACGGCAGGAACGCGTGCAGCAACGTCTCGATCGACGGGCGGGGCGACCGGGGATCGGTCAGCGCGCGGCGCACGACCGTGTCGGTCTCCTCGTCTGACAGCGACTCACGGTCCCTGACGGCGACGAGCTCGTCGAGCCAGAGGGCCGGGAAATCCGCCGCGGACGCGATGGACAAGTCGACGCCCGACGCCTTGATCCACAGCACGCGCCGGCTACGCCCGAGATGATCGACCGCCGTGCCCTTGGCGGAGGTGTTTCCGCCTCCGTGCACGACCAGCGATTGGTCCGACCCCAGGCGACGAGATCGCTCGACGAGCCGGTCCAGTGGCCACGAGGTTGCGTCGGCGGAAAGGGGGGTCACGATACGAGCTCCTCGATCGAGTCGGACGGCACCTGCCCACTCGCCACTTCGACGACGCGACGTTCGGTAACGAGCGCGCTGACCAGCCGGCCGGGCGTCACGTCGAAGGCCGGGTTGTAGCCCCGCGCCGACGCCGGTGCGACCTGCATCCCGGCCCAGCGCACGACTTCCTCGTCATCGCGATACTCGATCTCGATCTCCGAGCCCGACGGAGTCTGCAGGTCGACCGTGGACTCCGGTGCCGCAACCACGAAGGGGATCCCGGCATTCGCGCACGCGAGCGCGACGCCGAGCGATCCGATCTTGTTGGCCGTATCCCCATTCGCGGCCACGCGGTCCGCTCCGATGATGGCCACGTCGACGAGGTGCCGAGCCGCTGTGCTGGCGGCCGCCCCGTCCACCTCCACGACGTACGGGATCCCTTCCTGCTCGAGCTCCCATGCGGTGAGACGCGACCCCTGGAGCAGCGGCCGCGTCTCGTCCACGAACACGCGCTCGAGCAACCCGCGGGCGTGCAGTTCGCGGACGATCCCAAGGGCCGTCCCCCAGGCGGTCGTGGCGAGGAGACCGGTGTTGCAGTGGGTGAGGACCCGAACCGGCCGGTGCGGGACGGCATCCAGGATCCAGTCGGCACCGCGCGCCCCGATCTCATGGTTCGTGCGCTCGTCCTCGAGGATGAGTTGCGTCGCCCTGTCGACGACCGCCTGCGGGCCTTCCGCCATCAAGCCTCGCACCTGCTCCACGCCCCAGGCCAGATTGACCGCCGTGGGCCGGGCGTCGCGGATCCGGCCGACCTCGGCCTCGAGACGGGCCGCGCTCCAGCCCTCCCGCTCGCCCTGAACCATCGCCAGGGCCACCCCGAAAGCCCCGGCGACTCCCAGGGCGGGCGCGCCTCGGACGGCAAGCCGGGTGATGGCGTCGATCAGCGCGTCCACGTCCCGGATGTCGAGATACGCCAGGCTCGCGGGCAACCGCGTCTGGTCGATCAGGCGGATACCCGCGCCTATCCAGGCAATCGTGCGCAGATCGTCGTCCACCAGGGGTCCTTCGTGGGGGGAATTGAGGTACGTCATACGTTAGTTGTCCTACCACTTGAGACAACCGCTCCTCGCACCCCTCTTACAGGCCATCTGGCCCTGGACGAGACACCACACGTCAGTTTCTGGGGCCTACCGAGCCATAATCAGCGCCTCGCCGAGCGCCTCATCCACGACGACCTCATCGAGGAGTCCGCCGATGAGCGCCGCGTGCAGGGCGCTGGCCTTCGCTGCCCCCCCCGCCGCCGCGACGACTCGCCGCGATCCCCGAAGCTCATCGAGCGACAGGCCGACCGGCAACGGTGAGAGCACCCCCAGGGCATGGCCCGACGAGTCGTAGTACCTGCCCAGCATCTCGCCGACACCACCCGCCTCGACGATCGCGTGCATCGTCTCGGCGGACACGAGGCCCGCCTGCAGCAGGAGCGAGTCCTCCCCGACCACGCCGACCGACACGAGCGTCATGTCGGCCGACCGCGCCACCTCCAGGGCGGTCTCGACGGGTCGCGAGGACAGCAGCGACTGCAGCGACGAGCGCGAGTCTACGAAGGCCGGCGACGGCAGGTGCATGACGGTTGCACCGAGCGACGCACCCAGCGCCCGCGTGACGTCGACGGCAGGCGCGATCTCTCCGCCACTCACGTGGCCGATCGCGTCCACCACCACGACTCCCGTCGTGCGCCGCGGGCGCACGAGGTGCGCCGCCCGCGCCAGCGTCCGCCCCCAGCTGGCCGCCACCGTGACGCGCCCGATCGCGACGGCACGCTCGATCAGTCGCGCCGTGGCACGCGCCACCCCGATCGTCCCGTCCTCGTCGCCGAGCCGTGCCCCGACGTGCGCCATGATCCCGTAGCGCAGGCGCAATGCTTCCGCAAGCCGCGCCTGCCCTGGCATCGGCTCCGTCACCACGACCTGCACGATGCCGAGCGCCTCGGCCTCGCTCAGCGCTCGGCTGATCGTCGAGCGCGACAGGCCGAAGCGCGCCGCGATGGCGGCCTGCGTGAGGCCATACTCGTGACAGAGCCAGGCGACCTCGACCAGGAACTCGCGGTGCTCGAGGTCGCTGCTCTGGGGGCCGCCCTGCCGGGCTGTCACTGGCGTCGCACGGGTCCTTACCCAGCCTGTTGCTCGACGGCGGCACGCATCCGGCAGGCATTCTGGTACAGATCGCCGCGGTGCAGGTTGCCTCCGATCAGCAGCACGCTGTCGTGTGCATAGAACGTGGCCAGCTCGTCGAGGCGGTCGATCGTCATGCCACCGGCCGGCACCGGCAGGATCGGGGCCAGCGGGCCAAGCGGATCCCGGCAAGCCGCGGCGATCGACCCGCAGGCCTCCGGGCTGAAGCTGAACCGGCCTCCGAAACTGGGGAAGACAGAGAGATCGGCGCCGGCGAGGCGCATGATCGTGCCGAACAGCAGCCCGTGCTCGATCCCGCCGCGGTCGTCCACGACGTGCGAGCCGAGGAATGCCGGGTGCCCCATGATCGGAAGGGCCAGGTCGTCGTCGTCCGCGAGGCGCCGCATCGTATCGAAGCCCGTGAGCCCCGGGAGCACCAGCAGCCCCCCCGCGCCGGCAGCCCGCGCGATGTGCGCCCGCGCCGCGATCTCGCCGGCCGGCGCGTTGATCGACGGCAGGTACAGCACGTGCCGGCCCGTCGCCTCGTTGGCTTCCCGAACGGCGGCCGCGCACGCCTGCACCCGATCCGCGAAGGCTGCAAACGGCTGGTTGGCCAGGCCATGGTCATCCTTGATGATGTCGATCCCGGCCATCGCCAGAGTCCGCGCCATGTCCGCCAGTGCCCGGCCCCCCAGGCCCATCGGCTTCAGCGCGGTCGCCAGCAGGGGGCGGCCAGGGACTCCAACGACCGTGCGCAATCCGGCGATCCCGAAGCGCGGGCCGCGGAACCGGGCCAGGAACTCCGGTGGAAACAAGACGGCGAGCAGGCGCACGCCCGGCAGCAGGGAGCAGTTTCCGAACAGCACGTTCAGGAGCTGCGGGAGCTCGAAGCCCGTCGTTTCCACCGCATAGCTGATCTCCGCGACGGCGAGGTCTGAACCCATCACGTCGATCGACTCGACGCGGCCGATCACGTACCGCCGGATATCGTCGTCGGCGATGAGATCGGCCGGGAACTCGATCGTCTGCTCGACCGCGATCGTCTCCGCCCGCTCGCGCGCCTCGTGCAATGGCCCGCGCAGCGCGTAGCGCGCCGTGATCCGCACGCCGGAGACCGACAGGGCGGTTGCCGTGATCGTCACAGCGAATCGCTCCGCTCGATCGGCCCGGCAGGGTCGAGTGCCTGCCGCGGGATGTCGCGCTCCTGGATGCCGGTGTCCGTGCCGATCAGGCCCTCCACCGCCCGCACGATGCCGATCGCGTCGAGTCCGTACTCGCGCTGCAGGTACCCCTCGCTCGCGCCGTGCGCGTAGTGGTCCTTCAGCCCGACGCGAACGAGTCGCGCGCTGAGACCCGCCTCCGCGATCCGCTCCGCCACCGCCGAGCCAAGCCCACCGATGATGGAGTGGTTCTCGGCCGTCACCACGCCCAGGCGGGCGCGACCGAGACTCGTGACGATTTCGGGATCGTTGAACGGCTTATGCGTCGACACGTGGAGATGGCGGACGCCCACCCCGCGCGCCGTGAGCGCGCGCACGGCCTTCATCGCCTCTTCCGTTTCGATGCCGGCGCTCAGCAGCGTGACGTCATCACCGTCCGAGAGCACCCGCACGCGATCGAGCCGCATCGGCTCGGAACGCGGGAACAGCCGTGGCATGACGCCCCGCAGCATGCGCACGTACACCGGGCCGTCCAGGGCCTGGGCGACATCGAGAACCGACTCGACCTCCGTCGCGTCCGCGGTCTCCAGCACGGTCATGTTCGGGGTCGCGCGCATGATCGCGACGTCCTCGATGGCCTGATGGGTCACGCCGCCGGGCGTGGTTATCCCCGGCAGGAAGCCGATCAACCGCACCCGCAGGTTCGGGTACGCGATCGACATCGCCAGCTGGTCGTACGCGCGCCGGTAGATGAAGACGGCGAAGGTGTGGACAAACGGCGTGTAGCCCTCGCGTGCGAGCCCGCCCGCGAAGCTCAGCATGTGCTGTTCGGCCATGCCCATCGAGAAGAACCGGTCGGGGTACGTGTCGCGCCAGCGGCCTACCTCCGAGGAGTTCGTCAGATCTGCGGCGAGGACCACGACTTCCGGCTTGTCTCGCGCCCACTCGATGAAGTTCTGGACGTGGGGGCGAACGACCGTCTCGACCGTCATCGCTGCATCGCCTCGTAGGCCGCCTGGTAGCGGGCACGGTCCTCGGGGGTGGTGAGCCGGAGCGTGTGGAGGAGCGGAGCCCGCTCGGCGAGGAGCGGCACGCCGCGCACCGGGTCGGTTCTCGCGATCACGACGTGCGGCGCCATCGACGGACGCGCCATCGCCTCGTCGAGCGCGCGGAGGTCGTGGCCGTCGACCTCGTCCACGGAGACGCCAAAGGCCCTGACCCGCTCGGCCAGCGGTTCGAGCAGGGTCACGCAGCAGACCTCACCGTCGCACTGCTGGCCATTCGCGTCGACCACGACGCGCAGATTGTCGAGATGATGGAAGGCGGCCGAGGCGAGGGCCTCCCACGTCTGGCCCTCTTCGAACTCGCCGTCCGACATCATCACCCAGACCCTGCCCGCCTCGCCGCGCATCCGGCGCGCCGCCGCAATGCCGGCCGCCTGGCTCAGCGCCTGGGCGAGGGACCCGGTGGTCAGCTCGATGCCGGGTGAGTGTTCCGCGCCGATCATCTCGACCGTGCTGCCGTCGCGGTTGAAGTCGTCGAGCGCATCCGCGCTCAACCGTCCGACCTCGATGAGCGCAGCGTATAGGGCGAGGGCGTAGTGGGCCGGCGAGAAGATGAACCGGTCGAGTGAAGGGCCCCGTGGCCCGTTGAACGCGCCGCCTGTCGCGTACCCGGGGTTGCGTGGGCCCGGCACGCCGTTGAACGGTTCCGGGCGCAACGGTGCGGCAAGCGGAGCCAACCGCAGTGTGCGCGTATAGAGCATCGCGAAGATCTCGGCAGACGAGCAGGCCTGTGACAGGTAGCCCTCGCCGTTCTTGAGCACATGCTCCAGGACGCGGCGGCGGATGCCGGAGGCGACCCGCTCCGCGTCGACGACCCAGGCGTCGTTGCTGGCCAGATTGGTGCCCGTCTCGTTCCTCCCCTGTCTGCACGAATGTGCACTAAGATCACCAATGTGCACTCTCCGCTCCGAGCGCTGCGCCGGACAGTGCCGATCGGCCCCTGATGCGTGCCCAGGCCGGGACGCAGGGAGGATTCGCTTGGGGATGGGCCGGGTGTCCCGGCAGGCAGAGCGGCAAGGTGACACCGCACCGCCTTCGGGCGTGGCCGGCCTCCGCGGGCGCCGTTTACTCGCTTGACGGCTGATCGGGCATCTCGTGCCCCCCAACGGCGCGCATGGCAACCGATGCGGCTCCAAGGACACCGGCGCGGTCACCCAGCTGCGTGAGAACCAGCCGCACGCTGCGAGGCGGCAGATACCCCAGTGACCGATCCAGCAGACTGCGCATGGCAGGCATGCGTGTGCGATACGCTTCCATGACGCCGCCACCGAGCACGATCGTGTCGGGTGCGTAGAACGCGACCACGTTCACGAGGCCCAGGGCGGCGAGGTGCGCAGCCGAGCGCACGATGCGCCGAGCCTCGCGGTTGCCGGTCCGGCTGAGGCGGACGACCTCCGCGGCGTCCACGGAGCGGAGGGCGGGATCGCGGCTCGCGGTGGCCATGCGGGCGATCGCTGGGCCGGCGGCAAGCTGCTCCCAGCACCCACGCGAGCCGCAGTAGCAGAGCGGGCCGGACGGGTCGAGGACCTGGTGCCCCGCCTCCGGGTGCATCTGCCCGGCGCCTCGGTAGGGACCCTCTCGACGCACCACGGCGACCCCGATCCCGGTCCCGAACGTCACCATCGCGAGACATGCAGATCCTCGACCCGCCCCCTGCCACCATTCCCCGAGGGCAGCGGCGACCGCGTCGTTTTCCAGCACCACCGGAACGTGGAACAGGTCGTGGAGGGGGCCCCGGACGTCGACGTCGGACCATGTCGGGAGGGTGTGAGGATTGCGGACGCGACCCGCCTGCGGATCCAGCGGCCCAGTCGCCCCCACGCCGATCGCCCCCAGTGGTGGCTGGCCAGCTGACGCCAGGCCGTTCCGGATCAGTTCGGCCATCCGGCTCATGCCGGCCGAAGCGCCGTGCGCCGCGTCGAACCGCTCCGAGACAAACGCCAGGAGATCGCCGTCGCGCGTCACGATGCCGACCCGAAGGTTGGTGCCACCCAGGTCGACGCCGGCCAGCACCGGGCCCGCCGAACGCGTCACTCCCTGACGGTGACCTTGCTCGAGTACTGGAACTCGCCGGGGTCGACGCCGCGGAGCCGAGCCATGGCAATGGTCATCAACTGCAAGGGCACGATTTCCGCGACGCGGACGCCGATCCCCTGCGCTGGTGGGCCCGGCAGGTGCCGAGCGCGAACCGGAGCATGAGCGCCGATCCACAGCACGTGAGCTCCCGCCTGGACGAGGTCTTCGGCCAGCCCGCGGTTCAGTGCGGCAGTGTCACCGGAGCCCTCCAGGAGGATCGCCGTCAAATCCGGGCCCGCCAGTTCCAGGGGTCCATGACGGAACTGCCCGGCACTCATGCCCTCGGCGGGGCACCGGGCCGCCTCCTTGAGAATCAGCGCGCCGGTCCAGGCGGCATGCAGCGCTTCGCCCCTGGCCAGCGTGACGAGCTGCCGGGGCTCGCCGAGTGCCTCCGCGACCGCCTCGAGGTTGCGATCGCACGCCACCCCCAGGAACTCGTCCATCCCGGCGATGGTGCGCTCGAGATCGGGGCGCGGATCCTCCGCCCCGACCAGTGAGAGCGCCAGGAGCTGGGCTGCGACGAGCGAGTTGACGTAGCTCTTCGTGCTCACCGCCTCCTCATGGCCGGCGTGGATCTCGACGGGGAGGTCGGCCGCCAATGCGAGTGGACTCCCCGGATCGTTCGTCAGCGCGACCAGCCGGCGGGGACGTCGCGCGCCGTGTGTCGTCAGTAGCGTCGTGATCTCGGCGCTGTAACCCGACTGTGACGTCAGCCACAGCAACGTGTCGGGCCCGATGAGCTCGCGGGCGTGGTGCAGCAGCTCGCCCGTCTCGATCCACCAGGCGGGCACACCCGCCTGGACGAGGATCAGCCATGCTGGGTGGGTCGCGTAGTGAGACGCCCCCATGCCGCTCAGGATCACACGCCGGAACCGGCTGACATCGAGGCTCGCGACCTGGCGCGCGGGATCATGCTCCAGCAGGGTCGCCAGGGCCTGCGGCTGCTCCCTGATCTCCGCGACGTACGTTGTCATTCCCACGCGTGACGCCTCCGCACTAGGACCCGGCGACCCGAGCGATGACGACCGCCAGACCCGCGTCCCGCAAGACTGCCAGCTGCTCCTCGGGGGCGGCCGCATCGGTGATGAGCCGGTCGATGCGCTCGAGGGGGGCGACGCGGGCGAAGGCGACCTTGCCCAGCTTGCTCGCATCTGCGAGCACGATGCCCTCGCGACTGCTCGCGAGCGCCGCCGCCTTGGTCGCTGCGTCGTCGAGGTTCCACTCGGTGAGCCCACTGCGCGCCTCGACGCCCGAGATCGTCAGGAAGCACTTGTCGAAGCGGAGCTGGGCCAGGTGCTCCTGCGCATGGCTCCCCACGACCGAGTGCTCACCCGCCCGTACGACCCCCCCGATGATGATGACGCGCGTGTCGCGCTCATCGGCGAGGACGCTCGCGATCCGCAGACTGGGCGTCGCCACCGTCAGGCCGCGAACGCCTCGAAGCCGGCGCGCGAGTGCGAGCGTCGTGGTGCCGGCATCGAGCACGAGGGTCTCGCCCCCGTGCACCAGCTCCGCCGCCGTCGCTGCAATCTGTTCCTTCGCCTCGACGTTGAGCTTGGCGCGGGCCGCGAACGGCGGCTCATAGCCGCGCGAGTGCACGCTCACCGCCCCTCCGCGGACCCGCTTGACGACGCCGAGGCGGTCGAGTTCGTCGAGGTCGCGCCGGATTGTCATGGGCGACACGCCCGTCCGCGCGCTCACCTCGGCGATGCTCACGTCGCCGCGTGTCGCGAGTTGCTGGACGATCAGCTGGTGGCGCTCGGTTGCGTCCATCCCCCTATCCCTTCACGCCCGTCAGCGAGATGCCCTGCACGAAGTAGCGCTGGGCCAGCACGAAGGCCACCAGGACGGGCAGGCAGAACACGAACGACGCCGCCATCAGGTAGTTGAAGGCGGTGAAGTGCAGGCTCTGATACTGCTGGAGGCCCAGGGACAGCGTGAAGAGGTCGCCCTTGGTGATGAAGATCAGCGGCGCGACGAATGCCGTCCAGCTGGTCAGGAACGAGAAGAGCAGCACCGTGACGATGCTGCCCCTCGACAGCGGAACGACCACGCGCCAGAGGAGCGTCCAGTCGCTCGCCCCGTCGATCCGACCGGCGTCGATGATGTCCCGGGGCAAGCCCAGCATGAACTGCCGCAGCAGGAAGATCGCCAGGCTCGAGGCGAAATAGGGCGTGATGAAGGCGCCCAGAAAGGGCGGCACCATCAACGGCAGGAGCGTCCCCAGCCAGCCGAGGTTCCGGAAGATGAGGTACTGGGGGACCATGACCACCGGGAAGGGCAACATGATCGTCGCCAGCACGAGTCGGAAGATGAGGTCCCGGCCGGGCCACCGTAGCACGGCGAAGGCGTAGGCGGCAGGCACACAGGCGACGAACGTGCCGACGACGGTGGCGAGCGAGACCAGCGCGCTGTTCAGAAAGTACGTGCCGAACGGGATGTAGCTCAGCGCCTCGGTGTAGTTGCTCCACTGCGGATGGGCGGGGACCAAGTCCGGCGGGAAGACAAAGATCTCCGAGTTGCCCTTGAGCGAGCTCGACACCATCCAGAAGAGGGGCAGCAGGAAGATCACCGAGATCACGATCAGAGCCGCCTGCAGGAGCCCGCGTCTGGTCCAGTGCGTCAACCGCACGGGCAACGGCACGCCCGTCCTCGGTGCGCCGCGCGCCACGTCCACGTGTGAGGCCATCAGTCCTCCCCCGCGTAGAAGACGAGCCGCTTTTGGAAGGCGAAGAACACCACCGTGATCGCCAGGGTGGTCAGGAACAGCACCCAGGCCATCGCCGCGGCGTAGCCCATCTTGAGGTAGTCGAACGCGTTCTCGTATAGATAGATCGTGTAGTAGAGCGTCGAGTTGACGGGCGCCCCGAGATCCTTCGAGTTGATCACGAATGCCTGCTCAAAGAATTGCAGGTAGAAGATCGCCCCCACCACGACGTTATAGAAGAGCACCGGGCCGAGCATGGGCAAGGTGATGTACCGGAACTGCGCCCAGCGCGAGGCGCCGTCGATGGCGGCGGCTTCGTAGAGCGATTCCGGGACCTCCTTGAGTCCGGCGAGGAAGACGATCATGATCTGGCCGACGGCGCCCCACAGCACGAGCATGAGCTGCGCGACCTTGGCCCACGCTGGGTCGCCGAGCCAGCCGAGCGGCGGGATGTGGAACACCGACAGGACCGCGTTGAGCAGGCCGTAGTCGGGATTCAGGATCCAGATCCAGATGATGGCCCCGGCGACCGGCGGGACGATCGCCGGCAGGAAGATCGCGGCCCGGTGGGCGTCGCGCGCGAAGACCGGTCGGTTGAGGAGCAGTGCGGTCCCCAGGCCGATCACCACCCCCGCGGGCACGCCGATCAGCGTGATGTACAACGTGTTGCCGACCGACGTCCAGAACGTCGGGTCAGCGACGAGGTTCTGGTAGTTGAGCATGCCGACCCACTGCGGAGGCTGCAGCAGATTGAAGTTCGTGAAGCTCCAGTACAGGACAAGCGCGACCGGGAGGAGGATCAGGCCGAAGAGCCCGACCAGCCACGGACCCAGGAACGGGAGGGCGGCGGCCAGCTCGCGCGCCGCCCTCCGCATCTCCGATCCTCCCGACATCGCGGCCGACCGGCCTAGTGGGCCGCGGCCATCGCTGCTTGCAGGGTGCTGAGCGCCTGCTGCGGGGTTGCCTTGCCGTACAAAGCCGCCTGTTGCGCCTCGCAGAGCTTGACGCCGTACTCGGTCGAGAACGGCAGCTGCGGCCAGACGTGGGCGTTCGAGGAGTTGGCCTCCTTGATGAAGACCTGGAAGTTGGGGTCGCTGGCCAGCGGGAACGACGGGACCTGCTGCAGCTGCGGCAGGTTCTGGATGAGCTGCGCAAACGTCGCCGTCACCTGCGGGCTGGTCGTCTCGTACTTGATGAAGTCGAAGGCCGCGGCGGGGTTCTTGGTGCCCTGGGGGATCACCTGGGGGTTCGAGTCGATGAAGCTGGTCCCCGTGAGCTGTGGCTCGGCGGCCGGAGCGGGGAAGGGCGCAGCGGCCAGGTTCTTGGCCAGATCCGGGACGTTGGCCTGCGCGAACGCGATGGCCCAGGGTCCGTCGTAGACCATCGCGAGCTTGCCCGACTCCAGGGGATCCTGGGCGGTCAGGTACGCCCCCGCCGACTGCAGGAAGTTCGCCACGTTCTGGGCACCGTACTTCTGGTAGAAGCTCGCCTCCCATGTGAGCGCCCCGACGTTCTGCGCATCGTCCGCGGTCACCTTCTGTGTCGCCTGGTTGTACCAGCCGCCACCGAACAGCCAGCCGGTGTCCTCGAGGGTGCAGACCTGGCCGTTGGATGTGCCGGGGTACTCGGGGAGGAAGCCGAGCTGCGTGATCCTCCCGCTGGCATCCTGCTTGGTCAGCTTGTACGCGTCCTGTGTCAGCTCCTCGATCGTCTTGGGTGGGCTGTTGGGATCGAGCCCAGCCTGGCTGAAGAGCGCCTTGTTGTAGACGAGCCCGACATTGAAGTCCATGAAGGGCAGGCCGAAGACCCTGTCATTGACCTTCATCGCCGTCAGGGCCGCCGGGACGTACTGGCTCGTGTCGAGCCCGCTCTGCTGGATGAAGGAGTCGAGCGGCATCAGCGCGCCCTTGGAGGCCCATTCGCCCAGCGGTAGCGACGACACCAGGTCGAGGATGTCGGGTGGGTTGCCACCGCTGATCGCGGTCAGGATCTTGGAGTCGTCGGTGACGGGCACCTCGTCGATGGTGACGTTGGGGTGCAGCGCCTCGTAGCCCTTGATGACCTGCTTGAGTGCGTCCTCCTCATGACCGCCGCCCCATTGCTGCCACATCGTGAGATGGACCGGTGCGCCAGCCTGGCCCGACGCTCCCGCGGAGCTGGCGCCGGCCACGGCGCTCGGTCCGCTGGCGGAGCCCGGCGAGCTCGCACCACCTCCTGAGCAGGCCGCCAAGCTCAAGGCTGCGGCAACAAGCATGGATGGCCACGCGCGCTGACGACGATGCATGCCGCCCTCCAGTGGGGATCTCAAGGCCCAGCGCATCTCACGGTCTGGGGCGCCGAGCACACCCACGTTAGTCTGATGATTCATCTTGGCGCTTATACGCACATGAATCACGTGCGAAGCATTATCAGATCTGCACGTTTGGCCGTCAACCCATGCCCAGCCGACCGTGAACGGGGAGCTGGCCTGGACAGCCTGTTGCGGTACTTCTCGCTGCGAGCGGCCTGTACGTGGAACGAGACCCGGGGTACCTCAACCTCTGCGAGGGCGACGTCATGGGACGCCAGCTCGCGCCAATGGAGCGGTTGACGATCGAGATCAAGTCGGCAAGAACGCGGGGGCGAACGAGGCCGCAAGTTCAAGTGCCAGCGCCGGCACCTCGAGGTGGCCTGCGCAGTGCCGCGCACGTCCCCCGACGCCCATCCTGAAGAGGACCGGCCCGTCGAGACCGGGTCGACGACTATCGACAGCCCCTCTGATCGTTCGCAGATGGCGACCATCGAAGGGCCTGCGCACCTCGTGCCGGGCCTGGCCTCGACGCCGGGAGACCGGATCCGCCCGGCCCTCCCGGTGGCACGCGTGCGCCTCGCCGTGGTAGGGTCAGCGGGCACGACTTCCCGGGCGGGAGTAGCTCAGCTGGCAGAGCGGCAGCCTTCCAAGCTGCATGTCGCGGGTTCGAGACCCGTCTCCCGCTCCAAGTCCACTCCGCTGGACGTCGTCATTCGCACCGTGATCCCCTGTCATCGAGCACTGCGGCCCTCCCGGTGGCGGCTCTCTATGACGACCGGCCGCAGTCAGGCCGCCCAGCCCGGTACGGTTTGTGTTCCTCTGGTCACGGCTTTGCGCCGGGCTTCCTTCCGACCTCACCTCGCCGTGACGCCGGGTCAGGTCCCACGACGTGGTGCCACAGCGCGTCATCCTCGCGCCTGATCGCTCGCTCGCCATGAGTAGCGCCGGGGGCACCTCGTCGCGCTCGACGACGGCGTCGATCGCGGCCATCGACTCAGGTCGGAAATGGCGCCGGCCGTCCTGCCACTCGTCGTCCTGTTCGGCGAGGACCATCCCGACGAGGTGGATCAGCGCGGCGCGGTTGGGGAAGATCCCGACCACCGCGGTCCGGCGCTTGACCTCCTGGTTAAGCCGGATAGCGGGTTGGTCGAGCGGGTCTGGCATCGATGGCCCGCGGGAAACGTGAAGTGCGGGAGGAAGTCGGCCTCAGCGTCGGTCAGGAGCTCAGCGCGGCCGGAACGCCACGCCCCGACCTGCCGGAGCCGGCGAACCGGCCCCCTCCGATGGTGTCACTCAGGCGATTCTATGCGGGCGAACTTCGTGCTCGGCCCCCGACGAACGGAACGGGGCCGACCCGACGGTCGACCCCGTTCCCCGCAGCGCCGTGGCTCGATCGGTCCGCCGATCGCGGACCCCGCGCGCCGGCAGCTACTTCAGGGCAAAGTTGAAGAGGATCGTCGAGCCGTCGTTGAGTGTGATCTTGTAGTAGTAGATGGTGCCGGATTTCAGGCTCTTCGACGACATGTTGAAGATCCACTGCTGGGACGTCGAGTCCCACCGGAACGCGGTGTCCGGTGTCGTCGAGTCCACCGCCTCGTCGACGGTCAGGGTGCCCGCGGTCGACGTCTTGTAGAGAACGAAGCTCGACACCACGCCCGGCGTCCCGATCGAGACGCCGTTCGCATCGCAGACCCGGAACTTCGCCGGCACCGTGCTGCCCTGTTTGAACACGCTGGATCCGTCGGAGTTGATCGGCTGCAAGATCGCATGCCCGGGTGCGCCATAGCAGGTGCCGGAGGAGGCGTAGGTCACTTTCTGGGTGAGCGCCGGGGAGGTGCTCGCAATGAAGTTCGAGTCGCCGCCATAGACCGCCGTGATCGAGTGGGAACCGACTGCCAGCACGCTCGTCGTGTAGGTCGCCACGCCGCTCCCATTGAGCGTCCCTGTCCCGAGGGTTGTCGAGCTGTCCATGAAGGTGACCGTCCCGGTCGGCGTGCCGGCACCTGGCGAGACCACGCTCACGGTCGCAGTAAACGTCACCGACTGGCCGAGGATCGACGGGTTGAGCGACGAGGTGAGACCGGTCGAGGTCGAGGCCTGGGTGATCGTTAGGTTCGCGCCGACGTAGGTGAGGTAGTAGTTGCTGCCGAGTGTGAGGGTCCCCTGGGTGATCGCATACGTTCCGACGTTCTCACCCGCGACCCGGGTGAGCGCGCCGCTGAAGTTGTCACCGAAGACAACGCTCCCCGAAGTGACCTCATACGTCAGTGCCGGGTCGGGCGCACCGTAGACCTTCGTCTTCGGGTCGGCGGTAACCGCGACTGGGCGCGCCGTGATGTCGGCGGTCGTCGTGTGGGTGGTGGTGATCGCGTAGTTGCCGGCCTGGGCGCCGGTGAGGGCGAAGCCGCTGCCGGTGACCGTCTTGGCGGTGCCGACGTTGGCGTCGGCGAAGCTCGCCGTGGCGCCGCCGTAGTCGCAGGCGACGGTGTCGCCGCCGAGGACGCCGGCCAGCGAGCAGCCGGTGATCGTGGCGGCGGCGGTGCCGTCGTAGGTCTTGTTGGCGGCCGTGAAGTCGACGGTCAGGCCGAGCGCCGTGATGTCGGCGGTCGTCGTGTGGGTGGTGGTGATCGCGTAGTTGCCGGCCTGGGCGCCGGTGAGGGCGAAGCCGCTGCCGGTGACCGTCTTGGCGGTGCCGACGTTGGCGTCGGCGAAGCTCGCCGTGGCGCCGCCGTAGTCGCAGGCGACGGTGTCGCCGCCGAGGACGCCGGCCAGCGAGCAGCCGGTGATCGTGGCGGCGGCGGTGCCGTCGTAGGTCTTGTTGGCGGCCGTGAAGTCGACGGTCAGCGGGCGGGCGGTGATCGTCCCGGTCGTCACCGGGGCAAACGTGATGGAGTAGTTCGCACCGCCGTTGCCATCGCTGACCGAGCCCGACGGGGTAAGCGTCTTGCCAGTTCCGACGTTCTTCGTGTCGAACGTCTGCGTCCAAGTTGCGCTGTCACCGGGAGCGAGGCTGCCCGAGGTGATCGTCGGCACACCGACCGAGCTCGCGGTGCCGTCATAGACCTTCGAGTCGGTCGCCGCGGTGACCGTGATCGGGCGGGCGGTGATGTTCGCCATCGTCGAGGTGGTCGTGGAGGACAGGGTGTAGTTGGCGGCGTCGGTGCCGCTGATGCTGACGCCGCTGACGGAGACCGTCTTGCCGGTACCGACGTTCTTGTCGGCGAAGACAGCCGTCGTGTAGGTGTCGGTGAAGACGTCGCCGGCGACCCGGTTGTCACTGAGGGTGACGGTCGCGGCGGCCGTCCCGTCGTACACCTTGTTCACCCCGGTCGCGCTCACGGTGAGGGCGCGCTTGCCGACCGTGAGGGTCCCGTTGGCGGTATTGGCACCTTGGCCGTGTTGGTCGCCGGTCACACTCACCGTGAAGGTCGACGACCCCGCCGGAGTTCGGCTCACGCCCGAGCCGGTAGTCGTGATCGTCAGCGAGAAGTTGCAGCCATTACTGCTGCAGTTCTGGGTACCGGTGGCTGGGACTCTCGTTGGGCTGAAGCTGGCGCCAGTCGGCAATCCGGTGACCCCGATTGTGATGAATCCAGTGCCGCTACCAGTAACGGTGACGGCGAAGGTTGCCGACGCACTGGTCCCGTACGTCAGTGTGCCGCTCTGCGCTCCTACTGAGATCGACGTGATGGATGCGGCCGCAGCCACGTACGGCCCCACGAGCGGACCGCCGCCCGGGGCGCCCGCCGGGGTGACGAAGTTCGTCCCGGTGTCAAGCAGGGCGCGGTCCAGGTTCAGACGGCCGTTGCCGGTCTGGTCCGAGGTCCCGGCCGGGTCGGCCGACTCGGCCAGACGGCCAACGATGACGCCGTTCGACACGGACGGATCCACCGCCTGCGCCAGGGCGGCCGCAGCCGCCACCTCGGCCGCCGAGGCCGACGTGCCGTCGATGGAGGTGTAGCCACCGCCGAGGTCGGTCGTCGAGATGGCGACGCCGGGGGCCGCCAGGAAGGTGTCGGCGCCAGAGTTGGAGAAGGTCGCGAGGGCGTCGCTCGAATCAGTCGCCGAGACGCCCACGACCTCGCGATCGCCCGCCGGGTAGGACGGCAGGGTCGAACTGTCGTTGCCGGTGGCCGCGACGAGGACGACGCCGTGCGACCAGGCGTAATCGATGGCGGCCTGGAGGGCAGGCGAGTAGCCGGGGTTGCTGAATGCCATCAGGATCACGTTGGCGCCGTGCTGGGTGGCCCACACGACGCCCGAGATGATGTCGCTGTCCTGGCCGGTGCCGTCGGGACGGAGGACGGTCACGGGCATGACGCGCACGCCGGCATAGCCGACGCCGGCGACGCCGAGGCCGTTGTTCGTGGCGGCGGCGACGATGCCGGCCATCCACGTGCCGTGGCCGTTCGGGTCGGTCTCGCCGTTCGAGCCGTCGAGAACGGACGTGCCCGCCACGACACTGCCCGCCAGGTCGGGGTGCGAGGCGTCGATGCCGGTGTCGAGGATGGCGACGGTCGACGAGCCAGTCGGGGCGATGGAGCCGTACGCCTGGTCCCAGCCGATCTTCGGCAGCGACCACTGGAACGGGTAGCTGGTGTCGTTGGGCGTGGCCTCGGCCGACCGGGATTGATCGTACTCGACGTGGGCGACGACGGAGTCGCTCGCATAGGCGTCGAAGACGGTGGTCGCGACATCTGACGTCGTATCGACCGATCGCATGTTGAGCACGGGGATGGCCATCGTCTGCGTGCCGCCGTCGCGCGCGATCGCGGCATCCTGGTCGGCGCTCGACGTGCCGGCCACGAAGGTGACGATGAGGCCCTCTGTGAACGGCAGCTGGGCGGCGAACGACGTCGAGGCCAGCGGGGCCTGCGCGAGGTCGCCGGCCCAGTCGGGCCCGTACGCCCGCACCGTGTACTGGCCGGCCCCGCCGAGGAGGAGCGCGCCGGTCGAGAACGTGCCATCGGACGCCGTGGTCACGGACCACTGCTGGCCGAGCGACCCGGCGGGCTCGACCATCGCCAGGATGACCGTCGCGTCGGGCTGGAAGCCTGTGCCCGACACCGCGACGGTCTGCGTGCTCCAGTAGATGGCGCCGGTTGTCGTGAGCGCCTCGAGGCCGGTGGGGACATACGAGGGGGCCGGCGTGGCCGTAGGCGTAGGGCTGGGCGCCGGGCTGTCGGTCGGGGCAGGCGTCGGGCTGTCGGTCGGGGACGGCGTCGGGCTGTCGGTCGGGGACGGCGATGGGCTGGGCGTCGGTGCAGGCGTCGGGCTGTCCGTCGGCGTCGGGGACGAGCTCGACGTGGACGTCGTGACCGTGTCCTGGGCAGACGTGTCCGCTGAACCGGCAGCGAAGATCGTCGATGCTGGCACGAACAGGTAGACGAGCAGGAACGCGATCTGCGCGATCGCGAGCATGCGAACACGCCTGCCTGCGCGGCGCGTGGACGTCGAGGCCAGGGATTGCATCGTGCACGCTCCCGTCGAACGGCCGACGTGGCGGCCGCTCCGACTCCAAACGAGATCAGGGCCGCCCGGAGGCGACGGGAGACGGCGAACAGGAAGCACCGCGTTGGATTGCGGGAGCGCGAGGGCGCCGGGGGACGCGGTGATATGAGTGGATGGTTCGCCGGCGATAGGGCCGGAAGATGAGGACTGGGCTCCATCCGCCGCCGTCGCGCGCGTTCGATATTGCCGTGCCCGTTGGGCCGCGGGCTACGTCAGTTCGTGAAGCTGGACCATTCCCTCCCAGCTGCGTGTCCGCAGACCTGCAAGGTCAACAGACCGAGCAATGGTACCTCTGGCCCACCGGGTTTCCAGTACCTTCGGCAAGAAACTGGCGCCAGCGAGCACCAATCCTGCCCACCCTGCAGGAGAGGGTCCTCCGCCTTGGGCGTGGAAGTGTGCGCCGGGGCCCCTGGCCGGTGTCGGACAGCAAGATTCGCGCCAGACGACGCCTGCCGGCGCCCCGTGTGCCGGGCGCCGGCGGTAGACGAACAGGCCGTTGATCGGCCGGCGGACGCCGGCGGCGGATGAACCGGGCCCGCGGTCAACCGGTGGGCGCCGCCGCCTCCTTCCGGACCCGCGACCCGGCCAGCGCCCAGTACACTACCCCGCCGACGACGATCCCCGTGAGCCAGCTGAAGTCGCTTCCCTTCAGGGCCGGGATGAGGTTCGAGAGCGGGCCGACGAAGGGCGGCACGGCGAACGACGCGTTGATCCACAGCAGTGCGGCGATCATCCCCAGCGCCTGGGCGATCAGGGCCGGCCAGTGGATCCCCCCGTCACGCCAGTAAACGCCGCGGGCCGCGGCCAGAGCCCCGCGATCGTACCGGCCCCTTCGCAGCAGCCAGTCGACCATGAGGATGCCGAACCAGGGCGCCACCCACAGCCTCAGACCGATCACGGGCTCCGCCCCTTTCGATCCGCGGCTGATCGGCACAGGGTAGCCCAATGGGGGCGCGCGCACGAAAGCCGGTGAACTGCCGGATGTCGCGCCGTCGCCGCGGCGACGGATCCCGGGATCAGGCCTGCGGGCAAAGCAGGTCGAGCGCGAGCCGCTGCAGCCCCAGGATGGTCAGCGCGTCCGTGATCCGCCCGTCGCGGCACATCGCGAGCGCCTCGTCGAGCGGCACCCAGCGCAGCTCCAGCTGCTCCGTGCCCTCGGGTGACGGTACGCCCTCCTCGAGACCGCCGGCGAGCCAGACCACGGCCTCCTCGTCGGTGACGGAGTTGGACAGATGCGCCCGCACGAGCTCGCGCCACTGGTGGGCCGTGTAGCCGGTTTCCTCGGCCAGCTCCCTGCGGGCGGCGTCCTGAAGCCCCTCGCCGGGGCTCGCGCCGCCCTTGGGGATCTCCCACGACCAGGCGTCGAGCGCGTACCGCCACTGCCCGACCAGGAGCACGCGGCGGGCGTCATCGAGCGGGACGACGCCGACGGCGCGATGGACGAAGTGGACGACCCCGTAGATGCCGTGCCCCCCGTCGGGGCGGACCACGTCGTCCTCCCACACGGTCAGCCAGGGGTTCTCGTAGGTCGTTCGGCGCGTGAGCCGGCGCCAGGGGCTTGCTCGGCGTTCCACGCGGCCGATGCTACCGGGCCGGCGGCCACGAGTGGCGCCACGGGCACGTGCGATGGATTTGCGAGACGATGTGCCCTGGCAAGCGCGCCCGCGGGACGGTACGTCCCGCATGCTGCGCGCGCCGTTCCGCGTTGCGGAACGTGGATGTTGGCGGGGAGTGACCGGTGACGCGAGAGGTTCCGCCGGTGCCGCGGTCCGGGGACGGCACGCTCTCCTCCGTCCGCAACGCGGCCAGGGTCCTGGCCGCGTTCACACCCGCGGACCGCGACGTGGGTGTCACCGAGCTGGCCGGGCGGCTCGGTCTGGCGAAGAGCACCGTGCATCGGCTGCTGTCCGCGCTCGTGTCCGAGGAACTCATCGAGCGGAGCGGGACGCACGGGCGCTACCGGATCGGGCTGCGCCTGTATGAGCTCGGTGCGATGGCACCGTCGCGCGCGGACCTGCACCTCGTCGCGGTCGGCCCGATCGACGATCTGCTGGCCCGAACCGGCGAGAGCGTGCACGTCGCTGTGCTGGACGGGGCCGACGTGGTGGCCGTCGACCGGCGAGAGGCGCCCACGACGCTGGGCCTCGTGAACCGGCTCGGCTACAGGCACCCGGCGCATGCCACCAGCGCCGGCAAGGTGCTGCTTGCGTACCTGTCGCTGGCGGAGCGCTCGGCGCTCTTCGAAGGACGCGGGCTTACGGCGCTGACGCGGTACACCATCACCGAGCGAGCCCGGCTCGAGGAGGAGCTCGCGAAGGTCCGGTCACGGGGCTGGGCGGAGACCGTCCACGAGCACGAGCTGGGGGTCGCCTCCGTGGCCGCGCCGATCCGCGACGCCCGCGGGCGGGTTGTCGCCGCTGTCGGCGTCGTCGGGCCGAGCGCGCGGTTCGGGCGCGAGAACGTGCGCCGTCTCTCGCTGGAGACGACCCGGACGGCCGAGGCCATCTCGGCCCGGCTCGGTTACCGGGCCCGCGAGACGGGCGTGCGGGCCGGGCGATAGCGCCGCCGATCCGATCTCCCCGGCGGCTCGGCGGGCGATCCTCCCGGCGATCCCCCCGGCGGGTCCGGCCGGGCAGGCCAGGCCGGTCGGGCCGGTCGGGCCGGTCGGGCCGTGGCCGGGCCGGTCGGGCCGTGGCCCGGCTACCTGATCGACTCGGCGCCCACCGCCGGCTCCTGAGCCCCGTGCCCGGCACCAGCCACGGTCACGCCTGCCGGCGCGTGCGACACATCCGGCGACGGGGATCCCGACACCTGCCGGGCACCTTCGATGTCGAGCACGTACCCGATCCCCTGGAAGGTGGTGATCGGCCCCGGTTCGCCCGGAGCTGCACCGAGCTTGCGGCGCACCCGGCTGATCCAGACCCGCAGGTACTGGAGATCGTCGCGGTACTCGGGCCCCCAGACCTTGGTGAGAAGCTCGGTGTGGAGCACGACACGCCCCGCGTTGGCGGCCAGGTGCTGGAGGAGCAGCCACTCCGTCCGGGAGAGTGAGACGAGCTCGCCATTCCGCGTGACGAGCCTGCGCTCCAGGTCGATCTCGATGTCGCCAAGGCGCACCACGCCCGCGCCCGGTGACCCGGCGGCGCGGCGCAGCACGGCGCGCACGCGGGCGGCGAGCTCGTCGGGGTGGAACGGCTTGGCCACGTAGTCGTCCGCGCCGAGATCCAGGCCCTTGGCCTTGTCCGCCGTCGAGCCCTTGGCGGTCAGGAGGATCACGGGCACCGGCCGCCATTCGCGCAGCTGCCGCATGACCTCGATGCCGTCGAGATCCGGCATCACGATGTCCAGCAGCACGATGTCCGGCCGCACCTCCTCCGCTTTGCGCAGCGCCTCCTCCCCGCTGTTGGCGGTCACCACGCGGAACCCCTCGTCGTGCAGCGTCAGGGCCACGAGCTTGGTGATCCGGGGCTCGTCGTCGGCGACGAGCACCAGCAACTGGTTGTTCACGCTTCCTCCTCGTTGAACGTCTGGAGAGCGAAGCCGAACTCGGACCCAGCGCCGGATCGCGGCCGGGCCCACACGCGGCCGCCCATGGCTTCGACGAGGCGGCGGCAGACAAACAGCCCGATTCCAGCTCCCCCGGTCATCCGGGAGGTGGTCTCAGAACGGTAGAAGAGCTCGAAGAGCCGGTCGGCCTCCTCGGCCGGGAACCCGGGCCCTTCGTCGAGGACGCGGATCTCCACCCGGTCCGCCACGGCCGTGAGCTCGAGCCGTACCGTGCTCCCCGGCGGACTGTACTTCGCCGCGTTCGCGAGGAGGTTCCGGGTGACCTGCTCCACGTAGATGCGCTCCGCCCGCGCCGTCGGGAGCCCGGCGGGGATGTCGCTGTCGAAATGCGTGGCCGGGAACCGTGTCCGCTCCAGGTCGACCACCTCCGGCAGGATGCGCTGGAGCAGCACGGGCTCGTCGCCCAGCGACCCGGGCGCCACCCCGTCGAACCGCGCCAGGACCAGGAGATCCTCGACCAGCCGGTAGAGCCGCTCCGACTCGGCCGCGATGTCCCGGTACACCTCCTGGCGGACGGAAGGGCTGAGCGAACCCCGGGAGCCCCCGAGCACCTTGGATCCCGCGTAGATGGTGGTCACGGGTGTCCGGAGCTCGTGCGAGAGCACGCCGATGAACGCCTCCTGCGCGAGCCGTGATCGGCGGGCTTCGCTCACGTCTCGGACCAGCACGATCGTCGCGATCACAGAGGCGGCCCCGGGATCCGCGCCACCCTCCCCCATCACGGGATGGGCCGTCAGCGAGAGCCACTGCTCCTGCTCGGCGCGGCGCCGTAGCTGCACGGGTCCCTGCCGCTCGGACCGGCCCGGGACGGGTGCCTCGCCACCGGGGTCGTCCAGCCGCTCGAGCACCTGGTCCCAGCGCGTCAGCCCCTCGCCGAAGAGCGCCGAGGCGACCGGGTTCGCGTGGGTGACCGCGCCGCCCGGCGTGCAGACCACGACGCCGTCGCCGATGGCC
The DNA here is from genome assembly GCA_021786265.1 of Chloroflexota bacterium. Next base: position 84,476 of record JAJYNP010000184.1, read on the forward strand.
GCGATCATCGCGGCGAACTCCGCGGCCCCGGTCCGCCCCGACTGCACGAGGCGATGAAGGCGCGCCTCCGCCTCGACGCGCCCGGTCAGGTCGCGCGCGACGGAGACCACGCGGCCCTCGGCGCCCTCAGGTCGCATGTACTGCAGCATGACCTCCACCGGGATGAGTCCCCCATCCTTGCGCCGGTACAGGGTGCTGATCGTCCGCGAGGAGAGCGTGCCATCGAGAAGCGGCGCCAGCAGGTCGCGGTTCGCCTGGTCATCGTAGAGCGGCTCGATGTCCCGCGGCGTCATCTGGAGGAGCTCGTCGCGCGAGTAGCCGACCTGCTTGCTCGCACCCTGGTTCGCGTAGCAGAACCGCAGCGTCGCCGGATCGAGCACGAGGATGCCGTCAGGCAGGGCGTCGAGGATCGACGCGCCCACCGGCAGCGCATCGACCGAAACCGGCTGTGCCGGACCGGTCGCCGCTCGACCGAAGTGCACCACCTCGGCCGCGGGTGGCTGGGCACCCATCACCGAACGATCGAGCCGGTTGCTGTCGTCATCTGCCCCTCGTGCTGGCGCCTCGCTGCCTGGCCCCTGTTCGGCGGCGGGCGCCGGGCCCGCGCCGTCCTGCCGGCTGCGCGCGGCCGGACCATTGCGACACAACGCCCGTCCCAGCGTCGCCGAGCCCGGGTGGGGCTACCGTTGCGAAACCCTTGCATTCCCCTGCGCGGAGCATGGCGGGGGATGCGTCGCGCCCGTCCAGTGGACGGCACCCCGCCCATGCAGTGGACGGCACCAGGCCCATGCAGTGGACGGCACCAGGCCCCGGCGCCGTCTGGCATACTCGGGCGCGGCGACCGGTGCCGTCCTGGCCGGGGCGCAGTACGTCACGTGCGAGGGCTTTCATGCCGGGTCGGCCCTCATCCACCACGCCTGGCGACTACCTCGACGCGCCGTTCCTCGACGCGCCGGTGGGGCTTGCGCTGCTCGACACCGAGGCGCGGTACGTGCGGGTCAACCGCGCGCTCGCCGAGCTCGACGGCGCGACGGGCGCGGACCACGTGGGGCGCCACCCGTGGGATCTCGTGCCGGACCTCGGCACGGCACTCCGCCCGGTCTGTGACCGGGCCCTGGCCGGCGAGGATCCCGGCACCGAGCTGGACGTCCGGGTCGGGACCGACCCGGAGGTGCGCCGGTGGCGATGCCGCCTCCGCGCGGTCCAGGATGGTGGCGTCGTGGTCGGGTGCACCCTGGCCGTCCGCGACGTCACCGACGTGGTCCGGAGCCGGGAGGCGCTCGAGGAGGCGGCAGCCGCGGCCAGGGAGACGAGCCAGGCGCTGGCTGCACTGGTCGACGCGTCGCCCGTCCCGATCATCGCCTACGACCTCGAGGGGCGGGTGACGCAGTGGAGTGCCGCCGCCGAACGCACCTTCGGGTGGGCCGCGGACGAGGTGCTGGGCGCGCCGCCTCCGACGGTCCTGGAGGGGCTGCAGGCGGAGTGCCTCGCGCAGCTCCGCGCGACGCAGCAGGGGCGCGGGCTGCGGCGGTACGAGACGGAACGCCGCACCAGGGACGGCCGCGTGCTGGACACGCTGGTATCCACCGCGCCACTGCGCGATGCGTCTGGGGCGGTCCGTGGCACCCTCGCGCTCGTCGAGGACGACACGAACCGGCGGCGGGCCGAGCGACGGTCCCAGCACCTGCGGGCCCTGGCGACCGCGCTCGCCGCGACGCTGGAACCGGAGGAGGTCGCGGACACCGTGCTCCGGCTCGGCCTGCCCGCCCTCGGCGCCTCGCGGGGCATCGTGGCGATCCTGGACGGCGAGACCCTCCGCGTGCTTGCGAGTGTGTCCGGCGGCGACGACGGGCTGCGGGCGGGCTCGGTCCTGTCGCTCGACGCGGGCCGGCCCCTCGCCTGGGTCGCGCGGACCGCGCGGCCGATCGTCGGCGACGAGGCGGAGCTGCGGCGTGAACACCCTGACCTGCTGCGGGACCTCGCGTTTGACTTCGGCGCGCTGGCCGTGCTGCCGCTGTCCACGGACAACCGGCTGGTCGGCGTCATCGGGATCGCCTTTCCGGGTCCGCAGGTCTTCGCACCGGGCGACCGGCAGTTCCTCGACACGGTCGCGGGCACCTGTGCGCAGGCGCTCGACCGGGCCCGCCTCTACGCGTCGGAACGGGATGCCCACGCCGCCGCGGAGCGAGAGTCGCAGATCGCCACGGCCCTCGCGCGCGCCGCGGCCGCGCTCTCCGCCGCCGCGAGGCCCTCGGACGTGGTACGCGCCATCCACGAACACGTCCTGCCGGCGGCCGGCGCGCTGTTCGCGACTCTGCGCGTCCTCGACGAATCCGGCAGCGTGCTGGTGGCGCTGGCCGACCCGGAGTTCCCCGACCCGGACCAGCTGGCGGCCTATCCGCTCGACACCGACGCACCCATCGCGGAGGCGGTCCGCACCGGCGCGCCGGTGCTCCTGCGCAACGGAGCGGAGCGCGACACGAGGTATCCCGGGCACGGCCGGCTGCTGGCGCGGCGGGGTGCCGGGGCACTGGCGGCGGTGCCGCTCACGGTCGGCGACCGGCGCATCGGCGGGCTCGCGCTCGCCTTCGAACACCCCCGCCCATTCGACGGCGTGGAGCTACGGTCGATCCAGACGCTCGCCGACACATGCGCGCAGGCCCTCGACCGCGCCCACCTGTACGAGGCGGCGCGCACGGCCGAACGGACCCTTGCCGAGGTCGTGCGACAGATGCCCATCGGCGTGGTCCTGGCGGAGGCGCCCTCTGGCCGCATCGTCTTCGGAAACGCCGAGGCCCAGCGGATCTGGCCGGTGCTGCCGGCGACGGCGCTGGATGAGACCGCCTCGTGGTCGGTGTTCCACCTGGACGGCCGGCGGTACACGCCCGGCGAGTGGCCGATCGCGCGCGCCCTCCTCCACGGCGAGACGATCGTCGACGAGGAACTCGAGATCCGCCGCGCGGACGGGACGCGGGCGATCATCTCGCTCAACGCCGGGCCCGTCAGGGACGAGCTGGGCGGAATACGGGCAGGCGTCGCGACGTTCACGGACGTGGGCGAGCGCAAGCAGGCGGAGGCGATCCGCGATGCCTTCATCGGCGTGATCAGCCACGAGCTGCGGACGCCGATCACGGCGATCTACGGCGGTGCCAAGCTCCTGCTCCGCCCCGAGCGGCGACTGGACGCCGCCACCCGCGACGCCGTCCTCGAGGACATCGCGGTCGAGGCCGAGCGCCTGAACCGCCTGGTCGAGAACACGCTCGTGCTGGCGCGCGCCGAGCGAGGGATGGCCGTCGGAGGGCGCGAGCCGCTGCTCCTGCAGCACCTGCTCGCCAGGATCGTCGCGTCCGAGCGCGCGGCCCGGTCCGACGGGCACATCGAGCTGGCGGTAGCCCCACGCCTGCCCGCCGTGCTCGGCGACGAGGGGTACGTCGAGCAGATCGTGCGGAACCTGCTGTCGAACGCGGCCAAGTACGGACCCGCCGGCGGGGTCGTCACGGTGACCGCCGAGCAGTCCGGCGACGAGGTGCTGGTACGGGTGCTGGACCAGGGCCCCGGGATCGGGGGCGAGGACATCGAGGCGCTCTTCGCGCTCTTCTACCGTTCGCCCCGCACGCTCGGCGTCGCCAGCGGGGCCGGGATCGGGCTGTTCGTCGTGCGGCTCCTGGCCCAGGCGATGGGCGGCCGGGCCTGGGCGGCCCAGCGGCCCGAGGGTGGCGCCGAGTTCGGCTTCGCGCTGCGGGTGCTCGACGAGGACGAGGCACCGGCCGACTAGGAGTGCGCCCTATCGCTCCTCCACTGCCGCAGCCACCTCGTCGTCGGCCGCCAGTGCCCGCAGCTCGGCGCTCACTTCGCGCAGCCACTCCCGGAGGCCCAGCAGCAGGGGAATCGCCCCGGCAACGACGCTCCAGAGCCCGAAGATCAGCCCGAGCGCGACCATCGCGACCCCGACGCCGATCAGCAGCGGCGCCAGGCTCGCGCCCGGGATCCGGCCCCTCTCATCTTCGAACGGCCGCTCCTCGCCCGGTCGCTCGGAGGTGCCGACCAGGTCGCGGATCCGACCCGCGACGCCCCCGCCGGGGCTGCGGGCAGCCACCTGTCCGGCGCCGGAGCCCTGCCGTGCGGCATGGCCGGGCTGGCCACGACGGAGGAGGAAGAACAGGCTGAACGAGGCCACGGCGAACCCAGCGAGCAGCACCGTGCCGATGTAGTCGTAGCTGATGAACCAGTAGGCGGTCGCCACGACCGCGGCGAAGAGGCAGCTTCGAACGAAGAGTCGGGTCTCCTCGGGCACGTCCTATCCTCCGCCCGGTCGCGCTCCCGGCGCCGAGCCCGTCCCCGGGTTTCGCGCCGGCGAGCCGCCCGCGAATGACGCCCCGGCCCCGGCGGCCGCCGCCAGTCGGGCGTCGAACATCGGTCGGTCGGAGCGGATCGGCGGGAGCCAGTCGAAGTTGTGCGCCGGCGGGGGAGAGCTGGTCGCCCACTCCAGAGCGAACCCGCCCCACGGGTCCGCCGGCGCGGTGGCGGGCTGCCGGAGGGCGGCCACGATCGCCACCACGAAGGGGACGGTGCCAACCCCCAGAAGGATCGCACCCGCGGTCGCAACCATGTTGAGGTCGCTCCAGCCGGTGGCCGGCGCGTAGTCGGCGATCCGGCGCGGCATGCCGTCGAGTCCGAGCTGGTACATCGGCAGCAGCGTGAGGGGCATGCCCACGAGCCAGGCTGCGAAATGGAGCTTCCCGAGCCGTTCGTCCAGGAACCGGCCCGTCATCTTGGGGAACCAGTAGTAGAAGCCGGCGAAGGTGAGGAAGACGGTGCCGCCGATCAGGACGTTGTGGAAGTGGGCGACGATGAAGTAGGAGTCGTTGAACTGGAAATCGAGCGGCGGAGATGCCGCCATCACACCGCTGATACCACCGATGGTGAACGTGTAGAGCATCCCGATGCAGAACAGCATCGCCGTCGTGAGCCTGATCTGGCCCTTCCACATGGTGGCGATCCAGTTGAAGATCTTGACCCCGGTCGGGATGGCGATCAGGTACGACATCACGCTGAAGAACGGGTCGTTCACCACGCCGGTGGTGAACATGTGGTGCGCCCACACCGCCATGGAGAGGAACGCGATGGAGAAGGTCGCGATCACGATCTGGCGGTATCCGAAGATGGGACGCCTGCTGAAGACCGCCACCACCTCGCTCATGATCCCGAAGAACGGCAGGATGATGATGTACACCTCGGGGTGGCCGAAGAACCAGAACAGGTCCTGCCAGATCACCGCGTCGCCGCCCTGCGCTGGATCGAAGATGCTGCCGCCGAGGTGCCGGTCGATGAACAGCATCGCCAGCGCCGCCGTCAGCGGCGGGAAGGCGAACAGGATCATGGCCGAGGTGACCAGCATGTTCCAGGTGAAGATGGGCATCCGGAACATGGTCATGCCCGGGGCACGCTTGGTGAAGATGGTGGTGATGAAGTTGACCGCGCCAAGGATGCCGGAGAACCCGACCATCCCGACCCCCAGGATCCAGAGGTCCATCCCGCTGCCCTGTGTGTAGGCGTCGGAGAGTGGCACGTACGCGGTCCACCCGTTCTGCGCCGCGCCCCCGGCCACGCCGAACCCCGAGACCACGAAGATGCCGCCGAACAGGAAGAACCAGTAGGACAGCGCGTTCAGGCGAGGAAACGCCATGTCCGCCGCACCCACCTGCAACGGGATGAAGTAGTTGCCGAACCCGATGGCCACCGGCGTGGCGAAGAACAGCAGCATCAGCGTGCCGTGGATCGTGAAGAGCTGGTTGTACTCGGACGTCGTCATGAACTGGAGCCCGGGTGCCGACAGCTCGGCCCGCATGAACTCCGCCATCAGGCCCGCCAGCAGGAAGAAGACGATGGCGGTCCCCAGGTACAGCAGTCCGATCCGCTTGTGGTCGGTGGTGGTGATCCACTCGAGGAGGTCGGCGCCGGCGCGCGGACGCTCGGCGGGGACGACGTCGGTCAGCGCGGTCATGGCACGCTCCCTGAAGACGACGCTGGCGAAGGGGCCACCGGAACGGGCGACGGACCACCCGGCGCGGATGCGGCGGGTTCCGGCGCCGGTGACGCGAGGCCGGGTCCGGAAGACGATCCGGCCGTGCGGTGTGAAGTGAGCCAGGCCTGGAACTCCCCGGCGGGCATGGCCCGTACCACGAACGTCATCTGGTCGTGGTACAGCCCGCAGTACCTGGCGCACTGGCCGCTCCACGTGCCCGGCTGCTTGACCGTGAAGGCGAACCGGTTGGTGACACCCGGGATGGCGTCCCGCTTGAAGAGGAAGTCGGGCACCCAGAACGAGTGGATGACGTCGGCCGAGTTCAGCACGATCTCGGTGGTCTGTCCGGCGGGCAGGACGAGCTCTGGCGGGTGCGTGCCATCGCCCGTGACCACGACCCCCTGCCCCTGGTAGGTGAACTGCCAGGACCAGCGGAAGGCCAGCACGTTCACCGTCAGCGGTGGATCGCGCGGAACGGCGTCGACCGTCGAGAGCGTCAGCAGGGTCAGCACCGAGAGGGCGGCGACGGTCAGGAAGGGAAGCGCGGTCCAGGCGAACTCGAGGCGGTTGTTCTCGCGCACCTGGCTGGGCAGCTCGTCGCTCCGTCTGCGGAATCGCAGGACGGCGACGGTCGTGAGGATCCACACGAGGGCGGCGACGGCGGCCCCGGCCCCGAAGAAGACCTGGTACAGGTTGAACGTGGCCTGGCCCTGGGTCGTGGCGGCCTGCGGCATGCAGCCGCCGGCTGCCAGCGCCGCGACCAGGAGGAGCGGCGCGGCCCGGCGCAGGCGACCCGCCGTCCGCCGCATCACGACTCGCCCACCCTGCCGGCAGCCGGGTCCACGACCCGCTCGTGCACTTCCTCGAAGCCGCCGCTGGCGTTGCGGCGCAGCGCGATGCCGCCCGGGCGCGCGATCGGCCTGCTCCCGCGGCGGAGGCGGTCCCGAGCGAGCCCGTACGTCGCGAACCAGGCGATCACGGGCAGCACGAAGATCAGGCCACGGAACAGGACGGTGAGGGTCTCGACGGGGATCCCCAGCCACGCGCCGATCACGTCGTTCGCGCCCGCCAGCATCAACACGACGAAGACGGCGGCGATCCCGACACCGGTGGCGGCCCGCCAGGGCGCCTCCCACGGCCAGTCGAGTAGATGGTGCTCCCGGTGATCGCCGGTGAGCCTGGCCTCGATGAAGGGCCAGGCCCACAGCCCGCCGAACAGCACGCCCGGGATCACCACGCCGGGCACGAACGGCTCGGGGATGGTCACGCCGAACAGCGTCACCTGCCACCCGGGTGCCATGCGCAGCAGCCCCTCCAGCCAGCCGATGTAGTAATCCGGCTGAGCCGGCGAGGCCGCCGTGTAGGGCACGAACGGCCCGTACTCCCACACCGGGTTGATCTGGAACAGCCCGCCGAGCAGCGCGATCACCGCGACGGTGAGGAAGAAGAGCCCCACCGATCGGAACGTCTGTCCTGGCCAGAGCCGCAGCCCGACCACGTTGTGCTCGGTCGCGCCGGGCGCCTTGTACTGCGTGTGCTTCTGCAGCCACACGATCAGCAGGTGGATCGAGATCCCGCCGATGAGCGCGCCCGGGAGCAGCATCACGTGGATCACGAACAGGCGGCTGATGAAGCCCGCCGACGGAAAGATGCCGCCGAAGAAGAGCGAGGCGAACCAGGGCCCGATGAACGGGATCGAGAGCGCCGCCGAGTAGGCGATGCGGAGCCCCGTGCCGGAGAGCAGGTCGTCGGGGAGCGAGTAGCCGGAGAAACCCTCCCCGAGCGCGAGCAGCAGCAGCCCGAACCCGATGATCCAGTTCACCTCCCGCGGGCGCCGGAAAGCGCCGGTGAAGAAGATGCGCGCGAGGTGCGTCAGGATCGAGGCGACGAAGATCAGCGCCGCCCAGTGGTGGATCTGCCGCATGAGCAGCCCTGCCTTGACCACGAAGCTGAGCTGCATGACCGAGTCGAACGCACTCGAGACGGTGGAGCCCTGCAGCGGCGCGTACGGGCCGTGGTAGGTGGTCGGGGTCGTATCGGGGCGGAAGAACATCGTCAGGAACGTGCCGGTAAGCAGCAGGACGATGAACGAGAACGCTGCCACCTCCCCGAGCAGGAACGACCAGTGGTCGGGGAAGACCTTCTGGAGCGCGGTCCGTCCGAAGGTCGCGAGCCCGGTCCGCTCGTCGAGGAAGCGCACCGCGCCGCCGATGATCGGCAGGTCCTCCCCCGGCGCAGCGGGCCCGTCGCCCTCCGCGCCGCCGGCGACGGGCTGGTCGTGCCCGGATGCCGCGGCTTCAGCACCACGGACGCGATCGTCCGCCGCGGTTCCGGGCGCAGGCGCGGCGCCGCTCACGCGCCGCCTCCCGAGGTCATGTTCCAGAAGCTGGGGCCCACCGGCTCCGGGAAGTCCCCGAGCGCCACGAACGTGCCGTCCGCCTGCAGCTGGATCGGGAGCTGCGGCAGGGCGCGCGCCGCGGGGCCGAAGCTGGGGACCGCCCCATCGAGCACGTCGAACGTCGACTGGTGGCACGGGCAGATCAGCCGATGCTGCACCGCCCGGTACAGCCCCACCGGGCATCCGGCGTGCGTGCACACCTTGGAGTACGCGACGTACCCGTCCGGCGCCCACGCCATCCGGTCGGCCGGCAGCCGGAGCAGGTCCGGCGGGACCCGGATCAGGAGCGTCTGCGCCATGGCGTCACCGGCGGCGCCCTCCGGGAAGACGGTCAGCACGCCGTCGATCGGCAGCTCGCTCGCCTGTACCGGCTTCCCGTCGAGACCCACGACGCGCGAGCCCTTCTTCCAGGCCGTCACGAACAGGCTGCGGCCCGGTGCCGGCCCGAGCGACAGGACCGGGATCAGCAGCGCGGCGCCGAGCCCCGCGAACGCTCCGAGGAGGAGGCCGATCAGCAGGTGGCGGCGCGCGAAGCCGGCCTCCGCTTCCCGCGTGGCGGCCTCCGCGATCGATGCCCCGGCGGTCGGCTCCGGCTGCAGGGGGTGCCGGTCCTCGATCACCACCCGGGTCGGCAGCAGCCGCTGCGCCCAGACCACGATGCCCGCGCCGAGTCCGCCGAAGGCAAGCGTGAGCAGGATCCCCTGGACCTGGGTGTCGCCGCCCACCAGGTACACCACCAGCAGCGCGAACCCCGCGACCATCGTGACCGTGAACAGCCCCCCGACGATGACCTGCGCGCGGTACTCCTCGGGCGTCGGCGGCCGGCCGCGCACCCGAGGCCCCGTGTAGTCGCGCTCGGGGCGGCCGTCCAGTCCCGTCGAACCGATCACGGGTGCGGCCTCCTCGCCACCCAGTTCACGAGAAGGAGCAGCAGCACGATCCCAACGGCGCCGGCAACGAACCCCTCGGGGACCGGGCCGAGGCCACCCAGCGAGAAGCCGCCCGGCGTCGGCGCGGATTGCAGGTACCCGATGTAAGCCGCGATCGCGTCGATCTGCTGGATCGGGAGCCTGAACACGGGCATGGGCCCGGGACCCGTCAGCATCGCCTCACCGACGGTGGAGGCGGCGGCGGCGTGCAGGCTGGGTGCGACGAACCCGCCGCCGACCGAACCGCCGGCCGCGTCCGCGCCATGGCACGCGGCGCAGTTGTTGATGAAGAGCTGGCGGCCCGCGGCGAGGTCGGCGCCCTGCGTGTCGACCGGGGGGATCGTGGGCCCCGGGGCAATCTGCGCGACGAAGTCGATCAGCGACTGGATCTGCCCTGGGGACAGCACGGGCTTCCGCTGGAGCGACGGCACCCCGTTCTCGGGCAGCGGCATGCGGCCCGTGTACAGCGCGTACGCGGCACCTGCCGCCCCCTGTCCCTGCAGGCTGGGCCCGCTGCCGGAGACGCCCTGGCCGGCCACGCCGTGGCAGGCCGCGCAGGTCTGCATGTACAGCGCGCGGCCGGCGGCAAGGTCCCCGCCGGCCTGCACGGTCACGGACGATCCGGGCGAGGCGACAGACGACCCGCCGGGAGCACCCTGGCCGGCAACCGGCGCCCCCCCCAGCAGCGCCAGCACGGCGACGGCCCCGATCGCGGCAACCACCGTGAGCCCGGCGATCGACCGGGCGAGCGGCACGGTGCGCGGCTGGCGCGGCGGGCGGCTGGGCACGACGGGGAGATCCTCCTCGGCTATGGGGGCGCTGGCGCTCGGCGCGGCCAGGCGAGGCGATCGCGCAGGGGCCGAACGCACTGGGAATGATAGGCCGATTTGCCTGCCGTTGGCCTGCCGAAGGATAGGGACCGTTCCTGTCGCGGGCAAGTCAGCCAGCGGCGACCCCCGGTAACCGATCCATGGCAACCGGCGGCTTCGGCCGGCTCCCACGCCGCGAGCGTGAGTGTGGCCGGACGGTCCCCTGCGCTACGCGAGAAGGTCGCGGCGCCGGAACGCCCACACCGCGGCGAGCCAGCAGGCGATCGAGACGGTCCCCAGCACGAGCAGCCCCTCGGTCGGGAACGTCCCGACATTCAGGAGGGGCGCGGTGTCGGCGTAGCGGAACACGCTGGCGTAGCGGAGCCTGTCGAGGTTCGGGTCGATCTGGGCGAGCGCCTGGAGCAGGTACATCGCGATGAGGAGCGCGGCCACGGCCCCGCCTGCCAGCCCGCGGCTCAGCGTCGCGACCGCCAGCAACGTGGTGACGGCCGCGATCGCGCACCCGAAGGCGAAGGCAACGAGCCCGGCCACCGCGAACCTGCCGGCGTCCCACGACTCGCCGATCACCAGCCCGGAGAGCAGGATCGTGGCGATCGTGGCCGCCACCAGCACGGCCATGCCGATCGCCTGCCCCGCGATGGACGTCGCCAGGTAGGCCGGCCTGGAGATCCGTCCCGCCAGCGGCAGCTCCAGGAATCCGCGGTCCAGGTCGGCCGCGACCGCGCGTGTCGCGAGCAGGATCCCGGCGATCGCCGCGACGATCGGCCAGATCATCATGAACACGTAGACGTTGAAGAAGGTGCCCACGTCGGTCAGGTTGCCCTGCATGTTGAAGGCGGCCAGCATCTCCTTCGGCCACATCCTGATCATCGCGTCGAGCGTGGCCTGGTTCGCCTTCATGGTCGGGTAGTAGAGCGTCATGAACAGCGTGTAGAGAACCATGGTTGCCGCCAGCCAGCCCAGCAGCGAGCGGCTGCGACGGAGCTCCAGGCGGAGCACGGAGGCGATCATGGCGCCACCTCCTCGGGGGCCGACGCGTCGGCCCCGTAGAAGCGCAGGAAGACGTCCTCGATGTCGGGCGTGGTGACCGCGATGTCCCGCACGTCGAGCCCCGCGATGCGCCGCAGCAGCGGGTTGACGTCCCCCATCACCATCAGGTGGACGTCGCGCGCGCTGTCCGCCAGCACGCGGACGTTCGGGATGTCGAAAGTGCCCGGCGCGACCGGGGCGGCGAGCACCAGGTTCACGGAGCGCCAGTGTTCGCCCAGGAGAGCCTGGACCGGCGAGATGTCGACGATCCGGCCCTCCCGGATGATCGCGACACGATCGCAGCTCCGCTCGACCTCCGGGAGGTTGTGCGAGGAGAGGAAGAGGGTCCGCCCGGCGGCCCGGGCGTCGGCCACGAGAGCCAGGAACTCGCGCTGCATCAGGGGGTCCAGCCCTGACGTGGGCTCGTCCATCACCAGCAGAGGCTCGTGCCCCATGAAGACCTGGACGACCGCCACCTTCTGCCGGTTGCCGCGCGAGAGCTTGCGGATGTGCACGGCCGGATCGAGCTCGAGCCGCTCGGCGACCGGCCGCCACGCCCCCTTCGGCAGGCCGCGAAGGGTCGCCAGGTAGTCGAGCTGCTCGGCGGCCGTGAGCTCGCCCAGGTAGCCGGGATCGCTCGGCAGGTAGGCCATCGTTCGGTGGACCTGCGGAGCCCGTGCCCACGTGTCGAGCCCGAAGATCCGGGCCGAGCCCGACGTCGGCCGGATGGCCCCGGCCAGCAGCCGGATCGTGGTCGTCTTCCCGGCGCCGTTGGGGCCAAGGAAGCCGAAGACCTCGCCTTCGGAGATCGCGAACTCCACGTCGACGATCCCCCGCCGGGATCCGTACGACCGTGTCAGCGCGGTCGTCTCGATGACGTTGGGCATGCTGACCACCGTCCCTGCGCCGCCCCGGGGGCGGTCGCGCGCATGGAGACGCCCGCTGCCCCGGCACTGCGCGCATCCGGGGCGCCGACCGCGCGGCGTCGACCGGACAGGCTGAGCCCGCGCGTGGAGCCGTGACAGGGCCCTTCGGCCCGATCGACCGGACACTGGTCACGCATGAGTCGGGGTGACTTCCGGCCCCTGCAGCGGCGTTGTACGCTCTGGGCGTGCTGACGATCGACACGATCCGGCGTGCGCCCAAGGTGCTCCTGCACGATCACCTCGACGGTGGGCTGCGTCCTGGCACCCTCGTCGAGCTGGCGCGGGACGTCGGGTACCGCGGGCTGCCGACCGAGGACCCGGGGGAGCTCGCCGGGATCATCCGGCGGGGCGCGGACCGCAAGAGCCTCGAGCTGTACCTCGAGACGTTCGCGCACACGGTCGCGGTCCTGCAGACGCGCGACGCGCTCATCCGCGTGGCCGCGGAATGCGCCGAGGACCTTGCGGCCGACGGGATCGTCTACGCCGAGGTACGGCACGCGCCCGAGCTGTCGACCGAGCGCGGGTTGTCGCTCGACGAGGTCGTGGAGGCGATCCTGGAGGGCTTCCAGCGGGGCAGCGAGGGGCACGGCATCACGGTCCGCTTCATCGCGACCGCCATGCGCACGGCGGCGCGCTCCCTCGAGATCGCCAGGCTCGCGGTCCGCCACTGCGACGAGGGCGTGGTGGGCTTCGACATCGCAGGTGCGGAAGCCGGCTTCCCGCCGAGCCGGCACCTGGATGCCTTCCAGCTGATCCAGCACGAGAACTTCCACATCACGATCCATGCGGGCGAGAGCTTCGGGCTCCCGTCCATCTGGGAGGCGCTGCAGTGGTGCGGGGCGGAACGGCTGGGCCACGGGGTCCGGATCGTGGATGACATCACCAGCGGGCCGGATGGGCAGCCGGTGCTGGGCCGGCTCGCCGCGTACGTCCGGGACCGGCGCGTGCCGCTCGAGATGTGCCCGTCGTCGAACGTGCACACGGGCGCCGCGCGCAGCATCGAGGAGCATCCCATCGAGCTGCTGCGCCGCCTGCGCTTCCGGGTGACGGTCAATACCGACAACCGGCTGATGAGCGGGGTGAGCCTCTCGAGCGAGTTCGCGCTGCTGGCCGATACGTTCGGGCTCGACCTGGACGACCTGGAATGGCTCACGCTCAACGCGATGAAGAGCGCCTTCTGCCACTTCGACGAGCGGCTGGCACTCATCAACGGCGCGATCAAGCCGGGGTACGCCCGCCTCCGTTACGCGCTCTGACGCCCGGTTCGGGGCCCACCCGGGTCGGACCCCGGCGCCGGTGCACGCCCTCCCGGCCCCTCGTTCGTCTCGATCCGGTAGTAGCGCCCGACCGATCGGACGTGACGGCGGGCCAGCCAGTAGATGGCGTTGCCGGGGAACGGATGCTGGCGGAACGTCGCGCGGATCACCGACTCGCGCTCGGGCCCGTCCGGGAGCAGCGCCGCCCGCACCGGCTCCGGTGCGACGCCGTGACGCAGCAACTCCCCCGATCCGGCCGCATCGAGGTTGCGCGTCCATGGACACTCCCCGTCGGGGTGCCCCAGGTACCGCCGGGCGCCGTCGGTCAGCAGCCCCAGAAAGACCGACCTCGGGACGCCGGTCCGCCGGCCGGGCACCACGAGCACGACCGTGTTGCCCACCCCGAACCTGCGCCACCACGCGCCGATGGCCGGGTCGAGCAGCCGCAGGAGACGGTAGAAACGGGGAAAGAACCGGTGCCACGCGGCGTCCATCGACGCAGTATGGTATTCGTGCCGGACGTGCGAATATCACAGGCATGCGTATGATGCGGCGCGAGACACGCGCCGTTTCCTGCGCCTGGCGCGCCGTTTTCGTAGCCGCTGGAGGATGGTCGCAACCGTGATCGCCGTCGATCGTTCCCGTCTCGCCACGCTCATGGAGCGCGAGGAGCGGCGGTTCGCCGGAGAGCACCCACGCTCGCGGGAACTCCACGAACGCGCGCGCCGCTCACTCCCGGGCGGGGTGCCGATGCTCTGGATGACGAAGTGGGCGGGCCCGTTCCCGGTCTTCGTGGACAGCGCGCAGGGCGCCCACTTCCGCGATGTCGACGGCCACGAGTACGTGGACCTGTGCCTGGGCGATACCGGTGCGATGACCGGCCACGGGCCGGAGGCGACGCTGGGGGCCGTGCGGCGCCAGCTCGAGCACGGCATCACCCACATGCTGCCCACCGACGACGCGGCGGCGGCAGGCGAGCTGCTGGCCGCGCGGTTCGGGGTCCCGGCATGGCAGTTCACGCTCTCGGCCACCGACGCGAACCGCTTTGCCCTCCGCCTCGCACGGGCCATCACGGGACGGCCGAAGATCCTGGTGTTCGACTACTGCTACCACGGCACGGTCGACGAGACGTTTGCGACGCTCCGCGACGACGGCACGGTGGGTCCCCGGCGCGGGAACATCGGGCCCGCGGTGGACCCGGCGGTGACAACCCGCGTCGTCGAGTTCAACGACGTCGCGGCGTTGGAGCGCGAGCTCGCGTCGGGCGACGTGGCGGCCGTCCTGGCCGAGCCCGCGCTGACGAACATCGGGATCGTGCTGCCGGACCCCGGCTTCCACGAGGCGTTGCGCGAGGCGACCCGCCGGGCCGGGACGTTGCTGATCCTCGACGAGACGCACACGCTGTGTGCCGGCCCGGGTGGTTACACCGGCGAGCATCGGCTGCAGCCCGACATGCTGGTCGTGGGCAAGGCCATCGGCGGCGGAATCCCCTCCGGCGCGTACGGGCTGAGTGCCGGGATCGCGGACCGGCTGGCGACGCTGACCACGATGGAGGACGTAGACGTGGGCGGCATCGGGGGGACACTGGCCGGGAACGCGCTGTCGCTCGCCGCGGTCCGCGCCACGCTGGAGCGCGTCCTGACGGCCGACGCGTTCGCGCGGATGCGCCCGCTCGCGGAGCGGTGGACGGCCGGCGTCGAGGGCGTGCTCCGGACGCACGCCGTGCCCTGGCACGTCACGCGCCTGGGGACCCGGGCCGAGTATCACTTCCTCCCGAACGCCCCCCGAAACGGCCGCGAGGCGGCCGCGGCCGCGGACTTCGAACTCGAGCGGTACCTGCACCTTGCCGCGTTGAACCGGGGTATCCTCCTCACCCCGTTCCACAACATGGCGCTCATGTCGCCCGTCACGACGGCCGCGGACGTGGATCGCCACACGGCCGCGTTCGCCGAGACGATCGGGGAGCTCTTCGCCGCCGGCTGAGAAGCGCCCGGCGGCCGCGTGAGGTCCGCCGTCCGCCATTCGGCTCGCCGCTCCTGCCGACCACCGGCGACCACCGGGTGCGCCGGGGTGGACCGATCCGCTCGGCCCCCGGCCCGCCCGATGGGCCGGGCCGTTCAGCCCCTGCCGGGGTCCGCCACGGGGAGCCGGTAGGAGGAGCCAGATGTGACTTTCGGCACTTCACAATATTCCCAAATGGGACCCGGACGCGGTATGCTTCCGTCCGTCCGGATGTTGACGCGTCCCCACATCCGGACGAGAGTCGACGCGTGCCCGAAGGACACAGGCAGGAGGACGCGATGAGGCGCGGTTCCCCGGGAGATTCGGCAGACCGGATTCGCCCGGGTGGACTGCGCGGGGTCCTCGCGGCGGTTGCCGTGGTCGGGCTCGTCGCCGGTGGATGCGGGTCCGTCGGAGCGCCCGCCCAGACCGCCCCGCCCGACGCCATCGGCAACGAGCTCGCCGCCGTCGGCGTCGACGTGCCGCTTCCGTCGCCCACCGCGCCCGGCTGGCAGGTCGCCTGGGTCACCCCGTCGGTGCAGCTGACCGGTCTCGCCGTCTTCAACCCGAACAGCGTCTGGGTGGCCGCCTCGGACGGCATCGTCTACTCCTGGGACGGCACCGGCTGGCACGTACAGCACGTCGATGACGACGTCACCCAGATGGTGGCCGTGGACCCCGGCGACGCGTGGGTGGCAAGCGACGATGGGATTCGTCACTGGAACGGGTCGAAATGGAGACTCACCAGTGGCGATGGCAGCGTCACGGCGCTCGCGGCGGTCGATGCGCGGCACGCGTGGGCGGCGTCCGCCGCCGGCATCCGGGCCTGGGACGGAAGCGGTTGGCCGCTGGTCTACCCGAGCGACGGAGCCCGGTTCGCCGGGATCGCCGCCCTGGACGCGTCGCACGCCTGGGCAGTGGGTACCGCACCCGACGGCTCCGGCGTGGTGGTCGCATGGAACGGGTCACGCTGGACCCTGCAGGCCGCGGTGCCCGAGCCGCTTTCGGGCGTGTACGCCGCCGATGCCCGGCACGCGTGGGCCGTGAGCCCTGATGGGTCCATCTACGCCTGGAACGGCGCGGCGTGGCAGCTGACGGTCGACCTGCACCTGGTGCTCACCAGCGTCGCCGGCACCGGCGCCTCGCACGTCTGGGCCACCGCGGCCTCGGGCCAGGTCCTCTTCCACGACGGCGCCACATGGCACGTGCAGTACCTGGCACCGACGTCCCTGTCTGCCGTCGTCGCGCTGAACCCGACGGACGTGTGGGCGATCGGCTTCGACACCGTCTACACCACCCAGGGCTCCGCCGGAAGTTCGGGCTCCTGACGCGACGAGACCGCGCCCCTCCTGCGGAGCGCGGTCTCGAGTTCGTTGTCGGTGGCGGTCCCGTCCCAGTTCGGGCTCGCCACCGACTCGCTGTGGTGCCCTGCCTCAGCCAGGGCGAAGCGGGTTGCCGTTCCTGTCGTGGGGAAGGTCGACGCAGGCGACCCGGCAGCCACGGGCATCGTGCCCGGCGAACGGATGGAAATGGCGCCACGCGCGATCGGCGCCCGGGTCCTGCGTGAGCCGGCAACCGCAGGCTGCACAGGTCACGGGCGCTTCAGCACCGCGGGTCGCGAGAAACCCAGGATCGGTGAAGCTGTACATGTCATGCCTCCGGACAGGAGGTTACGGACGGCGGCCGGGATCGTCGGCGGCGTGCGAGATACGGTTCGGTGGCGGAACGGTTACGCCGGTCCGGGGCTGCGGAGGCACCAGCCCACCGCCCGCACCGATACCAGCGCAGGTCCTCCGGCGTCCTCGAGCTTGCGGCGAAGGCGGGCGAGATGCGGCTTGAGCCACAGCGGGTCGGGATCGCGCTCACCGGGCCACCCGGCGGCGAGCAGCCCCGCGTGCCCAACCAGCTCGCCCTGCGCCTCGACCAGCGACTCCAGGAGCCGGTACTCGATCGGCGTGAGCACGAGCGGGGCGTCTCCCATCCGCGCCTCGTGTCGCCCGGGCTCGAGCGCCAGCCCGCCGTAGGCCACGGGGCCCGATCCGCGAGGTCGGCCGGAACCTGCCGCCTCGCCGGGCGGCCCCGCGGCGGTCGTCCTCGGCGAGCGGCGCATGGCCGCCCGGATCCGGGCGAGCAGCTCCTGTTTGCCGAACGGCTTCACCAGGTAGTCGTCGGCGCCGAGATCCAGCGCCCGCACCTTCGCCGCCTCGGCGCGCTCGCCGCTCACCACGATGATGGGGATCTCGGCGCCCTCGGCGCGCAGCTGACGCGCCACGCTGAAGCCGTCGGGGCCGGGCATCGCGAGGTCCAGCAGGACCAGGTCGGGGGAGTCCTCGCGCCACCGACGCACGGCCGTCAACCCGTCGTAGGCCGTGACGACCTGGTGCCCCTCCGTCCCGACGAGCGCCGTGATCGCGCCGACCATCGCCGGGTCGTCGTCGACCACCAGGATGCGGAGCGAGTCGGTGGCGTTCACAGCGCGACCGCCGACGCGAGCGCGATCACGAACCGGGCGCCGCCGCCCGGTGCCGGCTCGCACCAGAGCCGCGCGCCCATCGCCTCGCCCAGCCGTCGGGCGGCATAGAGGCCGATCCCGGATCCGCGCGCGGCCCCGGTCTCGCTGCGGCGGGCATACGGCTCGAAGACCCGCTCCCGCCATTCCTCGGGCACGCCGGGGCCCTCGTCGGCCACCGACAGGCGCGCGATCCCCTCCAGCAGGTCGGTGCTGATCGTGATCGTCGTGCCCGGCGGCGCGTACTTGACGGCATTCTCGAGCAGGTGCTCGAGGATCTGCCGGAGCCGCGCGGCCTCGCCGAGCACGCGCAGACCGGCGCGGCCCTCGTGTACCACCCCGTGTCGCCGGAGCAGCGGGCCCATCCCGGCCACGGTCTCGTCGACGATCGCCGTCAGGTCGAGCGGGACGAGGTCGAGCGGGGCCTGCTCCTCCGGGCGAACCGACGCCAGGATCGAGTCGACCAGGCGGTCCAGGCGGGTGACCTGCTCGTCGGCGAGGCGGTGCCATTCGATGGCACTCGGCACGGTGCCGGATCCGTCGCCGACGGCCTCGGCCAGCAGGTCGAGATACGCGCGGACGACCGCCAGCGGCGTGCGCAGCTCGTGCGTGACGAGGGCCACGAGCTCGGCCTGCGCCCGTTCGAGCGCCTTGAGCGAGGCAACCTGCGACTCAGCCTCGCGCTGGAGACGGCCCTTCTCCACGATGCCGGCCAGCAGGTCCGCGATCGCGCGGAGCTGCGCCACGTCCCGCGGCGTGAACCCACGTCGCTGCTCCGTCTGCACATTGAGCACGCCCACGACCTGGTCGTTCCAGGAGAGCGGCACGGACAGCATCGAGGCGACGAACCGGCGCTGGTCCAGTCCGCGCACCCACAGGAACCGGTCGTCGGAGCGGACGTCCGGGATCACCATGGGCTCGCGGGAGGCGGCGACCCGCCCGGTGATCCCCTCCCCGAACGGAACCTTCGCGCGGCCGATCTGGTAGCGATCGAGGCCGTTGGTGGCCGCGAGCGTCAGCTGCCGCCCGTCCCGATCGAGCAGGTAGAACGACGACACGTCCGCCTTCAGCGCATCGCGCGTGCCATCTACGACGATGGACAGCAACTCGTCCCAGGTGCGTGCGGTGGTGGCCAGGCGCGCAACCTCGTGCAGGAACCGCAGCTCCTCGAGCTGCCGCCGGTCGCTCTGCGCCGTGTGCGCGCGGGTCGTCTCCATGACAGCAGTTCACGACGCGCGGGCGCCGCTGTCAACCGCAGGGCCGCCGGGGGCGCGAGGCCGGGAGCCCGAGCCTCGGCCCGGGCATGCTCGGCCCGGCCAGGTTCGGCCCCGGATCCCGCTGAACCTGCACCCGGGGAAGGCAATGTCCGACCCGGACCGGCAGGATCACGGTGCCGTGCCGCCCGTTTCCTGCGGAGCATCGGCAAGTGGGTGCCGCCACCGAAGCCCGGGGAAGCGGGCGAAGTCGCGGTCGGTCGTGATCCACTCACAGCCCGACTCGATCGCCAACGCCGCGAGATACGCGTCCGCGACCAGGTTGCCCTTCGCGCCCGCGCCCACGCACAGCCGCTCGAAGATCTCCCAGTGCCGCGGTCCCGGCGCGACGGCTACGGCGTTCGGCTGGGAGCGCAGCGCGTCGGCGAACTCGAGCGCGCGCTCGACCGGCGCGGGCGGGTCGAAGACACGGGGGTGGGTCGCCACGCGAACGAACCCACTCAGGACGAGCTCCGAGAGGCCCAGCGGTTCGTCGGCCACCACCGCGGATGCCAGCCACTCGCGGAATCGGGCATGGCCGGGCGTCCCCTCGTGGAACGCGTACACGAGTACGTTGACGTCCGGGAGGATCAGGGGAGACTCCCTTCCATGAGCTCGAGGAGGGCGGCCCCGTCGTCCAGGTCGACCCCCGGCTGCAGCCTGCTGCCGGCGAACGTGGGGAGCTGCACGCGCGTCGGCCGCTCTGCGCGGCTGTGCCGGCGGAGCGCCTCCCGGAGCGCATCCTCGACGACTGCGTTCAGCGTCCGTCCCGACTGTGCTGCCCGCGCCTTCGCCTCCGCCAGAAGCGCGTCGTCGATCTTGATCGTCGTCCTCATGCATCTGAGCATGGGTGCCAGTCATCAAGATGTCAAGATTCCGCATCGGCCGCGTCCGCGGTCAGCGTGACCCGCCTGAAACGCCGCGAGGCCGTCCCTGCCCCCGCGCTTCGAGCACCTCGCGCAGGACGACCGCCTGGTTGTGCTCCTCGTCGGCCGCGCCGTAGACCAGCGTGAGCGTGCCCGCCTGCGCCAGGCGAGCCAACCGGTCAAGGGCCGCCCGCCGGTCGGGCGCCTCCAGCTCGGCGCGATACCGTCGCCGGAACTCGGCCCAGCGCGCGGGGTCATGGCCGAACCAGTGACGCAGCTCGTCGCTCGGTGCCACGTCGCGCTCCCATCCGGCGAGCTGGAGCGCCTCGCGCGATCGACCGCGGGGCCAGACGCGGTCGACCAGCACGCGGGTGCCGTCCTCGCGGGCCGGATCCGCGTATGCCCGCCTGATCCGCACGGCCATGGGCGCCAGTGTGGCACGCCGGGGCCACGGCATCCGGCGGCCGGGAACCCCTCCCGGCAGCAGGTGCGGACGAGCCCGCGTCAGCAGATGCGCGGCAGCTGCTCTCCGACCAGCATGTCGACGATCCGCTCGGAGCCGACGATGGTCCGAACCGTCACCATGCCCGGGTGGTCGGCGACGACCCGGCCGACGACGGCCGCCCCCTCGCCCTCGGGCAACTCGCGCATCGCGGCCAGCACGGCGTCCGCCCGGTTGACGGGGACGATCGCCACGCACTTGCCCTCGTTCGCGACGTGGAGCGGGTCCAGGCCCAGCATCTCGCACGCGGCGCGCACCGGGCCCGGAACCGGGATGGCGTCCTCGTCGAGCTCCATCCCGACCCCGGAGGCCGTCGCGATCTCGTTCACCGTCGACGCGAGCCCTCCGCGCGTCGGGTCGCGCAGCACGTGGGCATCGGGCGCCGCCTCGAGGATCGCCGCCGACAGCCGGTGGAGCGGCTGCGTGTCCGAGGCGATCTCGACCTCGAACTCGAGCCCCTCGCGCACGCTCATGATCGCCACGCCGTGCAGCCCGATGGGCCCCGAGAGGAGCACGGCATCGCCGGGCCGGGCACGGTCGGCGCCCAGCGCCACGCCATCCGGCACGACGCCGATCCCGGCCGTGTTGACGAACAGCCGGTCCGCGGCGCCTCGCCCGACGACCTTGGTGTCGCCGGTCACGACGCGGACCCCGGCAGCGGCCGCCGCGCGGGCGACGGACTCGGTCACCGAGCGGAGCTCGTCGAAGGGCAGTCCCTCCTCGATCACGTAGGCCAGCGAGATCGCCACCGGCTGCGCGCCCATCATCGCGAGGTCGTTCACCGTGCCGTTGACCGCCAGCTCGCCGATGTCCCCGCCGGGGAACGCGAGCGGGCTGACCACGAACGAGTCGGTGGTGAAGGCCAGGCGCTGCCCGGCGACGTCGAGTACGGCGGCGTCGTTGAGCGGGCCGCCAGGAGACGCTGCGGCGAGGGCCGGGCCGATGACGTCGCGCATGAGCGCGGCAGAGAGCTGGCCGCCCGAGCCATGGCCGAGCAGCACGCGCTCCTGTTCGGCGAGGGGGGCCGGACAGGTGGCCGCCAGCGGATCCAGCGCGGGGCGGTCGGTGGCCGGTCGGTCGGTCATCGGGGCGCCCTCGCGGCCGTCGACGGGCCCGTCGCGGCGAGCACCGTGAGCGGTCGCACGACGGGACCCAGCCCCCGACCCGCGGCGTGGAACGCGGCGCAGGTCCCCTCGGCGGAGACCATCGGGGCGCCGAGCGGCCGCTGCGGGTTGCACAGGACGCCGTAGGCGGTGCAGTCGAGCGGCGTCTTCGTCCCCCGCAGGATCTCCCCGGCGATGCACGCCGGGTGCTCCTTCGTGGCGATGTCGCCGACGCGGAACCGGCGCTCCGCGTCGAAGCGAGCGAAGCGCTCCTTCAGGTAGTATCCGGAGGCGGGGATCTCGCCGATCCCGCGCCAGGTCCTGTCGCCGATCTCGAACACGCGGAAGACGGTCTCCTGGGCGAGCCGGTTGCCCTCGCGGCGAACCGCGCGGGCGTACTGGTTCTCGACTTCCGCGCGGCCCTCCTCGAGCTGGCGGATCGCCATCAGCATCCCCTCGAGCAGGTCGAGTGGCTCGAAGCCGGTCACCACGATCGGCACGTGGTACTTCGCCGCGATCGGCTCGTACTCGGTCCAGCCCATGACCGCGCACACGTGCCCCGCGGCCAGGAAGGATTGAACCTGGTTCGACGGCGACGAGAGGATCGCCTCCATCGCGGGCGGCACCAGCACGTGGCTCACCAGCACGCTGAAGTTGTCGATCCCCTGCTCCGCCGCCCGCCAGACCGCCATCGCGTTGGCGGGGGCCGTGGTCTCGAACCCGATCGCGAAAAAAACGACCTCGCGGTCGGGGTGCTCGCGCGCGATCCGGACGGCATCGAGGGGCGAGTAGACGATCCGGACGTCCGCGCCGCGCGCCTTGAGCGCGAGCAGATCCGTGGTCGAGCCGGGGACGCGGAGCATGTCGCCGTAGCTGGTGAAGATCACGCCCGGGTCGGCGGCGATGGCGAGCGCCTTGTCGACCTGCTCCAGCGGCGTGACGCAGACCGGGCAGCCGGGACCGTGGATCATGCGCACGCCCTCGGGGAGCATCTCGTCGATGCCCTGCTTCACGATGGTGTGAGTCTGCCCGCCGCAGACCTCCATCATGGTCCAGGGCCGCGTGGTGATCCGGTGGATCTCCCGGACGAGCGTCTTCGCCCTGCGCCCATCGCGGAACTCGTCGACGTACTTCACGGGGTGCCCGATCCGACCGGATCGCCCGATCCGCCTGCGGCGCCCGATCCGATGGGGCCCAGGTCGACCACCGCCGGCGCGCTCATCCCGGGCCCCATCGTCGCCAGCTCCTGCTGCACCAGGTCGCCCATCTGGTCAAGCAGTTCGAGCGTGCGCAGCGCCTCCTCCTCGTCGACCGTGCTGATCGCGAACCCGACGTGGACGATCACGTAGTCGCCCACCTTGACCTCCGGGACGTACGCGAGGCACGCCTCCTTGCGCACGCCCCCGAAGTCGACCCGGCCCATGGCGAGTCCGCCCTCGTCGCGCACCTCGATCACCTTCCCCGGGATGCCCAGGCACATGGCGGATCGCCTCCCTTCCTAGTGGCTCGTCTGCGGCGCGGCGAGGGTGCCGGCGAGACCGCCGGCGAGGCGGGCCGCGGCGACCGCGGCCTGACCATAGCTGATCCCCCCGTCGTTCACGGGGACGCGGCGGTTGATGAACGGCTCGAACCCGTCGGCGGTGAGTCGCGCCAGCAGCGCGGTGGCGAGCCACCGGTTCTGGAACACGCCACCGGAGAGGCACACCTGCCGGATGCCGGTGGCCCGGCGGGCGGCCGCGCACAGCTCGCGCGTGACCTCGACGATCGTCTCCTGGAACCGTGCCGCCAGCGCCGGCGCCGGGACCCCGGACGCCTGCGCCGCGAGGAGCGAGGCAAGTGTCGGAGCCGGATCGTAGACGAGGAGGCCGGAGCGCGGGACGAGCCGGTACGGGAGCGGGGTGGTCGCGCCGGCCGCCACGGTCGACGCACCGTCCGTCGCGGATGTCCGCGCCGCCCCCGGTGCATCGGCCGCCGCGGGCGTTTCGAGAGCCATCCCGGCCGCGGCCCCCACGGCCCGGGCACCCGGGGAAGCGCAGGTGGTCTCGGGGTCGGTGGGATCGGCGCGCATCTCGAGCTCGATCGCGGCCTGCGCCTCGTACTCCGCCACGTCGCGGATCCCGAGCAGGCTGCTCACGGCATCGAAGAGCCGGCCGGCGCTCGACGCCAGCGGCGCGTTGAGCCGGCGCGCGACCTGCGTCCGGACGACCTCCACCTCGCGCCGGTCGAGACGCGCGAGAAACGGCCCGGCGAGGTCCAGCTGGCTGGCCTGAGAAGCGGCGTGCGGGTCGGGACGCATGGCGGCGCCATCGTCCTCCAGACCGAACAGGTAGCCGAGTGCCATCCGGTATGGCTTCGTCACGGCCATCGCGCCCCCTGGCATCGGCGCCAGCGCGAACCTGGCGAACCGGCGGTACCCCGCGAGGTCCGCGATCAGCAGCTCGCCGCCCCAGAACGTGCCGTCGTCGCCCATCCCGAGGCCGTCGTAGGCGACCCCGATGACCGGCACCGTGATGCCCGCCTCGGCGGCGCAGGAGGCCACGTGCGCATGGTGGTGCTGGACGCCGATCCGGCGGTCGGCGGGGAAGTGCCGCGCGGCGAACTGGGTGGACAGGTAGGCGGGATGGAGGTCGTGCGCGGTCAGAAGCGGGTCCAGCGCGAGCAGCCGCTCGAGGTGCGCGAGGTTGCCCTCGAAGGCACGGAACGTGCGCATATCCTCCAGGTCGCCCGTATGCGGCGCGACGTAGGCCCGCTCTCCCGATGCCAGCGTGAACGTGTGCTTGAGCTCGGCGCCGACGGCGAGGAGCGGCCCGGGCACGGCGACCGGCAGGTCGAGCGGGTCGGGTGCATAGCCGCGCCCCCGGCGGACGATCGACTCGCGCCCGGCGACCACGCGCGTCACCGAGTCGTCGTACCGTGCCCGGATCTCGCGGTCGTGCTGCAGGAACGCGTCGGCGATCCCGCCCAGACGCGCCAGCGCCTCGTCATCGTCGGTCGCCAGCGGCTCGTCGGACAGGTTGCCGCTGGTGAGGACGATCGGACGGCGGAAGCCGTCCATGAGCAGGTGATGGAGCGGCGCGTAGGGCAGGAACAGGCCCACCCGGCGGTCGCCGTTGACCACGGTTCCGGCGAGCATCGTGCCGGCTCCCTGGACCGCGCCATCGCCGAGGGGCGGCGCCGAACGCCCCTGCGGCTCATCGTCGGCCGGCTCGTGACGGCGCTCCACGAGCACGATGGGCCGTGCCGGCGACGCCAGCAGCTCGGCCTCGTCGTCGGAGATCACGGCCAGCTCGCGCGCCGCGCCGAGGTCCCGCGCCATCACCGCGAACGGCTTGGCCCAGCGGCGCTTGCGGTCCCGCAGCCGCGCGACCGCGGCCTCGTCCGTCGCGTCGCACGCCAGGTGGTAGCCACCGAGCCCCTTGACCGCCACGATGCGTCCCGCCGCCAGGTCCGCAATCGCAGCCTGCAGCGCGTCCTCCCGGAACGAGCGCGGCGCCGCGTCCCCGGGGCGCCGGTACGACAGCTGCGGCCCGCAGTCGGGGCACGCGACCGGCTCCGCGTGGAAGCGGCGATTCGCCGGATCGCGGTACTCGACCTCGCAGGCAGGGCACAGCGGGAAGTCGCGCATGGAGGTCCGGGGGCGGTCATACGGGAGGTCGTCGATGATCGTCGCGCGCGGGCCGCAGTTGGTGCAGTTGGTGAACGGGTAGCGGTATCGCCGATCCGCCGGGTCGAAGAGCTCCCGGAGGCAGTCCTCGCATGTCGCGATGTCCGGCGGGAAGAGCCGCTCGGCCGAGGCCGCCGCCACGCTCTCGAGGATCGCGAACCCGCTGCCGGGCGCCGGTATTCGAGCCGCGTCGAGCGCACGCTCCTTCACGGACTCCACGCGCGCCCGCGGCGGCGCATCCGCCCGCAGGCGCTGGGCGAAGGCGTCCAGCCGTGACGCCGCCCCGGCCACCTCGATCTCGACCCGGCCGGCGATGTTCCGCACGCGCCCGTCGAGCGCCAGCTCCCGCGCGAGCCGGTACACGAATGGACGGAACCCCACCGCCTGCACGATCCCGGTCACCTCGAGAAGCCGCCCGACGCGGGCCTCCTCGCGCACGCCGACCACCTCGGTCAGCCCGCCAGCTCGATGTCGACCTGCTCGCGGTCCCGCAGGGGGAGACTCGAGCCGCCGCAGCGAGGGCACGGCTCGTCGGGACGCGCGGCGGGGAACTCCCGGCCACACCCGACGCAGAGGCGCGGGGCAGCGTCGTGGACGATCTCCAGCGTGCCGGGGTCGAGGTCCGGGGCCTCGAGCTGGAGGTGGAACCGGAGCGACGAGTCGAACGCCTCGGGCGCGTGGTTGCCGCCGCGGACGTGGAGCACCACGCGGCGCCCATCGAGCTGCTCGCTGCGCAGCGCCCTGGCGATGCTCCGTGCGATGCCCGCCTCGTGCATCAGCCGGCCCTCGCCGCCGGTGTGCCGCCGGCATTGCCCGCGGTGGTCCCCCCGGGCCCGCCTCCTGCTCGGAGCGCCCGGTCCAGCTCCCAGGCGATGGATCCCGCGAGCTCGGCTGCCCGCGGGAGCGCGGCCTCGACGGCGTCGGTGAGGTCGAGACCGATCGAGATCTCGCCGGGCTGGATGCCGACCAGCGCGATCTGGCCGGGCAGCCTGCCGGTGAGCCGGCCCGCGGCGAGCAGGTCACCGACGCCCACCTGGTGGGGGGAGACGTGGTGGTAGAGGGTCCCCTGCAGCGCCTCCCCGTGGAGCACGGCGACGTCACCCGGCGACCCACGGAGATCCACGGCGTCGATCAGCACCACGGCCCTGGCGTCCTCGAGCATGGGCAGGAGGTCCAGCCCGAGCGTCCCGCCATCCACGATCCGGGTGCGGGGCGGGAACGCGGCCGGCCGGCCGTCATGCACTCGGCCCGCGAGCTCCGCGACGCGCACTCCGGCCCCGTCGTCCCGCAGCAGGACGTTGCCGACGCCGATCACGAGCAGGTCGCCCTTCGCTGCGGTCAACGAACGCACCGGGCGGCCGGGGCTGGGGCGCCGCCACGTGCGGCGGGGCCGTGCCGCCTGAACCAGCCGAAGTCACCCACGATGCGTGCCATGTCAACCATCCGCGATGTCGATCGGAGGAAGCACACCACGAACCTTGCCACATTCGACAGGGCGCTGTGGCCCTCGGTCCGCGGGACGTCCGTCCGGGGGTCGCCGGGGTGGCGGAGGCGAGTGGCGCTGACGCGCGCCCCGGACGACGGCATGTGGCATCGCGCCCTCCAAAGGATGACAGAGGGCACTGGCACGTGGGTCCTCCGGCCGGGAGACTCGACACGGGACGAGCAGAAGCGTCCCAGGGAGGCGGCCATGGTCACGTCACCGCGTCAGGGGGTCGCGATCGAGCGCCGGATCCTGAGCCACGAGCACCGGGAGATCGAGCACGTCGTCGGGCGGATCGAGACGACGGCGGAGATGGCCGGCAACCTCGCGGCCCGCGATCTCGCGAGCGCGTTGCGCAGCCTGCTCGATTCCATCGAGAAGACGCTCCTCCCGCACCTCGACTGGGAGGACAACTTCTGCTTCCCCGAGATGGACCGCCTGGCGGCGACGCCGTGGGCGACGCGGCTGCTGCGGCTGCAGCACCAGCAGATCCGCCAGTCCGTGGAGCGCCTGGAGGCGGATTGGCTGGCCCTGCGACGGGAGCCCACGCATCGCCAGCTGGTCGACCTGCGGGCACGTCTCTACGGGCTGCACGCGCTGATGAGCGCCCACTTCGAGCAGGAGGAGCGCGTGATCCTCCCGTTCCTGGACGCCGAGAACGGAGTGGAGGCCCACTCGGAGGAGGAGTGACCCGCCTCCCCGAGGGCGTCACGCCCCGTCGTTGACGATCCTGGTCCCGCTCCGCCCTTCGAAGACGTCCTGGGCGCGGTCCAGCGCGCCGACTGCCGCCCAGCGGCCCCCGGCGCGCACGAACTCGACGCATGCCCGGACCTTGGGCTCCATGGAGCCGCTGCCGAACGCACCGGCCCGGCGCAGGGCCTCGGCGTCGCTCGCCTGGAGGCGCTCGATCCTCTCCTGACCGGGCGTTCCCCACCCCCGGTAGACCGCGTCGACGTCGGTCAGCAGGATGAGCGACTCGGCCCGCACCTCCTCCGCGACGATGACCGCGGCGAGGTCCTTGTCGATCACCGCCTCGACGCCGCGAAGCCGCCCGTCGCGATCCTCCACCACGGGGACCCCACCCCCGCCCGAGGCGATCACCAGAGCGTTCGCCTGCATCAGGCGGCGGATCACCGCCGCCTCGACCAGCCGCCGCGGCCGGGGCGACGGCACGACACGCCGCCAGTGGCTGCCGTCCCGGGCCACGGTCCAGCCCCGTTCGGCCGCCAGGCGGTGCGCCTCGGCCTCCTCGTAGACCGGGCCCACCGGCTTGGTCGGGTGCTGGAAGGCCGGATCGTCGGCGTCGACCACGGTCTGGGTCAGGACCACGGCCACCTCGCGCGGCACCCCCCTGGCGTGGAAGGCGTTGCGGAGTGCCTGGCTCAGCAGGTATCCGATCTGGCCCTGCGATTCGGCGCCGAGCACGTCCAGCGGCGGAACGGGCACGTCGCGCTCGGCGGCCGCGGCCTGCAGGGCCAGGAACCCGACCTGCGGCCCGTTGCCGTGCGTGAGCGCGATCTGCGAGGTGACCTCGGTGAGCTCGACGATGGCTGCGGCGGCATTCTCCAGGTTGCGGAGCTGGTCGGCGAACTCGCCACGCTCGCCGCGGTGGATGAGCGCGTTCCCCCCGAGCGCGATGACCGAGCGGCCCGGGATCCGGGCCGGTTCCGATGGGGCGGGCCGTGGCGTCGCGAGGGTGAGCGAGGGACTCATCCAGCTACCTCGCCAGCTCGCCGCGCCAGTCGCCCGTGATGAGCGCGTAGAGCACGGCCTGCTCGGTCCACAACCGGTTCTCGGCCTCGTCCCAGACCCGTGAACGCGGTCCCTCGATCACCGCCTCGTCCACCTCCTCGCCCCGGTGGGCGGGCAGGCAGTGGAGGAAGATCGCACCGGGGCGGGCGAGATCCATCAGCGCCGGCGTCACCACGTAGCCGCGGAACGCCCGCGCGCGCGCCTCGCGCTCCTTCTCCTCGCCCATCGAGGTCCACACGTCGGTGTAGACGGCATCCGCTTCTCGCGTCGCGTCCGCCGGGTCGCGGACGATCTCGATGGTCGCCCCGGTCTCCCGCCCCCGGTCCCGGGCCGCCGCCACGATCCCGGGATCCGGCTCGTACCCGTCCGGGGTTGCCAGCACCACGTGCATGCCGGCCAGCGCACCGGCTTCGATGAGGGAGTGGGCGACGTTGTTGCCGTCGCCAACGTACGCGAGCCGGCGTCCCGCCAGCGAGCCGATCGTCTCCTCGATCGTCATGAGGTCGGCGAGCGCCTGGCACGGATGGTGCTCGTCGGTCAGTGCGTTGATCACCGGGATCGTGCAGTGCGACGCGAACGTCTCGAGCCGCACCTGCGAGAACGTGCGCCAGGTCACGGCGTCGACCATGCGCGAGAGCACGCGCGCGGTGTCCTGGGGCGGCTCGCCGCGTCCGATCTGCAGTTCGTCCGGGCGGAGCATCAGCGGGTGCATGCCGAGGTTGACCGCGGCGGCCTCGAAGCTGACGCGGGTCCGCGTGGAGGGCTTGTCGAAGATCATCGCGAGCTTGCCGCCGGGGAGCGCCCGGCGCCAGGCGGCCGGCTCCTCCTTCATGCGGCGCGCCAGCGAGATCAGCCGCGCGAAGTCGTCGGGCGACAGGGAGGCGACGGTCAGGTAATGACGGGGCGGATCGCCCGCGCGGGCGCCCCCGTCGTCCGCGGGCGGATCGGCGAGACCAGGCATCGATCGGACTCCAGTACGGGGATCGGCGTGGCGGGCGCGCGGCCCGCCACGCGAGGCACGGTTGAGCGCGTCGAGACTACCGGGTCAGGCCTCCACGCGCTCACGGCGAACGGCGGGCTCCACGAGGCCGCGCAGCGACGGACCGCTTGCCTCGTCGAGCTCGTACCGCACGCGCACGATCGGCTTGTTCAGCGTCAGCACGCGGCGCAGGTCGATCGGCGTCGCCGCGAGGACCAGGTCGGCCGGCACCGCGTTCAGGGTCTCCTCGAGCTCGTGAACCTGCTGCTCACCGTACCCCATGGCGGGCAGCAGCGGCTGCAGCCCCGGATACCGGGCGAGCGTGGCGCGGATGGTACCGACGGCATGCGGCGCCGGGTCCACCAGCTCCGCGCCGAAGCGCCGGGCGGCCACGATCCCCGCCCCATACGTCATGCCGCCGTGGGTGAGGGTGGGCCCGTCCTCCACCACCACCACCCGCCTGCCCGCGATCTCGCCCCCCACGAGCTCGAGCCGCGAGCGCGCCTCGATGACGGCCGCGCGTGGGTTCACGCCGGCGATGTGCTCGCGGAGCGTCGCCAGCTGCTCCGGGCTCGCCGAGTCGATCTTGTTGATCACGACCACGTCGGCGAGGCGCAGGTTGGTCTCGCCCGGGTGGTAGCGCAGCTCGTCGCCCGCCCGGAGCGGGTCGGCCACCACGATCGTGAGGTCCGGCCGGTAGAAGCTGAAGTCGTTGTTGCCGCCGTCCCAGAGGACGACGTCGGCCTCCTGCTCGGCCTGGCGCAGGATCGCGCCGTAGTCGACACCGGCGTAGACCACGTGCCCGGCGTCGAGGTGCGGCTCGTACTCCTCGCGCTCCTCGATGGTGGTCTCGTAGCGGTCGAGGTCCGCGTACTCGGCGTAGCGCTGGACCTTCTGGGCCACGAGATCCCCGTACGGCATGGGGTGCCGCACCACGACGGGGCGCAGTCCGAGCTCGTCGATGATCGCGGCGACGCGGCGGGTGGTCTGGCTCTTGCCCGATCCGGTCCGGACCGCGCACACGGCAACCACGGGCCGGGTGCTCTCGATCGTGGTGCGGGCCGGCCCGAGCAGCACGAAGTCGGCGCCCTGCGCCAGCACGCGCGAGGCGCTGTGCATGACGTGCTCGTGCGACACGTCGCTGTACGCGAACACGACGGCGTCCACCCGCTCGTCCCGGACGATCCGCTCGAGCTCGTCCTCCGCGACGATCGGGATCCCGTCGGGGTAGAGCCCGCCGGCGAGCTCCGGCGGGTAGCGTCGGTTCGCGATGCCCGGGATCTGGGTGGCGGTGAACGCCACCACCTCGACGTTCGGGTCGTCGCGGTAGGCGACGTTGAAGTCGTGGAAGTCGCGCCCGGCGGCCCCCATGATGACGACACGCTGACGGCTCACGTGGAAGAACCCCTGCCACGAAAGCGAGCGCCGACATGCCGCATGCCAGCAGGCTCAGCCCGAAGAGGATGCCACGTCCGGGTCCGGATGGTCACGCCGCGGCGCAGGCCCGATGCCCAGCAGCTGCAGGAACGTCTCGTTCGACGGTTCGCGGCCGAGGAACCCCCGCAGCATCTCCGCGGCGTCGCGCGCCCCGCCCGACTCGAGGATCTCGCGCCGGTACGCCGCGCCGACCTCGGGGCTGGTGACGCCCTCGGCCCGGAACCGGCTGAACATGTCGTCCCCGTACACCTTCGACCACAGGTAGCCGTAGTACCCCGCGTCGTAGCCACCGAACAGGTGCTCGAACCCTCCCGGGTAGAACGTGCCCTCGTGGAACGGCAGCCCGATCACCGACCACGACCGCCGGTTGATCTCGTCGAGATCGCGCGTGTCCGAGGCGTCGTGGAAACCCATGTCGAGCATCCCGAGGGACACCTGCCGTAGCGTGCGGATGCCGACGTTCAGGTCGCGCGCCCGGACCAGCTGTGTCACCAGGTCGCCGGGGATGGGCTCGCCGCTCCGGTAGTGCCTGGCAAACCGTCCCAGCACCACCGGGTCCCAGGCCCAGTGCTCCATGATCTGGCTGGGTGCCTCCACGAAGTCGGGCTCGGTCTCGGTGCCCGAGAACCGTACGAACTCGGTGCGAGACAGCGAATGGTGCAGGACGTGCCCGAACTCGTGGAAGAGCACCACCACTTCGTCATGGCGCAGCAGCGACGGCTGGTCGGTCCCGGGCCTGGTGAAGTTGGCCACGATGGCGCAGACCGGCGTGACGTACGAACCATCGGGCCGGCGGTGGCCGGCGACGAGCTGGAAGACGGCGGCGTGCCCGAACTTGCCCTCCCGCGGGAACAGGTCGGCGTAGAAGTGGGCGATCGGCGCACCCGACGCGCGGTCCCGGATCTCGTACAGCAGCGCGTCGGGGTGCCAGGCGTTCGCCGTCTCGACCCGCCGGTAGGCGAGCCCGAACACCTCGCCCGTCAGGTCGAGCATCCCGTCCATCACCGCGCCCAGCGGAAAGTACTCGGCGACGCGGTTCTGATCGAGCCCGAACTCCGTGCGGCGCACCTGGTTCTCGTAGTACCGCCAGTCCCACGAGCGGACGTCGCCGTCGCCCGTCTCGGCCCGGAGGAGGCGCCCGAGTCGGACGACCTCGTCGCGGGCCTTCGCCTGGAGCGGTGGCACGAGCTGGTCGTAGAAGCGCTCCACGGCGGCCGGGTCCCGGGCCATCTTGACCTCGAGCGCGTAGTGCGCCCACGACGGCAGGCCGAAGAGCCCCGCGATCCGCCTCCGGATCTCGAGCGCCTCCTCGATGATCGGGCGGTTGACCGCGGCCGCACGGTTGAAGAGCTTGTACTCGAGCTGCCGCCGCAGGTCGCGCCGCTCTGCCTGGTCGAGGAACGGAAAGACGCTCGGGTACTCCAGGTTCACCAGCCAGGTGCCCGGCCGCGATCCCGCCGGCAGCCGTTCCACGTAGGAGTCGGGGAGCCCGGCGAGCTCCTCGCGCGTCAGCTCGAGCCCGTCGCGAAACTCGTCCACGTTTCGCTGGAAGGCAACCTCGAGCTCGACGAGCCTGGCCCGGAGCCGCTCGAGCTCGGCCCGGGCGTCCGGGGCAAGCTCCTGGCCGGCTCGGCGGAAGTCGCGTCGCCAGTGACCCACGAGCCTGCGACGCTCGCCGGTGAGGGTCTGCGCCTCGGCCGTGGACGCGTACGCGCGAACGGCCCGGTCGAGGTCCACGCGGAACGGCAGCGCCACGCGCCATTTCGCGAGCCGCTCCTCGGACGCCTGCCCCGCGTCACGGACCGCGCCATCGGGGTGGACGCGCGCCATGAAGGCACCGCGGCCGTACGCGACCTGGGCGCGGTCGAGCGCCTGATCCAGGGGGAGCATCGTGTCGTCGAAGGTCGCGGCCGGCCCGGTGGCCACGCGGCCGACGAGCGCATCGGCCTCGGCAAGGCCGGCATCGGTATCCGCCGCGACCGATTCGGCGGAGACGGTCGTGTAGTCGAACAGCATCACCCGATGGTAGCGCGAGGCCCGGGCGCCGACACCGCCGCGCGCCTCGACGCCACGGCAATGGACGGTCGCCCGTCCGGCGCAGGACCTGTCCACAGGTGTGGACAACCGGTGTGGACGCCGTTTGGACAACCGCGCCGGGCCGCCCCAATCTCGTGGACAAGTGCCATTGACGGCCGCACGAGCCGCCCGATACATTCGTGGCAGCCCGGAGGGGCCACGGACCTGAACCGCAGGACCGGCGGACAACCGCCAGACCGGCGCTCAGGACCCGGGAGCGGCGACAGGGCGTCTGGCTTGCCAGGCGTACCGCGATCCGATCCCCGGCTCGGTTGGATGGGCTGCCGGTTTCGGCCGGTGGCGCGACCCCGATCCAGCGGTTCCTCCGGGTCTTTTCGTGCCCGGTTCGCGGCGCCGGGGTGTCGGCACCACGGCCCCGGGTCGTCGACGACAGGGCCCACGGTCGTCAACGCCGGGCACCCAGCGCCGGACCCGGCCGGGCGAGGCTCCCGCCGGCCGGGCGAGGCTCCCGGGAGCCTACTCGCCGAGACCCACCCCCAGGATCGAGAAACCGCCGTCGACGTAGACGACCTCGCCCGTCACGCCGGCGGACAGATCGCTCGCGAGCCAGACCGCGGTCCCTCCGACGTCCGCGAGGGTGATGTTTCGCCGCAGGGGGGCGATCTCGCGGAATCGAGCGTACATGTCCCGGAACCCCGAGACACCGCTGGCCGCCAGCGTGCGGACCGGCCCCGCGCTGATCGCGTTGACCCGGATCCCGGCTGGACCGAGGTCCGCGGCAAGATACCGGACGCTCGCCTCCAGGGCCGCCTTGGCCACGCCCATCACGTTGTAGTGCGGCACGGCCCGCTCGGCACCGAGGTAGGTGAGGGTCATCACGCTGGCCCCCGGCCGCAGGAGCGGCAGCGCGGCCCTGGTGATCGCCGTCAGCGAGTACGCGCTCACGTCGAGCGCCGTGTGGAACCCCTCACGGCCGGTGTCGACGAACGCGCCGTCCAGGTCCTCGCGGTTCGCGAACGCCAGCGCGTGCACCAGCACGTCGAGCGCACCGAAGCGCTCCCGCCAGCGGTCGAACACACGGGCGATCTGCGCGTCATCGGCGACGTCGCAGGGCTCGACGAACGCGATGCCCAGCTGCGCCGCCAGCGGTCGGACGCGCCGGTCGAGCAGCGATTCCACCGAGCTGAGGCCGAGCGTCGCTCCCTCCGCGTGGAGCGCCTTCGCGATGCCCCAGGCGATCGAGTGGTCGTTGGCGACGCCGAAGATCAGCGCCCGCTTGCCGTCGAGCAGCCCCATCGTGCCCTCCTCCGCTGTTGCACGGAGGGTACCGGAAGCTGGTGCATCCCAGGAAGCTGGCGCATCCCGGGCTTCCGGTGTCCGATAGACTCCCGCCGATGCCCTCGACCCCTCGCCCGGCGGAATCGCCGGATCCCACTGCCGCTCGAGAGGCCACCGGCCCGGGCGGACCGATCGCCGATCCCCTGGACCCGCCGCTCGACGTCGTGCCGCTCGACGCAGTCGGCAGCGCAATCCCCCTCGCGGCCGAGCGCGCTCCCCGCTCGCTGTGGCGGCACCGCGATTTCCTGAAGCTGTGGATCGGCGAGACCGTGAGCGAGTTCGGCTCGCAGGTGACGCAGCTCGCCCTGCCGCTCGCGGCGGCGGTGACGCTGCGTGCCACGCCCGCCGAGATGGGCATCCTGTCCGCGCTCCAGATGCTCCCATTCCTGTTGATCAGCCTCCCCGCCGGCGTGTGGGTGGATCGCATGCGGCGGCGGCCGATCCTGATCGCCGGCGACCTGGTCAGGGCGGTGACGCTGCTCGGCGTGCCGCTGGCCGGGATCACCGGCCACCTTTCCATGCCGCTCCTGTACGCCGTCTCGCTGGTCACCGGCGCGGCCACCGTGTTCTTCGACGTGTCCTACCAGTCGTACATGCCCGCCCTGGTCGAGCGGGAGCATCTCATCGAGGGCAACAGCAAGATGGAGCTGTCGCGGTCGGCCGCGCAGTTCGGGGGACCGGGGATCGGCGGGGTCCTGGTCGGACTCCTCGGCGCGGCCGAGGCGATCCTCTTCGACTCGCTGTCGTTCTTCTTCAGCGCGGTGATGCTGCTGCTGATCCGCAGAAGAGAGCCGGCACCGATCCCCGCCCACGAGCGCCGGCACATGGTGCACGAGATCCGTGAAGGCCTCGGCGTGGTGCTCGGCAACCGCGTCCTGCGGTCCATTGCGGCGACCACCGCGACATCGAACCTCTTCAGCTCGATCTCCTTCGCCACGCTGATCCTGTTCGCGACCCGCGACCTGCGGCTCGATGCCGTCCGCATCGGACTGGCGTTTGCGCTCGCGAACCTGGGTGCCATGGCGGGCGCCGTCCTGGCCGGCCGTATGGCAACCCGGATCGGTCTGGGCAACACGCTGATGATCGCCATCTTCGGGAGTTCGGTGGCCAACCTGCTGGTGCCCATCGCCGTGCCGGCCACCGCGATGGCACTCCTGTTCGTGGCGATGTTCATCGGCACGGCGGGCAGCACCCTCTACAACATCAACCAGGTCAGCCTCCGCCAGTCGATCACGCCGGATCGGCTGCAGGGCCGCATGAACGCGTCGATGCGGTTCATCGTGTGGGGCGTCTTCCCGGTCGGCTCGCTGATCGGGGGTGCGCTGGGCACCGTGATCGGCATCCGCGCGGCCATCGCCGTCGGAGCGGTGGGCGGGCTTCTTGCCGTGCTGTGGCTGGTCTTCTCGCCGGTCAGGACGATGCGCAGACCGCCGCCCCCCTGGGAAGCGGCGGAGGAGCTGCCGGTGGCGTGACGCGGTGGTCCGTCGTCAGCCGGGCATGCGGTCTCAGCCGGGCATGCGGTCCAGGCCGCGCGCGAACGCGTCGAACGTGTCGCCCGAGAACAGCACGAACGTGACCCGCTCGATGCCCGTGAAACCGCGCAGCCATGCGGCAACCGTCTCGAGCCCGATCGCGGCGCCCTCGTCCAGCGGGTAGCCGTAGATGCCGCAGCTGATCGCCGGGAAGGCCACGGATCGGGCGCCGAGGCGGTCCGCGAGCTCGAGGGAGGCCCGGTAGGCCGACGCGAGCAGTTCGGCCTCCCGCGCGCGACCGCCCTGCCACCTGGGCCCGACGGCGTGGATCACCCAGCGTGCCGGAAGCCGGCCGGCACCGGTCTCGACGGCCCGTCCGGTGAGGCACCTGCGCGTGGGCCCGTAGCGAGAGGCCAGCTCAGCCATGATCTCGGGGCCGCCGACGCGATGGATGGCCCCGTCGACACCTCCGCCGCCGGCCAGGTGCTCGTTGGCGGCGTTCACGATGGCATCCGCCGGGAACCGCGTGATGTCGCCGCGCGCCAGCACGATCGATCGGTGACCCACGCTCCAGGTCGGTTCGCCAGTCCCGTGGTCCACGCTGCCGGATCGGGAGCCCGCTGTCAATCAACACTCGCGGGCTGTGTCCTCGCGGGCCGCGTGGCGGTCGTGACCGCGTCAACACTCGTGGGTCGCGTGGCGCTGCCCGGCCGCGTCAACACTCCCGGGTCGCGTGGCGCTCGCGGGCCGCCAGCTCCGGCCGACCGCAGGCGGCACCCGGCCACCAATGCGGGCAGAGCACATCGCCCTGCTGTCGCGCGGGATCTCGCCCTGCTGTCGCGCGGGATCTCGCCCTGCTCCGCGACGGACGTCCGCCCCGGGGGTCCGACCGGCGGCCCGTCCGACCGCTCCCCCGGGGGTCCGACCAGGTGCCACGATCAGTGAACACGGCCCGGGGTGGGGCCCGCTCCCCCGGGTCGCCCCACCAGGTGCCACGATCGACGCGCCGGGGTTCGGGGGCGGCGGGGCGGCGGGCGTCCCGCGCGGCGGG
>JAJYNP010000336.1 GCA_021786265.1 Chloroflexota bacterium
CCAGCTGATGTCCTTGAGGATGATGTAGTCGGGTATCAGGAGCACGGTCGGCGGGACCATCAGCGCGCTCAGCACCAGAAAGAAGAGCACGTCCCGGCCAGGGAAGCGAAGCCCGCCGAACGCGAAGCCTGCCAGGACGGACGTCAGCAGCACCAGCAGCACGGTCGCGCAGGCGATGAGGATGGTGTTCAGGAAATAGCGCACCCACGGGGCAGCCTCCCAAGCATCCACGTAGTTCTGCCACTGCCAGTGGGGGAGGAACGACGGTGGAAAGGCGAACACCTGGGATGGGGTGTTGAGCGAGGTCACCAGTACCCAAGCGAATGGAAACGCGAAGGCGACGAAGAGCCCGGCGAACACGCAGAGCCAGAACACGCTGCGCAGCCGCCGGCGCCGCGCGGCCGGCCGGGGAGGCCGAGGGGGGGCGAGCGGCACGCTCTGCGAGCGCATCTCAGGCGCCGCAGCCCGCGCAAGCCGGGCCCCCCGCTGTGGGACGTGCCTCCCCGGAACCGGACCACCTCACGGATCAGCTACCGCTCGCAGCAGCTGCCACCGACGTGGCCTGGGCCGCGGCCAGCGCGGCCTGTACGCCCTCGTTGTTGATGAGCACCGACTCCAGCGCCGTCGCGATGGCACCCTCCTCCTGCGTGAACCAAGGCTGCGGCGGCACGCCGCGTGCTGAGGCAAGCGACTGCGCCGCGATCGTGACGTAGGGGTGCGTCGCGACATACGAGCTCATGGCCTGCAGGCCGCTCTTCGTCACGGGCAGGTAGCCGCTCCCGGACGCCCAGGTGGCCGTCTGCTGCGTACCGGTGAGCCAGTGCATGAAGGTCCAGGCGGCCTGCTGCTGAGCCGGTGTGCTCTTCGCGAACAGCACGATGTTCGTGCCCTGCATCGCGTTGCCCTGGCCGGCCGGTCCGCTCGGGAAGGCGGCCGTTCCCATGGTGAACTTCCCACCGATCGCCTGCTGGTTGTAGTAGTAGCTCGCCACCGTCGACATGTCGAAGAGCGACTTCCCTGCACCCAGCGCCGTCTGTCCCGGGTAGTTCGTCCCGACCTTGAGCGCGCCCGCCTTCTCCATGTTGTCCAGCAGCGTCAGCGCCTGGGCGGCGGCCGGCGTGTTGAGGTCCGGCTTGCCGTTCAACAACAGGTGCCCGCCGTAGGCGCGCATCATCGAGACGAAGAGGTACGTGCCGTTAGCGGGCGCGCTGCTGGTGCCCGGATCCATGCTCAGGCCCCAGTCGCCGTTCTGGGTTGCCGAGCCGGCATCCGTCGCGAACGCGGACCAGGTGGTGGGGACGGAGAGCTTGTCTGCCGTCAGCATGTTCGCGTTGTAATACATGATGTAGTCGCTCTTGTTGAACGGCCACATCCAGACCTTGCCGTCGGGCAGCGAGAGGTCCTGCCACACGCCGGCCCAGAAGTCGCTTTGCTCGCTAGCCGAGACGCCGTCCGGCCCGCTGATGAAGTTGGTGAGCGGGACGATGGCATTGGACGCGGCGTACGTCGCGGCCCAATCCTCGTATGCCTGCCCGATCGTCGGTGGATTGCCAGCCGCGATGGCCGCTTCCTCCTTCTGGCGCAGCGTGCCGTAGTTCGGCTCGGCGACAAGGGTCACCTTGATCCCCGGGTATGCCGCCTCGAACTGGCCGACCAGCGTGTCGAGCGTGGTCTTCAATGTGCCCGACGACATCGCCTCCATGAATGAGATGGTGGCCGACTGTGCGCTGCCCGAGGACGCCGGCACGCCGCCCGAAATGGCACTGGCGGGGGCGCTGGCCGCCGGGCTGGCGCTGGCCCCCGCCGATGAACTGCAGGCCGCCATCAGGATGGCGGCCACCCCCAGGGCCGCAGCTATCTGCCAGCGTGGTGCGCCCGGTTGCAGGTGCCTGTGCGCTGCCGACATTGCACTCGCCCTCCTTGTGGTCGACGCCGCGGTGCGTGGTCATGCGCTTGCGTCCCGGTTCCGTCCGAGCCGCAGTTGCACCAAG
Source organism: Chloroflexota bacterium (assembly GCA_021786265.1). The sequence continues at coordinate 1,992 of JAJYNP010000336.1, forward strand.
GTGAGTACGGCGGTGATCACAAAGAGGATCACTGCCAGCGCGGCCGCAGGTCCCGCGCGGTAGAACACGAACGCCTGCTCGTACAGCAGGTAGCTCGTGGTCGTGGTCGCGTTGAGGGGCCCGCCGCCGGTCATGTTGTAGAACTGGGTGAAGGCTTGGAGCGCGCCAACCGTCGAGATGATCACGACGAAGAGCACGGTGGGCGTGAGCTGTGGCAGCGTCACCCAGAGGAACTCCTGCCAGGCGTCCGCCCCGTCGACCCGTGCCGCGTCGCTGAGCTCCTGGGAGATCGTTGTGAGCCCAGCCAGGAAGATGATCACCGTGAAGCCCAGGTTGTGCCAGAGCGTGAAGATGACCACGGCAGGCAACGCCCATGTCGTCGACTCGAGCCATTGCAGCTCCGGCAACCCGACGGCATGCAGCGCCGCGTTGGCCAGGCCGAACTGTGGATTGAAGATCCATACCCAGATGATCGACGTTGCGACGAGCGGGGTGACGTAGGGAGAGAACACTGCCAGGCGGGTGGCGCTCCTGCCAAACGCCTTCCTGTTCAGCGCCAGCGCGATGAACAATCCGATCGCCGTTCCGAGCGCCACCGTGGCGACGGCGAAGTACGCAGTGACGAACAGGCTGTGCAGGAAGTCGGCCGACCCGAGCAGCTGACTGAAGTTGCCCAGGCCGACGGCACGCGAGAGCGGCGGATCGAGCAGGTTCCAGTTGAAGAAGCTGATGTACACCACGAAGAGCGTGGGCGCGAAGGTGAACGCGAAGAGGATCAGCAGGGCGGGTGCGACATAGAGATAACCCCAGCGCGTCTCGCGCATGCGCCGATAGCGACGCCCCGAGAACCCGCCGGTCCGGTCCGGTCCGGTGAACGCCAGGCGCGGCAGCAGGCGGTGCGGTACTGACGGCGAACGCAGCCCGAGAGCCTGCGAGTCGGGCTCGTCGCGAGTCACCCTTCGTCAGCCCTCCTGTGCCACCGGTCAGAAGCAGATCGGGTGTGTGGACTGCTGTGCGAGCGGATCCGAGGCTCGGCCGTAACGCGCGATCATATCGCGGCTGTCAAACCTTGCCGTTGCCGCTCCCAGCGCGTTCCTCGAGCGTCGTCGAGCGATCCATGCGGCAGCAGCCGACGCCCGCTGCACGCCACGTCTTGTTAGCCCCGATCCGCCGAGGACGCGGTGTGACGGGCTGCCAAAACGAGGAATCGGGCCCCGCTGAACAGGGATCGTCGCTTCTCGGCTCACCGTGTAGGGGTCGGGTCAAGGCGCAGTGTCGGCCGTTCAGCCGGTCCGTCTCCTCGACCCGCCCTCCGAACCGGACGTGCGGCTCTCGTCGCATCCGGCTCTGCGCGGACTCATGCCGCCGGTGGGGGTGACCCTGTCGGCTCGTTCGCCCAGGGGTTCGGGATCCGGGCGGCGAATGATCGCCACCGTTCGTGGCCGGAACAACTCGGTCCCACCGTCGCGGATCTCCCAGCCCGCGAGGAAGCGACGGTGCAGGGTGCCCCAGTTCAGTTGGTGCCGAAGCCGCTCGCTCGGGATTGAGCCGCATGGCATGCCGGCGGTAGTATCGAGATGGTCGCGGGTGGTCCGGGGCCGAGTCCGTGAACTTCGTGAACTGAGGGGCAGAGAGCGGCGCGAGCAGGTGTGAACCGTGCGGGGCCACGCTCGGGGTCGGTCGCTGCGGTATCATCCGCACGCTTGCGGTGGCGAGTGGCCTAACGGTAAGGCACCTGACTCTGGATCAGGGGATTGAAGGTTCGAATCCTTCCTCGCCAGCCAACTCCCCGGGCACGGACGGCTCCTGTCGGGTGCGAGCCGTGGCTCAGGCAGTCGTCCTCCGGCACCCCGAGCGCTGCTGCGATTGCCTGCGAGGTCGCCCCGCCGTGGACTGTCCCGCCCGCCCGGGCGTGCCTTCGGATCGAAAGGGAGACGTCGATGCAGCTGGTGCGACTTCCGGTCTGGCTGTACGCCGTGATCGGCATCGTCATCCTCGCCGTGGGCCTCGTGGCCGGACGGCTGCCCCTTGACGCCGCCGGCGTCATCGTGCTCGCCGCAGGGACCCTCCGGTACGTCGCATCGCGCTGATGGCATGACCCGGCCCTGTGTTAGCCTCGGCCGTGTGGCCACGACGGTGAGGACGCCGGTCGCGCCCCGCCGCGATCGGTGACCATCCCCGTGGATCCGCTGAAGCAATCGACTCCGCCGGAACGAGGCGACTTCGTCCGCGAGATCGTCGCCGCCGACGTCCAGGCCGGCCGGATCGACACGGTGGTCACCCGCTTCCCGCCGGAGCCGAACGGCTACCTGCACATCGGTCACGCCAAGTCGATCTGCCTCAACTTCGGGATCGCGCGCGAGTTCGGCGGTCGCTGCCACCTGCGCTTCGACGACACGAACCCGGCGAAGGAGGAGCAGGAGTACATCGACGCGATCCAGGCGGACGTGCGCTGGCTGGGCTTCGAGTGGGGCGAGCACCTCTACTTCGCCTCCGACTACTTCGAGCAGCTGTACGACTGGGCCCTCCACCTGATCCGCGCCGGCAGGGCCTACGTGGACGACCTCTCGGCCGACGAGATCCGCCAGTACCGCGGCACGCTGACCGAACCCGGGCGGAACAGCCCGTGGCGCGAGCGGACGGCCGGGGAGAGCCTCGAGCTCTTCGAGCGGATGCGGACGGGTGAGTTCCCCAACGGCGCGCGGGTGCTGCGCGCGCGGATCGACATGGCCTCCCCGAACATCAACCTGCGCGACCCGGTGCTGTACCGCATCGTGCACGCCGCGCATCCGCGCACCGGCGACGCCTGGTGCGTCTACCCGACGTACGACTTCGCGCACGGCCAGTCGGATGCGATCGAGGGCATCACGCACTCCATCTGCACCCTCGAGTTCGAGGCCCACCGGCCGCTCTACGACTGGCTCATCGACAACCTGCCCGTGCCCTCGCGCCCGCACCAGTACGAGTTCGCGCGGCTCAACCTCACCTACACCGTCCTCTCGAAGCGCGTCCTCCTGCGGCTGGTCACCGAGGGGCACGTGCGCGGCTGGGACGATCCGCGGATGCCCACCATCTCGGGCCTGCGGCGGCGCGGCTACCCCGCCGAGGGCATCCGCGACTTCGCGGCGATGATCGGCGTCGCCAAGAGCGACAGCGTGGTCGAGGTGGGCATGCTCGAGCACGCGGTGCGCGACGTCCTCAACCGGACGGCGCCCCGCCGCTTCGCCATTCTGCGACCCCTGAAGGTGATCATCGAGAACTACCCCGAGGGGCAGGTCGAGCCGATGGAGGTCGTCAACAACCCGGAGGACCCGTCGGCCGGGAGCCGCACTGTGCCGTTCAGCCGCGAGCTGTGGATCGAGCGCGACGACTTCATGGAGGACCCTCCGGCGAAGTTCTTCCGCCTGGCCCCGGGCCGCGAGGTGCGACTGCGATCGGCGTACTTCGTGACCTGCCGGGACGTCGTGAAGGACGCGGCCGGACAGGTCGTCGAACTGCGCTGCACCTACGATCCCGCCACTCGCGGCGGGGACGCCCCGGACGGCCGCCGGCCCAAGGCCACGCTCCACTGGATCTCGGCCGATCACGCGATGCCGGCCGAGGTGCGGCTGTACGACCACCTCTTCAGCCGGCCGGATCCCGGAGCGGACGGCGGCGACCTGTTCGCGGACCTGAACCCGGATTCCGAGGAGGTGCTGCAGGGCTGTCTCCTGGAGCCGGCGCTCGTGGATCTGCCGGCGGGCGAGACGGTGCAGTTCGAGCGGCTCGGGTACTTCTGTCGCGACCCCGATTCGACCCCCGCCCATCCCGTCTTCAACCGGACGCTCACGTTGAAGGACACCTGGGCGAAGCTCCAGGCGCAGGGTCGGCAGGGCACCTGACGTCCGCCCCGGCCCGTGCCGTCCATCCCGCGGGAACGGACCGCGCTGCCTCGACCGCTCTGCGATAGGATGCCGATTCGATCACTGGCGAGTGGCCAAGCGGTAAGGCGCCTGACTCTGGATCAGGAGATCGAAGGTTCGAATCCTTCCTCGCCAGCCACGCCCGCCTCCGCGCGGCGTGTCCCGGCCCGGCGACCAGGCGCCCGTCGCGCCTGGTCGGCTCCGGAGGCACGCCACGCCGACCGCCTCGTGCCCGAAAGGAGCGCCCCGTGGCAGCCACCGCCGGCCTTGCGACCGTCAACGGCATCGAGCTCGCCTACCAGGTCCACGGCAGCGGCCGGCCGCTGGTCCTCCTCCATGGAGGCTTCGGCTCGGTCGAGATGTTCGGCCCGAACGTGGCCGCCCTGGCCGCCGGGCGCGAGGTGATCGGGGTCGATCTGCAGTCCCACGGACGCACGCCGGCCGTGGAGCGCCCGATGCGCTTCGAGACCATGGCCGACGACATCGCGGCCCTGATCCGGCACCTGGGCCACGCGCAGGCGGACGTGCTGGGCTTCTCGCTCGGCGGCGGGGTCGCGCTGCGAACGGCCATCCAGCATCCGGCGCTGGTCCGCCGGCTGGTGCTCGTCTCGGCGCCCTTCCGGCGCAGCGCCTGGCATGCCGAGCACCTCGCCGCCTTCGCGCAGATGGGGCCCGAGATGGCGGAGCCCTTCAAACAGACCCCGCTGTACGCCGTGTACCGCGAGATCGCCCCGCGGGTGGAGGACTGGCCCCTGCTCGTGACCCAGCTGACCGGCCTGCTCAAGCTCGACTACGACTGGACCGACGAGGCACGCCGGCTCCCCATGCCCGTCCTCATCGTGGCCGGCGATGCGGACGGCATTCCGCCCCGCTACGCGGCCGAGTGCTTCGAGCTGCTGGGCGGCGGGCAGCGCGACGCCGCATGGGACCGCTCCGGGATGACCCGCCACGGCCTCGCGATCCTGCCCCGGGCGACCCACTACGACATCAACGTCGACCCGGCCCTGGCGACGAGCGTCGCGACGTTCCTCGACGAGGAGTAGGGCCCGCGCGACCGCGGCCGCACGGAGCTCGCCCGGGTCCGCCCGGCTCAGCCCGGCTCCTCGTCGCTCCTGGAATCCTTCTGCCA
>JAJYNP010000359.1 GCA_021786265.1 Chloroflexota bacterium
CGGCGAGGAGGTCTGCGAGGGCGGGGCGGCCGACGGAATCGACGCGGCGGGCGATGCGGCCGACGATGGCGGGAGGAGGCCCACCGGGCTCGCGCGCGGGGGGAGGACCCCGGCGCCGACCGGTCCCGTGCCGGCGCGACCCGCGCCCGAGGGATTCGCACCCCCGTGGTCACCTGGACTGCCGGGCGCAGCCCACAGGGCGGCCGCCAGCAGCACCAGGACGGCACCGGTCGCGGCGAACCCCGCCATCAGGGATCGCCGGGCGCGGGCTGGCGGCGAGTCGCCGTTCACGGGCTGCTCCATCGGTCGCGACGGTACACCTGCCACGCCGAGGGGGCCCCGAACGGCCGTTCTCGCGGGGATGTCGCCCTCGCGAGGATGTCATGGTCGCCCATCTCGGCGCCGGGGCCGTGGACGCCGCGAACGTGAGCGCATTGCCTCCTCTGCTAGCGTGAGGCGATGACACAGCCGACCCCTGAAGCACCGCGCCCCCAGCCGATCTCTTCCGCCGAACGAGTGCGTCCCCTGGTCCGTACCCGGCAGTACCGCGAATTCACCGGCGATCCCCCCGACCAGGCCGCCCTCGAGGCGATCACCGAGGTCGCGCGGTGGTCGGGCAGCAGCAACAACGAGCAGCCCTGGCGGTTCATCGTGATCCGCAGCCCGGAGACCCTGCGCCGGATCGCGGCGGCGGGCCTGCCGCAGACTCGTCCCCTGCAGACCGCGCCGGTCGCCATCGCGATCGCGATTCCAGTGGATCACGACCGGGCGATCTCCCGCGCGTTCGACGACGGCCGCGCCGCGGAACGGATGCTCATCGCCGCGTCGATGCTCGGCCTCGGCGCGGGGGTCGCCTGGATCCGTCCCGACGTTCGGGACGGGGTGGGCGAGCTCCTCGGGCTGCCGGCCGATCGGTTCGTGCGGACCCTGCTTGCCGTGGGTCACCCGACCGACGCGGCGCGCCGGCCCAAGTCGGCTCCGGGACAGGCGCGACTGCCGCGCGAGCAGGTCGTGTTCGAGGAACGCTGGCCGACGGCGTAGCCGGGTGAGGCCCCGGTCTCCAGCGAGGCGTAACCCTCTCCAGCGAGGCACCACCGTATCAGGGGCGCCGTAATCGATCCGAAAGGCGGGCGGGTCGAGACTGCGCGGGTGTCACCGCCACCCCGGTCCCCGAGAGCCGCGCAGATAATGGGACGCCATGCATGCGGAACCTGATGCCCGCCGCCGGGTCACGCCCGCCGGCCCGCGCCGGAGGCCCTGACACCGTGCGGATCCTCGTGGCCGAGGACGATCCCGGGCTGCGCGAGGTGCTGGTCGAGGGCCTCCAGGACCAGGGCTACCAGGTGGACGCCGTGGAGCGCGGCGACGACGCCATCCTGCAGCTCAGGTTCTACGAGTACGACGTGGCCATCATCGACTGGCGCATGCCCGGCGCACCGGGGATCGACGTGGTCGCCTGGGCGCGCAGCCACGACCGCCCCACCGCCCTCCTGATGCTCACCGCGCGCGACGCGCCCCCCGACCGGATCCGGGGACTGGACGCCGGCGCGGACGACTACCTGGTGAAGCCCTTCGATTTCGGCGAGCTGCTGGCCCGAATCCGGGCGCTCCAGCGCCGCCCCCGGGGCGTGGACGGCCCGGTCGTGGAACGCGGCGCCCTCGCGCTCGACCCGGTGCGCCGCGAGATCACCGTCGGCGGGCGGCCGCTGAACCTGACCACCACGGAGTACAACATCCTCGAGCTGCTGATGCGCCGCTCGCCCGCGGTCGTGGACCGCAAGGCGATCGCAGAGCACGCCTGGCGCGACGAGACCGATCCGCTCGGCTCCAACGCCATCGACGTCCAGCTGAGTCGCCTGCGCGCGAAACTGCCGGCCGCCGGCGTATGGATCGTCACGGTCCGCGGCGCGGGCTACCGCCTGGAGCCGATGTGAACGTGCCCGGCCGGCTGAGCCTCCGCGGACGTCGCGAGGGTCGGCGGGGCCAGGACGTCCGGGCGACCTCGATCCGCGTGGCCCTCTCCGCCGCGGCGGTGGTGGGCGTGGCGTATCTCGTGGTGGCCGCGGCGGTGGTGCTGATCGTCACCCGCACGCTGACCGCCCAGATCGACGGGCGGCTCGCGATGTCCCTTGCGCAGATCGGCCGCGAGCCGCCGCCACAGACCGCGGGCTTCGGGGCACCTCCGCCGGAGCGGCCGTTCGGTCCCCCCGTCATCGTGTGGACCGTCCACGCGGACGGCGATGTCACCTGCAACACCTCCAACGCGGTGCTGCCGGCCGCCTACCGGACGGTGAGCACGCCACGGACCGTCGCGATCAACAACGCCGAGGTGCGCATCACGGGGGCCGCGGCCGGTGGCCAGTACGTGGTCGTGGGCCAGACCATGGAGAGCGTCTCGCAGGCCCAGTCGACCGTCATCGTCGCCGAGGCGATCATCGGCCCGATCCTGTTGCTGCTGGTGTTCCTCGGCGCCGTGGGCATCGGACGCCGCGTGGCCGCCCCGATCGAGCGCGCCCGGCAGCGCCAGCTCGAGTTCACCGCCGACGCCTCGCACGAGCTGCGCACCCCGCTCTCGGTGATCGAGGCACAGACCAGCCTGGCGCTGTCGCAGGACCGCTCCGAGACGTGGTACCGAACCGCCTTCCAGCGCGTGGACCACGAGAACAAGCGCATCCGGCGGCTGGTTGACGACATGCTCTGGCTGGCCCGCTTCGACGCCGCCCAGGGGCAGCCGAAGGCGGAACCCGTGGATGCCGGCGTGCTGGCCGCCCAGACCGCGGACCGATTCGGGGTCGTCGCGGAGACCCGGCGACTGTCGCTCCGGGTCCACCCGGCGCCCGGATCCAGCGTCATCGCGGTGCCTCCCGAGTGGCTGGACCGGCTCCTGGGCGTGCTGCTCGACAACGCCTGCCGCTACTCGCCCGAGGGCGGCTCGGTCGACGTGTCCGTGACCCACGACGGCACGCGGGTCAGGGTGACGGTGGACGATTCCGGGCCCGGGATCCCGCCCGATGAGCGGATTCGTATCTTCGACCGCTTCCACCGGGCGACCGACACGCCGGGCGGCGCCGGGCTGGGCCTGGCCATCGCCGACGCCATCGTCAGGGCTTCCGGGGGTCGCTGGCGGATCGGAACCTCTCCGGCGGGCGGTGCGAGCATGTCGGTCAGCTGGGCGAGGGCGCTGGCCGACGCGGGCGAGACCAGGCCCGGGTGATCGGTCGGCCCCGGGTCCGGCCGGCCGGACTTCAGGGCGCCGTGGCCCCCGTACTGCCCCCGAGGGTCGCGAGCAGCGCGGCGGTCGAGGCGGGGACGGGATCCAGGCCGTCCGGGTTGTACAGGTGGTCGGCGGCCGTGCCCGGGATCCCCAGGTGGCCGTACTGCCAGACGATTCGGTGCGTGGCCGGGTCGATCACGTCGACCGTCTGGCCGAAGTCATTGGTGACCGCGATGTTCCCGTTGGAGAGGCGCACCGCCAGCGACGGGTTCGAGAGCATCCCGGGCCCGCTGCGCACGTCGTAGCGCCAGACGACCCGCCCCGCGGGCGTGACCTCCTCGATCTGTCCGGGCGTGGAGTAGTCGACCACCAGCACGTTCCCGTTGGGCAGGAGCTGGGCGTCGGACGGGTAGGCGATATCGCGCAGGTGGATCGCCCACACCAGCCGTCCCTGGGCGTCGAGCCGGTCCACCCAGCTTCCGCCGATCTCGGTGACCAGCATGCCGCCGTCCGCCAGCGGCACGTCCCCGTTCGGGGCCGCGTACGAGACGGGCGGGTCGTGGCGGCGGACTCCCGTGAGCCCCACCTGGCGAACGATCTGCTTCGAGGGCGAGATGAACAGCACTCGCTCGTTCCTGATGTCGGCCACGGTGACGGTGCCGTCGGGCAGGACGTAGGCGTCGTCGGGCCCGTTCAGGTAGCCGGGCGCACTGCCGGGCCGACCCGTGTGCCCGTACTGCCACACGATCTTCCGCGTCGCGATGTCGATGATCGAGACGGTGTGGGCGTTCTCCTGGTTGATCACGATGTGGGCGCCGTCCGGCGTGAAGAAGGCGTCGTCCGGGCCCCAGGACTGCGATCCGCTCGGACCGCCGGGATCGATGGTCATCGACCAGACGATCCGCTTCGCCGGCGTGACGATCAGCAGGCGGTCGTTGCCGCGGTCGGCGATCAGCAGGTCGCCGGGAAGGGGGCCCGTGGATACCGCCGGCGATGGGCTCGGCGACGTGCCGGCTGCCAGCGCGGCCTGGGGGGATGTCCCGGGCGCCGATGCCGCGCCCTCCTGCGGGGACGAGCCCGCGACGGCGGCGGAGGAGACGGTTGCCACTCCCGGACCGGGACCCGCGGGCGTGCTCGAGCTGGCGATGTGGGCCAGGACGACGCCCCCGGCCAGCACGACGACGAGGGCCGCGATCAGGGCGGCGTTGGGCAGAGGTCTGTGGGGCATCGCCGAACGGTACCGGACCCGGATGAGCCGCGGGTCAACATCGGGTTAGGTTTCGACACACTTCCCCACTCCCGCGCGCGGCACTCGGGTGCGGCACTCGGGTGCGGCGCTCGGGTGCGGCGTTGGTGCGGCGTTCGGGTGCGGCGTTGGTGCGGCGTTCGGGTGCGGCGCTCATGGTCGAGTCCCGCCGCGGGCCGGGCCGGTCACCATGTGTGTTGACCCGGTCGCGATGCGTGTTGTCAGTCGATTGCGCAAGTACGCAACTAGGTGCTAGCATCGCGGAGGCCCGCCACGGCCGATCCGCGGCGCACGGTACCGGAGGCTATCGCTCGTGTCCCGTCGCAACCGCAGATCCCGGGGTCGATCCCCCGACCGCGCGCGCCCCGCGGGGGCGCGGTCGAGCCCGCCGCCGCAGCCGGCTGAGGCAGCGGCCGAGCAGCAGCGCCCGTCCCCGGATCGATCGGCGGCGGCAGCCGAGGGGTCCCGCCCGGCGGCCCGGAGACCCCGGACGGTCGCCGGGGGGTCGCGTCGCACCGGTGGACGGCGCCCGGGATCGCGCCTGCGGCGCTGGGCCTTCCCCGGACTGATGACGCTCGCCGGCGTTGCGGCCGTCGCGATCGTGGTGGCCGGCGTGAGCGCGGCGACCGCACCGCCCGTCCATGCCGCGACGCCCACGCTGGGCGCGTCGACGGCACCGGTGACGATCGTCGAGTACGCCGACTACCAGTGCCCGTACTGCGCCACCTGGGCGAAGACGGTCGAGCCGCAGATCAAGCAGGCCTACATCGATACCGGCAAGGTCAGGCTGGAGTGGCACGACATGGCCTGGATGGGGGGCGAATCGAAGGACGCCGCGAACGCCGCCCGATGCGCCGGCGACCAGGGCCAGTTCTGGGCGTACCACGACCTGCTGTACAGGTCGCAGGCGGGGCAGAACAGCGGCGCGTTCTCGAAGGACCGCCTCAAGGCCTTCGGGCAGCAGCTCGGGCTGAAGGCGGCCACCTTCGACGCGTGCGTCGACTCGGACAAGTACGGCGGGGCGGTACAGGCGGACTTCGCGCAGGCGGCGAAACTCGGCATCACCGGGACCCCGGCCTTCTTCGTCAACGGCCAGCGGATCGACGGAGCGCAGCCGTACTCCGCGTTCCAGTCCGCCATCGACTCCGCGCTGGCCGGCCAGTGAGCGGTCGCCGCGCCGGCCGGTGAGCGCACCGATCGAGCGCAAGCGGTAGCGCGTGCCGGTCGAGCTCCTCGTCGCGTTCGCGGGCGGCACGCTCTCGCTGCTGAGCCCGTGCTCGGCGCTGCTCCTGCCCGCGTTCTTCGCGTACGCGTTCCCCTCCCCCACGCGGCTGGCGCTGCGGACGGTGATCTTCTACCTGGGCCTGATCACGCTGCTCGTGCCCGCCGGGCTGGGAGCCGGCGCGATCGGCACGGTCCTGCTGACCGAACGGGGCCCGCTCACGCTGCTTGCCGGGTTGACGCTGATCGCCATCGGCGTCGTGCAGCTGCTGCTCGGCGGATTCGAGCTGCCGGGCGCCTCCCTGCGCCCGGCCATGAGTGCCGAGAGCGCGGCCAGCACCTTCGTCCTCGGCCTGAGCTACGGGCTGGGGGGCTTCTGTGCCGGCCCGATCCTCGGCGCGATCCTGACCATCGCGGCCGGGTCCGGCGGCGTGGTCCCCGGCGCCGTCCTGCTCGCCGCCTACGGGGCCGGGATGGCCTTCCCGCTCTTCCTGCTGGCCCTGGCCTGGGAGCGCCTGGGCACCGCCACGCGGGGGCGGCTGCGCGGGCGGCAGGTCCGCGTCGGCGGGGTGGAGCGGCACATCTCCACGGTCGTCTCGAGTGCCATGTTCATCGCGCTGGGTGCCGGGTTCATCGTCTTCCAGGGCCCCAACGCGCTCTCCGGCCTGTACGCCGGCTTCGGCCTGGACGACCTCGCGCTGCGGCTCGAGGCGGCGCTCCAGGTGGCGGCCGCGGAGGCGCCGCTCGCGGTGGTCGGCGCGGCGGTCGCCGTCGCGGCGGTGCTCGCGATGGCCGGGCGGCGGCTCCTCGGCCCCGGCACGGACGCACGCGACCGGTGACGCAGGGAACCGTGCTTGCGCGACCGCGCAACCAGTTTTCAGAGCCGTAACAGACGCTCAGGGCACTTAACAATCCCGTAACGGGAAGGCGATAGCGTCCGGGACGCATGAATGGAAAGGAGCCTGCATGTCGTCTGACGGTGCGAGCGGCTCGGGCACACTGACCGACGCGCTGAACGAGGCGCCCCTCAGCGTCTTCCATCTCCGGGCGATGTTCACCGCGGGGATGGGGTTCTTCACCGACGCATACGACCTGTTCATCATCGGCGTCGCGCTCGCCCTGGTCACCGCCCAGTGGCACCTGACGACCACCCAGGCAACGCTCGCGAGCAGCATCGCGCTGGTCGGTGCCTTCTTCGGCGCGGTGGTGTTCGGTCGCGTGGCCGACGTGCTGGGTCGCAAGGCGATCTACGGGCTGGAGGCGGCGATCATGGCGCTCGCCGCG
>JAJYNP010000070.1 GCA_021786265.1 Chloroflexota bacterium
CCGACGCCCGACCGGACGCACCGGCGCGGGGTTCGCGCTACGCTCTTGCCCCATGCCCGACCCGCGTCTCCCGGCGACGGCCCTCGACCCGACCCTGGCGTCCGGGCCGCACGATCGCTGCGTTCGCTGCGGCCGCCCCACGCCACTCGGCGTGTCCCTGTGCGAGCTGGACAATCCCGGCCACATCGGCGCCCCGAGCGCCACGCAGCTGCACGCCACCATGCTCGCCGGGGTCGGGATCGGCGTGCTGCTGCTCGCGATCCTTGCCAAGGCCCTGACCGCCGGCGTGGGGCCGTTCGATTCGCGGCTGATCGGGCAGGCGAGCCTCGCCGACGGCGGCGCCAGCGTCGCCATCCAGGTGACGAACCGGGGCACGAAGGAAGGCCCCGCCACCTGCCAGGTGTCGCGCGGCGGCGTGCTGCTGCCCGACGACCCCGTCTTCCTGACCCGGCCGATCCCCCCCGGCGGGGCCATCACGGTGACCACGTCCGTGCCGGCACCGAGCGCCGGCGCCTACCCGGTGGCGGGCCTCACGGCGTCCTGTCGCTGACCGTCGTGCCGCGCCGGGTCACTGGCGTTCCGCGACCTCGAAGTGCGCCAGGCGCCAGATCGCGATGAGCGTCGCGCCCGCGGCCACCACGGCGCCCAGCTCCAGCGAGGTCGCCAGCTCGAGGTGCCACGGCAGCAGCGACGGCTGGGTCGGGTCGAGGGCCGCCGTGACGCCCAGCACGTACTGGTGGACGCTGATCAGCCGGGTGCCCGTGAACAGGCCGGCGACCACGCCCTCCCAGATGTACACGTAGGCGAGCCCGACGATCAGGGCGTGTCCCGTCACGAGGCTCAGCGCCACCGCGATCGAGGTATAGACGAGCGCGCCCCAGGCGATACCGGCGAGGGCCGCCGCCGCGGTCCCCGGCCCGGCGGCGCCGGGGAGGGAGATCAGGATCGCCACCACGGCCGATGCGCCGATGATCACCGCGGTGGCGACCGCGGCGATCGCGAGCTTGGCCACCACGATCTGCCAGCGGGCCACCGGGCGGACCAGCAGGTACACGAGGGTGCCGTCCTCCACCTCGCCGCCCAGGACCGAGGTGCCGAAGATCAGGGCGACCAGCGGCAGCAGCGTGGTGATCACGAGGTTGTCGAGCAGCCCCGCGGTCCAGCTCTCGTACTCCAGGCCCCCGGCCAGCCGGTAGATCGCCGACACCAGGATGGGCGCGCACCCGGCGAGCACCGCGAGGAGCATCCGCCGGCGCCCGAGTGCCTGCCTGGCGGTCAGCACCAGCAGCTGGCGGAGGACGCCGTCGCGGCCCATCAGCGGCACCCCGGGCCGATCGAGCGGCGGATCGCACCGGAGATGCGGGTCGTGCTCACCGGCGCCCCGCGGTCCATCAGCGCCCCACCAGGTAGCTGAAGACGGACTCGAGGGTCTCGTCGGTGGGCAGGAGCTCGTACAGCGACACGTCCGCGAGCTTCGCCACCCGGGCGACGACGGCGGTGAACGAGCCGTAGTCGGCCGCGCGCACGTCCAGGGCGCCGTCCTCGAACTGCACCCCGAGCACGGGTGCCTCCGCAACGAGCCTGGCCGCCATCGCGCGGTCGTCGCTGGTGTGCAGCCGGAACGTGTGCGGGCGATCGGTCATCAGGCGGCGCAGGGCCCGGTAGTCGCCCGCGGCGGCCAGCCGGCCCGCCACCATCACCAGGACCTGCTGCGCCAGCCGCTCGACCTCCTCGAGGATGTGCGACGAGAAGAGGATCACGCGTCCCTCCGCCGCCATGCGGTGGAGCAGATCCATCATGTGCAGCCGCTGTCGCGGATCCATGCCGTTGAACGGCTCGTCGAGCAGCAGGATCGGCGGATCGTGGACGAGCGCCGACGCCAGCTTCACGCGCTGCCGCATCCCCTTCGAGTAGCCGCCGATCGCGCGGTCCGCGGCACCCTCCAGGTCGACCATCGCGATCGCCCTCCGCGCGGCCCCGTCCGGGTCGGGGACACGGGCGAGGCGGGCCGAGAGCACGGCGAACTCTCGACCGGTCAGGAAGTCGTACGCCGCGTCGCGCTCCGGCACCAGGCCGAGCTGACGGTACAGCGCGGGGTCCCGGCCCGCCGGCCGGCCCTGGATCAGCACGTGCCCGCTGGACGGGGCGAGCAGGCCGGCCAGCATGTGGAGCACCGTCGACTTGCCGGCTCCGTTCGGGCCCAGCAGCCCGGTCACGCCCGCGCCGATCCCGAAGGTGACGTCGTTGACCGCGACCACGTTCCCGTACCAGCGAGCCACGTGCGCGGCGGCCAGCGGTGCACCGGCCACGTCCGCCGGCACCGGCGCGGGGGCCCAGAGCGGCGGGCGGCCCGGGCCGCTCACGCCGCGATCCTCGCGTAGCGCCGCAGCACGACGGTTCCGGCGACAACCGCGATGGCGAGGGCGACGATGACGTACCACCACCCCGGGAGATCCGCCCGCCGGAGGATCTCGTCGCCGGCACTGCCGAAGAACCAGTTGACCGTGCCGTCTCCGACCGTCGACGGGCTCAGCAGGACCCCGTAGCGGGTCCATCCGCCCTGCTCCGCCGACGCGATCAGCGTGCCCAGCCCGTCGGCGATGAACCAGAACGCGACGATCCCGCCCGTCGCGTAGGCCCGCCGAGGGGTGAGGGCGGCGATCGCGAGCGCCACCGTCGAGACCTGGAGCGAGGTCACCAGCGCGCTCGCCAGCATGGGCCCGGGCAGGTCCAGGTGATCCCGCAGGTATCCGACCGGGTCGGACCGCACGAGCGCGCTGCCCACGTACAGCACGATCTCCGGGACGAGCGCGATCAGCAGCATGGCCGTGAGCAGCGCCGCGAACTTCGCGAGCGCATAGTCGCGCCGCTCCAGGGCCCGCGTGAAGTAGAGCGACAGCACGTGGTTGCGCTGGTCCCGGCCCACCAGCTCCGGGGCCACCGCCGCGCAGAACAGCAGCATCACGGTGCCGACCAGCGAGAAGTAGTTCTCGATCCGTACCGGCTGCAGGAGGTCGCCGGCGAGCGCGGTGATGCCGAGCTCGACCACCGCCGGGACGAGCGCGATCGCGAAGAGGCCCATCGGGACGACCTTCGACCGCGCGCTCCGGCCGATGCCGAACGACGCGGCGAGGCCGTGCGTGTAGAGCGCGCGGAACGCGTGGACCCGCCCCAGGCGGCGGCCGTCGTAGTGCTGGTAGCCGAGGTCGTAGATGCTGCCACCGGCAGACGTGGCGACGGTGGGTCCCGCGCCGGACACCGTGGGCGCGAGGGGCCGGCCCTCGGTCGGGTTCCCCTGTCCACCCATCGGGTTCACCTCGGCGCTTCCTGCGCCACATCGGGGGCGAGATCGGGGGCGAGCCCGGGGGCGAGCCCGGGGTCCTCGACCGTCCGGAACAGGTCCTCCAGCTGGTGCCGTCCCTGCTCGATGCGGGCGAGCGGCAGGCCGAGCTCCACCACCAGGTCGCGCACCAGGTCGTACGGCGGCGGGCCGTCAAGGTCCACCAGCACGAGCCGGCCCTCCTGGTGGGCCGTGCGCCCGATCCGGCCCAGCGCCTCGGCCAGCCTGTCGGCGCCCTCCTCGACCTCGATCGTGAGGACGTGGGTCAGGGCGGTGAACTGGGTGAGGGGCGCGGAACGGATCAGCCTTCCGGCGTCGATCGCGACCAGGTGGTCGCAGATCCGCTCGACCTCCCCCAGGAGGTGCGACGCCATGACGATCGCGATGCCGAACTCGCTGCCGATCCGGTGGACCAGCGCGAGCATCTCCTCGCGCCCGGCGGGGTCCAGCCCGGCGGTCGGCTCGTCGAGGAGCAGCAGGCTCGGATCGTGGACCAGCGCCTGGGCGAGCTTGACGCGCTGGCGCATCCCGGTCGAGTAGCCACCGATGGGGCGGTACCGCTCCTCGTACAGGCCCACGTGACGAAGCGTCTCGGCGGACCGCTCCCGTGCCGCCGAGGCCGGCAGGCCGCTCATCCGGGCCATGTGGGTGACGAAGTCGGCCGCGCCGACGTCCGGCGGCAGGCAGTCGTGCTCGGGCATGTACCCCACCCGCTGCCGGACCTCGCCCCCGTGGGTCGCGGTGTCCAGGCCCAGCACGGCGGCGCGTCCCGAGGTCGCCCGGACCAGGCCGAGCAGCACCTTCAGCAGGGTCGACTTCCCCGCGCCGTTCGCACCGACCAGCCCCACGATCCCGCCGTCGAGCGCGAGCGTGACGCCGTCGAGCGCGGTGACGCCGGGGTATCGCTTGGTCAGGCGGTCGGTGGCGATCAGCGGCACCCGCACAGGATGGAGCATGGACGCAACAGGGCGCACGGGCCGGCCGACCCATAGAATGCCCTGGTGGCCCATCCCCGGAACCTTTCTTCGGCCGACGCCGCCCTCGCCATCAGCGTGGCGACGTCGGCGGCGCGTCTCGCCGGCCACGTCCAGCTCGAGCGGCTCGGACGGGTCCGGGAGATCCGTCGCAAGAGCGCCCGCGACGTGGTGACCGAGGTCGACCACCTGTCGGAGCGGCTCATCCTCGACGCGATCCGGCACTCGTTCCCGGGCGACGCGATCCTCGCGGAGGAATCCGGGGAGCACGCCACTGCCGCAGGCGATGCCCCGACCGCCGGTGCCGGACGCGCCTGGATCGTGGATCCGCTCGACGGCACGGTGAACTACGCAAACGCGGTGCCGATCTTCTCGGTGAGCATCGCCCTGGCCGTCGACGGCGAGCCCGCCGTGGGGGTGGTGCTGGACCCGCTCCGCGACGAGCTCTTCACGGCCGTGCGCGGCCGGGGTGCCCGCCTCAACGGCCGCCCGATCCGCAACCCGGACAAGCCCGCGCTGGACGACTGCGTGATCGCCCTGGGCTACGCGCCGCGGGACTGGCGCTCCGACCTGGGCGACCTGCGGCGAAGTGTCCGCGCCGCCCGCCACCTCGGGTCGTCTGCCCTCGAGCTCTCCTACGCCGCGGCCGGGCGGTTCGACGCGTGCGTGCACCCCACGGGGATGTCGAACTGGGACGTCGCCGCGGCGGGCCTGATCGCCGAGGAGGGCGGGGTGGTGGTGACGACCACCGGCGGCGAGCCATGGTTCGACCTGTCGAGGCCGGCGACCTCGATCGGGATCGTGGCGGCCCCCGCCCGCCACCACGGCCGCCTGCTGGAGCTGTTCCGGGCGGCCGGACCCGGCTGAACCCGGCCGAACCCGGCCGAGCCCGGGGCGAACCCGGCCGCGCCCGGGGCGACCTACCCCGGCAGCGTCGAGTCGATGCTGATCACCCGGGGGTCCGTCAGGACGTGGACGAGCACGACGCCGCGGTCGGCCAGCGCCGACGCCACTGCCTCCTCGACGTCCGCGTCCCGCGCGACCCGGATCCCCCGCGCGCCGCAGGCCACGGCGAACGCCGCGAAGTCGATCCGTCCAAGATCCGTCGCGGCGACCCGGCCCGGGTACGTCCGCTCCTGGTGCATGCGGATGGTGCCGTACATGCCGTTGTCGAAGACGATCACGGCCAGGCGCAGCCGCTCTCGCACGGCGGTCTCGAGTTCGGCCATCAACATCCCGAAGCCGCCGTCGCCCGCCATCGCGACCACCGGCCGGGCCCGACCATCCAGGTCGCGGGACGCGATGGCCGCTCCCACCGCGGCCGGAAGGCCGTACCCCATCGCCCCCGATGTGGGTCCGAGGAAGCGTCCACCGGGCGGAACCGGCAGGTAGCGGGCCGGCCAGCTCGCGAAGTTGCCGGCGTCGGTGGTGAGGATGACATCCGGTGGCAGGTGCCGGCGCAGCGCCGCGACCACGGTGGCCGGGTGCACCGGCAGACCGCCGGCGCGGGGCCCCGGGTCGGGTGGCTCCACCGCGGCCAGGTACGCCGCGCGGTCGCGGCCGAGGTCGGCGGCACGTTCCGCCGCGAGCGGTGGTGCGGGTTCCCCCGCCGCGAGCAGCGACAACGCCGCCCGCAGGAACGCACGCGCGTCGGATCGCACCGTGAGCGAGGGCTGCGGCCGGTCCCCCTGGAGCCCCGGCTCGATGTCGACCTGCAGCAGCTCGGTGTCCGGCCCCGGGACCGCGTAGTCGAACGTCGCCACCTGCGAGAGCCGGGTCCCCAGCGCCAGGATCACATCCGCCTCGAGGAGACGCCGGCGGACGGTGCGTGCCGCGCCCAGCCCGGTGGCGCCCAGGTACCTCGGCGAACCGTTGGGGAACACGTCGGGCCGCCGCCACGCGGCCATGACCCCGATGCCCGCGGCGTCGGCGAAGGCCCCGAGCTCTGCGGTGGCGCCGCTCCGCAGCACACCGCCTCCGGCGAGGATCACGGGACGCCGGGCGCGGGCGAGGCGCGCCAGGACCGCACGGACGTCGGCATCGGCGGCCGCGGGACCCTCGAGCGTGATGGTCGAGCCACCGTCCGCCCCGGGACGCTCGAGCGCGCCGGCTGAGCCGACTGCGTCGGGAGCGCCGGGTGCGCCGGCTGCGTCGGGTGCGGCGGGCTCACCGAGCGCGTCCTCCGGCAGCACCAGCAGCACGGGACCGGGACGGCCCTGCCTGGCGAGCCCGACCATGCGCTCGACGCTCGAGGCCATCGTGCGCGGGTCGTCCAGCTCCACGCCCGCCTTGCACAGCGCGCCGAACGAACCGGCGAGATCCGCCTCCTGGAACGCCTCGCGCCCGCGGAACCCGCGCGGCACCTGCCCCGCGATCGCGACCAGCGGCGTGGAGTCCTGCTCGGCGGTGTGCAGCGCGATCGACAGGTTCGCCGTTCCCACCGCGCGGGTCACCAGGCACACGGCGGGCCGCCCGGTGAGCTGTCCGTAGGCCTCCGCCATGAAGCCGGCTCCCGCCTCGTGCCGGGCCGCGACCAGCCGGATCCGCGAATCGCGGAGCGCGTCGAGCAGTTCGAGGAAGCTCTCCCCGGGCACGGTGAACGCGTGGCGGATGCCCGAGCGCTCGAGCGCCGTCACGAT
>JAJYNP010000211.1 GCA_021786265.1 Chloroflexota bacterium
CGTGTCAGCGCGGCCGAGTTGCGTCACATCCAGCGGAGCCTCAACGGCCGGCCGCGCAAGACCCTTGGCTACCTGTCACCATCAGAGAAGCTCGCAGAGATCGTTGCGGCCACCGGTTGAATCCGCCCTCCCGCAGGGCGGGTGATGGCTTCTGGAGTTGTCTCCAGGGGCCGTTTTTGTTGTCGGTGCACCTGATGATGCCGGGGGCATGACGGTGACCAGGAGGGAGGAGACGCCCATGCGACCCGTCCAGATCTTCCATCGGTCGGCGGGAGCGGTCGTCCTCGATGGAGGGGGTTGCCTGATCGTGCAGCATGGCCGCGAATGGGTGTTCCCCAAGGGACACATCGAACAGGATGAGACCCCGGAGCAGGCCGCGATCCGGGAGGTCCGGGAAGAGACCGGCATCCAGATCGCCATCGACGGCAGGATCGGCGTCAGCCGCTACGAGTTCGTCGACCGCCGCGGTGGGCACCGGAACCGCAAGACCGTCGACTGGTTCCTGGCTCACGCGGTGGGCGGCGAGCTGCACATCGAGCCCATCTTCGCCGACGGCGCGTTCGTGGTTCGCGACCAGGTGCTGGAGCGGTTGACGCACGAGGCAGACCAGGACATCGCGCGGCGCGCCTTCGAGATGGCGGAGGAAGCGACGGCATGATCGGCGAGATCGCCCCGCGCCGCCTGGACGAGGCGCCACCCCTCGCCGGTGCGCCCACGAGGCCCCTCCCGCTCGACGGCACCGCGACCTCCGCCCGCCTCGGTCGCTTCTGGCGCGACCTCCAGGCGTCGGTCGGAACCGCAGTGGTCGGCGACGCCCTCAGCCTGCGGCTGCTCGCGGTCGCGCTCCTGGCCGACGGTCACGCGCTCATCGAAGACGTGCCCGGCGTGGGCAAGACCCTGCTGGCCCGCGCGTTCGCACGGTCGCTGTCTCTCGGGTTCGCACGCGTCCAGGGCACCCCGGACCTGCTGCCCACCGACGTCACGGGCGCCAGCATCCTGGAAGGGGGGCGCCTCCGGTTCGTGCCGGGTCCCATCTTCACCAACGTGCTGCTGGTCGACGAGATCAATCGCGCCACGCCGCGCACGCAATCCGCGCTGCTCGAGGCGATGCAGGAGCGTCAGGTCTCCGTCGACGGCGAGTCGAAGCCGCTCGACGACCCGTTCCTGGTCGTCGCGACGCAGAACCCCGTGGAGCTGGAGGGAACGTTCTCGCTCCCCGAGGCCCAGCTCGACCGGTTCCTCGTGCAGATCGCCATGGGCTATCCCGGACGCGACGAGGAACGCCGTATCGCCCGCCGCTACCGGGGCGGAGCCGAGCCGCTCGCACGCGTCGAGCCGGTCGTCGACAACCCGACCCTGGTCGCGCTGCGCCGGTCCGTCAGCGACGTCCACGTGAGCGAGGCAGTGGAAGGCTACGCGGTGGACCTCGTCCGGGCCACGCGCGAACACCGGGATCTCCGCCTCGGCGCCAGCCCGCGGGCCAGCGTGGCCCTGTATCGCGCCAGCCAGGCGTGGGCGGCCCTCGAGGGTCGAGGGTTCGTGCTGCCCGACGACGTCGCCGCGGTGGCGCGCCCCGTGCTCGGGCATCGGCTCCGGCTGGACGTCGATCGTCAGATGCGCGGCGCGACGATGGACCGGGTGCTCGACGAGGTGCTGGCAGCAGTCGCCGTGCCGCTCGCTCCGGCATGAGCCGCGCGTCCGCGCTGCTCGCGCTGGCCATCGTCCTTGCCGGCGCGGCCGTGCGCAGCCCGGGCCTCATGCTCGCCGGCGCGCTCGTGGGCCTGACCGCGGCCCTCACGCAGCTGTGGAGCCGGTTCGGGCTTCGCCGGGTGCACTACGAGCGTCGCCTGGCGACCGCCCGGGCGGTCTGGGGCGACGAGGTGGCGCTCGATGTCGCGGTGTGGAATGACAAGCCGTTGCCGCTCGCCTGGCTGTCTGTGGACGACTACGTCAGCGACGAGGCGTCGATCGACGGCGGCTCCCTGCTTCCGAGCGAACGCCCCGGGCTGGCGGTGCTGCGGAACGTCTGGACGGTCGGGTGGTTCGAGCGCGTGACGCGCCGCCTGGTGATCCGGGCCGACCGTCGCGGCACGTACGAGTTCGGGCCCGTCCGGCTCGTGGTGGCGGACCTCTTCGGCCACGGGACCGCGGTCGAGGAGCACGCGGACAGGCACCTCTACATCGTCCGGCCTCGAAGCGTGCCGGTGCGCTTCGCCGACAGTGCCCGGCGCTCGCTCGGGGCGCTCCAGGCCCGCCGGAGCCTGTTCGAGGATCCATCTCTGTTCGCCGGCGTGCGGCCGTACCAGCCCGGGGACTCGCACCGGCGCATTCACTGGCGTGCCACCGCCCGCGTCGGTGCGCCCATGACCAAGCGGTTCGATCCATCGCGAGCCCGTGAGGTGCTCATCGCGCTCGATGTGCAGACCATTCCCGGTCCCTACTGGGCGCTCCACTTCGACGAGGCCCTCCTCGAGGGCCTGATCGTGGCGGCGCTGTCGCTTGCCCGGCACGCGGTCGCCGACGGGGCGGCGGTCGGCCTCGCGGCGGCGGGCTACACCCGCACATCGGAACGAATCGTCTACCTCCCGCCGCGGGGCGGCGACGACCAGCTCGCGATGATCGCGGACGTGCTGGGTCGCCTGAGCCAGACGCCGTCGGCGCCCTTCGAGCTGCTCCTCTCCTCGCTCCCGCAGCGCCTGTCGCCAGGCACGACGATCCTGGCGCTCGGGGGCCGCGACCCGGCGCCCTTCGCTCCGCTGCTGCGCCGGCTGGACGCCTCCGGCTACCCGGTCGAGTACGTCGCGATGGGGACATCGTCGTGGAGCGCGGTGTCGCGGCTGCGGGCCCTTGGTCTGGCCGCCCACACGGGAGCGCTGACGCCGGACTGGAAGACGAGCGATGCGCTGGTCCTGGCCGGGTAGGGTGGTCGCCCCCGCGCTCGACGCCCTCGCGGAGGGCTCACTGCTGTGGGTGCTGTATGGGGCGTTCGCCGCCTCGTCGTCCTCGTCCCGGCCTGCGCTCGGCCTGGTCGAGTTCGCGCTCGCGGCGGCGCTCGGAGTCACGCTGTCCCGACGCCTTGCGTCCCTGGCGACCAGGCGGCTCGCGCTGGTGTGCACGGCGATCTGCACAGGATGCGTCGGATGGCTTGCCGACCCGGCCGCCGGCACGGTGCTGCTGCGCGATGGCCTCGCGCCGGCCCTGGCGGTCGGCGTTCCGGGCTGGCTCCTGGCGGTGACCGTGCTCCGGGGCGGGGCCCACCGGGACCCAGCGGCAGATGCGAGCGTGGCGTCGCAGGCGCTGGTCGTCGGCGTCCCTGGCCTGGCGTTGCCCTGGCTCACGCACATCGGGGCCCGCCCGGGCGACGCCCTCGTCGGTCCCGCGCTCGCCGGATCGCTCCTGTTCGTGACCAGTTCCCTGCTGGCGATCGCCCACGGCCGCCTCTCCGCGCTCGGCATCGACCCCCAGCAGAGCGTGGGCGGCCGCGCCTGGGCCGGCGTCGCCGTCGGCGTGGTGGTGCTGATGGGCCTCACCGCGCTCGCGGCGACGCTCGTGCTCGGCGCGCCACTCACGGCCCTCCTCTCGGTTGCGGGCGGGTCCCTGCTGGCCGGCATCGCGGCCGGCATCGCGGGCCTGATGCCGTGGCTCGTGCCCATCGGGACGGCGTTCGGCGAACTGCTGGCTCGTGCGCCCGGCCTTCCCGGTCCCGGACACGCTGCGATCACCGCGCCGCCAGTACAGTCGACCCCCGGACCGGGCCCCGCAGGCGTTCCTCCGATCGTCGGACCGCTCCTCGCCATCGCCGCGCTCACGGCGGTCGGACTGGCGATCCGATACCGGCACGTCTTCCGCGCGCCGCGGGCCGTCCCTCCGCTGCGGGCGAGCCAGGAGATGCGGATCTTCGTGGTTCCACACGTTTCGTTCGCGCTCCGGCGACCCCGGCTCCGGGCGTCGCTGCCGCAGCGGCGGCGCTCACCCGCCGACGCCGTGGAGGCGTACCTGCGCCTCCTGCGGGAACTCGATGGTCGACCCGAACTCGCCCGGAGCGATGCCGAGAGCCCGGCGTCGCACGCGCACAGGATCGGGGGTCACGGACTCCCGGCGGTCCCCCTGGCTTTGCTCGTGGCCGACTTCGAGCTGGCCGCGTACGGCGACCGCGCGCTGGGCCGGCGCGAGACCGTGCGGGCCGTCGCCCGCTGGCGCCGCCTGCGCCGTGCCATCCGGGACCGCGTTACGCCTACGCGCACCTGGCCGTGATGGTCGACCTTCGCCCCGCCCAATCCGTGGATGCCGTCACGGCCGGGGCCCCGGAGGCGCCCCGGTGCGGCGTGTGCGGCGTGTGCGGCTTCATTCGCACGGCGTTGAGCGCCGGCTGTTCTGGCTCTTTGCCGAGGGCCCGGGGGAGGAGCCGTCCCTGCGCGATGCCCGCTGTGCGAGACGGAAACCTGGGCGGAGACGCACGCCCTCTGGTCGGTCGCGCGACAGGGCCCGACGGGGGATCCCCCTCTGCCGCGCTCACCCGACGGCGTCTGCCGGTCCCACCTGGTCGGGCGCTGACCAGGGCGTGTGCGTGGACGAGGGCGCCGGAGATCCGGGAACGCCTGGAGCCGTTCCGAACGCTCACGCTGGTCGACCCCGGTGCGGATGGCGGTCCGGCGACGCCATGGCCGGAGCAGCGGATCGACACCCGGATGCCTTCGTGCGGGGGCAGGCGGTCCGCGATGGACGGGCACAGGGGCTCCACGCCAGGACCGAGCGACCCGCCTGCCGTGCGCGTGAGGTGTCGACGACGCGGCTGACGGCCGTCCGGCGGTCGGCGCTGCCTCGCACTGCGTTACGCTACCGTGTGCGGCGCCCGGGCCGCACCAGGGCCACCCGGCGCTCCGTGGAGAGGTGGCAGAGTGGCTGAATGCGGCGGTCTTGAAAACCGCTGACCGCAAGGTCCGTGGGTTCGAATCCCACCCTCTCCGCCAGTACGGCAGCCCTCCGCGGCTGCTCCGATGGCTCCGCTGAGGTCGCTCGTGTCGTCCCGATTCCATGGTCCGACCCGTCCACATCTGCGGGGTTCCGGGCTGGCGCGCCTGGGCGCGGACTGGATGGCATTCGGGGAGCCTGCATACCGCACCTACCTCCTGCTGGGGATCACCCAGGGTGTCGTACTGGCCCTGTCGGGCACGGCGCTCAGCATCCCGCTGCTCCTCACGCTCGGGCTGGGTCCGGGCCCCACCACGCTGGTGGCCTCGCTGGCGCTGATCGGACCGGCGGCCCAGCTGACCGTTCCCACCCTGCTGCGGCGCAACGGCGGCAACCTGCGCCGGGTCACGCTGGTGGCAGCGGCGCTGGGCGAGACGCGCGGTCTCTGGCTGGCCGTGCTTACCGTCATCGGCGCGGCCGGCGGGGCCAACCACGCCGTGCTGGTGGCGGGGCTCGTGCTCGCCACCGCGGCGCTGGGTGTCTTTTCGGGGGTGGCCGGGGCGAACCTGCAGGCCTGGTTCGCGGCAACGCTGCCGGAAGACGAACGTCGGTTCGTCGCCCCGCGGGTCGTCGGGCTGGGGCTCGCCGTCAGCGCGGTGCTGCTGGCGGCGATCGCCGTCGTGCTCGATCCTGCACTGCGCACCTACGGGCTGGCTGCCTTCGCGGTCCCGTTCTTCGCGGGTGGCCTGGCAGGGGTGCTCGAACTGTCTGCCCTCGCGACCCTGCCGCGCCCCGGTCGCGTACGCGTGGCACGTCCCGCGACGGCGATGCCGCCGCCGCCGGGCTGGCCCGCGTTCGTGGGGGTGGCCACCCTGGCGAGCCTCGGCTCGGGGCTCGCTCCCTACTATGCGGTGTACATCATCAGCGTGCTGCGCGCCTCGGCGTCGGTTGCGGTGGCGCTGTCGGCACTCACGTCGGCGGCCGCGGTCGTCGCCTCGACCTTCGGCGCCGGCCTCCTGAACCGACACTCGTCGTCGCGGCTGTTGCGGCTCGCGTACGTGGGCCTGGGCACGGGGTGGGTGCTGGCGCTGGCCAGCTTCCCGGATAATCCGGCCGCGCTTCTCTGCTTCGTGGCGGTGGCGCTCCTCGTCAGCGCAGGCGGCGCGATCGTTCAGATCGCCACCAACGAGCGGCTCTTCCGTCTCGTGTCGGGCCCCACGGTCTTCACCCAGCAGGGCCGGTTCGTGGGCGCCACGGCGAGCGCCACCGCGGCGGGCCAGATCGCCGGGGCCGCGCTGCTGGTCGCCGCACCGGTGGGCTATCCAGTCTTCGCGGCCCTGTTCCTGGCCTCGGGCGGGGTGCGCCTGCTGGCCGCCGCACGGCTGCCGGTCGCTGACTCCTGGTCGAACGCCACGCGCGTCGTCTCGTTCACGGAACTCGGACGCGGCGACCGATCATGAGCCCGGCGATGGCACGCGCTCCCAGCGAGCGCCGCGATCCCGACGGGCATCCCCGGCACGGTGGGCAACAACAGGCCGAACGGCACTTGGGACTCGGTGCTGACTGTGTAACAACACCCGATCAGAGAGGATGTCAGATGACTAGCGTCTGACGGCTGGAGTGGTGGCCCGCGGCTGGAGTGGTGGCCCGATGGTCAGACACGGCAGTGGCTCGTTGTTCGTCTTCGAGCCACGGTCACGACCATCGCTCCCTCGGCACAGAGCCCAGGGCTGCCACGGCGCCCGATCTGCGCGGGGCTGCGTGGCCCCAGCTCCGGGACACACCGTCCGGACCGGGGCATGAAGGTGGACTGGCGAACTCGAACCCAACTGGAGGCGTCAGAGATGCGACTCGCGAGTCGAATGGAGCGCATCGGGACGGAGACCGCGTTCGAGGCGGCCGCGCGGGCCCGAGCCCTGGAGGCCCAGGGCGTCGACGTGGTGCACCTCGAGATC
>JAJYNP010000200.1 GCA_021786265.1 Chloroflexota bacterium
TCAGCCGCCGCGAACCGATGGCGACGCCGAGCGCGGCTGCCACGTCGTTCGTCGACACGACGTCACGACCGAAGATCTCGAAGTCGGCGACAGCGCGCGAGACCCACCGAGGGACGTGGCGACTGATAAGTTCGGATTGCGGCTCCTGTTCCATGTAAGCAATAATATCCGATCTGTCACGACTCGCAACAGGCGATCGAGCACCACCGCGCTCGTACCGCCCCGGGACGGCGAGATGCCCCACTGACGCGCCACGCCGGCATGCGCGACTGGCTGGGGCCGGCGCCGACGAACGTCGACTGGATCGCACGGTTCGCGGTCGAGCATGCTCCCCATCACCGCATCGAATGACCCCTGTGTGACCCCAACGTGGACATTCGCGGGCAGCGTTAGGGCGGCGATCTCGGTCCGTAAGTGTGCGACTCGTCGAGGATCGACCTCAATGAAGTCGTAATGGAGCTCCAGGGGATCCATGGCCTTCCGGCCTGTGTGGCTGAGGTATGCGTCGATCATGAGGAGCGGGCTGCCAGGCTCTCCACCTTTGTACCGGCCTGGCCCGGCGAACCCGTCGATGAGGTCCAGCCGGCTGTTCCGTCCAGCCATGATCGGCAGCCAGGCATGCAGGTAGCGCACGAGAAACCGATGCTTCGCGTGGGTGTGCTCCTCGTAGTCCCAGAGGACGTCATCCGGGGCGGCCATTGTGGTTGCCGAGATCTCCTATCGAGCCGGACACTCCTGTCGGCCAAGGCGCCGCGAAAGGTCTCTTGATCATGATCATATCGAGCGCTCCCGCGCGTAACACCCGAGTTCCTCGAGCCGTGCGCCCCTCGGCACCGGCCGGTCCAGGTAGGCCGCGCCCGCGGATTGAGATTGCGCACGGTGGCGGTGGGACCCACCACGATCAGCTCGACGCCGCGGGCTGGCCTGAGGGAGGAACCCAGGCGGATGAGACAGGCAGCACCTCCAGACTGGGCCTGCTTCCGGTGAGTGTGGGTGTCCGCGAAAGGTTCCGCTGAATCCTGGGTGATCTACGTCGCCATTCCCAAGCGCTTCGCGACATCCTCGTAGTCGGGTGCCTCGGCGTAGAGACGCTCGAGATCGGCCCGTGCCCGCTTCGGTTGGCCGGCGGCCTCGTAGGCGAGGGCTCGCTCGTACCGGAGGGCGTGGAGCAGTTCGGCCGGCCGATCTGCCGTCCGCCGAAGCGTCTCCGACAGCACCGCCGCGGCCGCATCGGGTAGGCCAAGATCGCGCAGCGCCGTCGCCCGGTACAGCCGGAGCGCGGCGTGGATCGCGGAGTCGTTGGGCACGTTCTCACCGAGTCGGGCGGCCTCCTCGAGCGCTGAACGCTCGGCAGGCTGGCTGTGGACGAGGAGCTCGGCCAGCGACAGCCGGACGACCGGGTCGTCGGGCGCCAGCGCCTGCAGACGGCGGAGGGCCGTCATGGCGTCGGCAGCGCGCCCGAGGCGTTGGTACGCCTCGACGAGTGCGAGGAGGGCGCCCTTGAGGCTCGGCTCGAGGGACGCAGAGACCTCGTCGGTGATGTGAAGGACCAGCGTCGCCGTGATGCCATACCGATCGACGGTGCGGCCGAGCTCGTCCGAGGCTGCCACGGCTGCCTCAAGGTCTGTTGCCGCCTCCCCGAACGCCCCTGCCTGGAGTGCGAGGCAGCCGGCCAGGAACGCGCCATCGGCGAGGTGGGTGGCCGCGCGGAGGTGGGCAAGGGCCGTGTCGTGGTCGCCATCGACCAGGGCTCGACAGCCGTCGACGAAGGCCTGCTCGTCGGCCGGCGTCACCAGCCGACGGAAGAAGGACAGCGTCAGCTTCTGGCCTGCCCTCGGCGTCCCGATGACTGGCGGAAGAGAGCCAGCTGGCGCCCCGGCGTCCGAGCTCCGACTCCTTGAGGCTGCCTGGCGGTGGACCGTCGTCCAGTAGAGGCCGGTCCCGGGCAGCCCGATCGTGGTGCGTCGCCCACGCGATCCACCGAACGTGACGTGACCGCCCCGTGCGCCGACCGACAGCGACGGCCCGGACTTGCTCAGATTGACGGTGAGCCCGGGCGCGATCCGCAGCCGGCGGAAGAACCGGTAGCTCACCCGAGGCCCTCGCCGATCTTGCTCGGCTCGGACTCCAGGCCCGCCGTCTTCTGACAGACGCCACAGGGTCGAGCTCTGGGACGCCGCTCCGGCAGGACCCAGCGATCCCGGGACAGCCCACACAAGGTTGTCTTGCCGTCGCCGAGGTGCCACCCGGCCCGCCGGGTCGACTCGCCCCCGCCCGGATGCTGGACGACGGTCAGCATCGGCCGAATCGTCTTGGGCGTGAGCGGGGGCCGTCGCCGCCGCTCGAGCTTTTCGAGCCGGAGCCGGTCGCGGATCGCCTCGCAGTCCCGGCACAGCCGGCTGTAGCACCAGTGCTCCGTCGTCACCTCCCAGCGGCCGACCGGCTCCTTCTCGCACAGCGTCGTCTTGCCGTCGCCGAGGTGCCAGGAGACGGTTCGATCGACCCGCTGGCCGGAGCGGTACGTGTACGTGCGCCGGTCGCCCATGTACCGCAGGCCCCACTGGTCGAGGTCCCGCCGCGCCTCGACCCAGGCTCGCAGCTGACCGGTCAGAAGGCGGCCGATGTACTCGTCGATCTCGACCCGCGGGATCCGCCGCCGGCCGTAGGTCTGCACGGTCACCGCCCGGAGCTCGCCCTCCGTGATCAGCGACCGGACGGCATCCTCACCGATGCCCAGGAGCTCGGCGGCCTGGCCGCTGGTCAGGAGGAGCGGCGAGAGGACGCGGCGATCGTGGGGTGCGTCGAGGTTCGCGCTGAGCACGTTGCGGAGCGTCGCGCAGACGTGGCAGTCGCACCGATCGTGGGTGTCTGCGGCGAGGTCCAGATCGGTATCCACGAGATTGAGTGTAGCGATTGGGCCCTCGCACGTTGTCGATGCGACGTGGGACATCCGCGAGGGCCGGATTTGGCACGGCTCGACAGAACCCGCGCCCTACACGACCTGGACCGCGTCGACGCCGACGCCCAGGCGGCCGCAGCGCCGAGTGCCCCTTGCGGCCTGCTCCCGGAGGCGGTCGACGCGATGTCCGCGAGACTCTTGGCAGGGTAGACGCCGCGCCGTCTCATCCCGAGGCGCGGAGCCACGGTGCCCCACGCCCGCTATTGTTCATTCGGGGCCAAGAACTCGCTCGAGGTCGCGCTGGAACTGCGGCCCAGGTCCCGTGGCCAGGAGGGCACTCTGAGCTTGGTCGACAAGCACCAGCCGCGAATCGAGCCAGTTGCTCCGCAACCCGCAACGCACGGGAACCCGTGTGCGATGAATGGCTTCGCCAGTCCGGACTCCCAGCCCTACACAGCGCGGTTGGCTGGCGCTGGCGCGCTCCTCGACGAGCTCGAGGCTGTGCTCCACACGGCCCCTGCGCAGGCGTCTCGCGCCGACTTCCGTCGGTTGATCATCGAGGAGAATGCGGCCAGGAAGTCCACCGCGAACGCGCGGTTGTGGACGTGGAAGCGCCTGAAGCTGCGGTATCTCCTCGATTCGCCAGACTGCCCGGAGTTCACAGCCTTTCACCTGGCACATGCGGCGGCGCGGACCACGGAGGACCGGCGGATCGTCGCGGCCCTGATGCTGGCTCGAACCGATGCGCTCTTCCGCGACGTCACTCTCGATGTCGTGAGCCGCGCGCTGAGGACCCCGGGGCACGTCGTCAGGCCCGAGTCCATCCGCGCGAATGTCGAGGCGAAGATGCACGCCTCGAGTCTCGTCTGGTCGGCCGAGTCGCTCACCAGCATCACGAACCACCTGCTCAGTGCCCTTGCTGACTTCGGGTTCATCGAGGGGTCCCGAGTGAGGCGCACGGCGCGGGTCCGACCCGGCGTCGAGCCGACCGTCTTCGCCGCGACGCTCGGCCGGCTCGAGGGCCTGACCGACCGCGCCAACCTGGAGTCGCGCTGGTTCCGGTTGCTCGGCCTCGACATCGAGGAGGCGGCGTCGGCGCTCCGCGAGGCGGCTCGTGCCGGGGCCCTCCGATTCCGGATGCAGGCGGACGTAGTCGAGCTCGTGATCGACGGGCACCAAGGCACCACGGGCGAGCGAGGTCGATTGGATGCGCCGTAGCGCCGACGACGCGATCCTCGCCCTGCGCCAGCAGGTGCGGGCCTGGGCCGACGGCACCGCGACCGCCGACGTGCGCGTGCTGGTGTATCCGCCGGAGCGGGAGGCGGAGATGCTTGCCCGGCTCCCCCAGGCCGTCGACGACATGGCCGCCGAGGGCCTGCGGGTCGATCTCGTCGATCTCGGACGAGTCCTCCTCGACGAACTGCGGCGCAGCGAGGTGCGCCTCGCCCGCCTCCACGAACTCGAGCGGGAGTCAATTGACCTGCTACTCCACGACCTCGGGGTGATCGGGACCCGGGCCGTCACGCGCCTCCTCCAGCCGCCGTTGCCCGAGGGGGTCGTCTGCCGGCTCGCGATCAACACGGGCGCTCTCGCCGCCTTCGTGTCCTATGCCGCGATCACCAACGAGCTCCACGGATCGGTCGAGCACCCGTCGGTCGCCACTGTGATCGCGTTCCCGGGAGAGGCCGACGAGCGCTCCCTCAACCTGCTCGGGCTGCGAGTGGACACCAACTACCGCGTCGCGCGGATCTGACGACTGAATCGAACCTGTGACCGGGAAGGATGGACGACGTGGCACAACCGGCGGAGATCACATCGGTCCGGCAGACGATCGCGCGCGATCTCGGCAAGGAGATCCCCGGCAACGGCGTGGTCAAGGTGGCCGAAACGTCGCTGCTCGCGATCGATCTCCAGGAGTACGTGCTCACGAGCCAGCTCGCGTCCGACTACGCTAGGGTCCTTGAGCGAGTCGTCGAGGCCGCTCGCCCGGCGACGGCGCCCGCCGACCGGGTTGGCATCTGGATCTCGGGGTTCTTCGGCTCGGGCAAGTCACACTTCGCGAAACTGGCCGGCCACCTGCTCGCGAACACGGGGACGCCCGCCGGGTCGGCTCGCGAGCTCTTCGGCAAGCATCTCCGCATCGACCGGCCTCTGGACCAGCGGGTCGCCGAACTCCTCCAAGAGGCGCAGACCTACCGGCTCGGGGCGCATGTCGTCCCGTTCGACATCGCGAGCGCCCAGGGTGCGGACGATCATGTCGGGCTCGTCTTCCTGCGGGCCTTCCACACGAGCCTGGGGCTCTCGCCGATCCTCTCGTTCGCTGCGCGCGAGCTTGACCTTCAGAAGGCAGGCAAGTACGACGAGCTCCTCGAGCGCTACGAGGCCCGCACCGGAATCCCGTGGGCCGAGGACCGCGAGCTCGTCGGTTCGGACATGGCATTCGCGGCCTGCCTGACCGAGCTCTTGCCCGACCGCTACTCGAGCGTGGAGCTCGCGCACGAGAGCCTGCGCCTCGCGTTCGACGAACTCAGTCGCGCGCCGATCGCCGACATCGTCAAGCGTTTCGCGGCGTGGGCGCGACAGCGCTCGGAGGAGGCGTACGAGCCACGCTTCCTGATCTTCGTCGCCGACGAGGTGGGCGCGTGGGCGGGCCGCCGGCTCAAGCGGATCGAGGAGGTTCGGGCCCTGATCGAGGCGTTCGTCTCGTTGGGCGAGGGCCGTCTCTGGATGCTGGCGACATCACAGGAGCGCCTCTCGGAAGTCATCTCCAACTCGCCCGACCTGGACAGCCCCAAGGAGGCTGAGGATCTCCTCGCCCGGCTCGAGGCCCGCTTCCCAGTGAACATCCACCTCGAGTCGAGCGAGGTCGGGACGATCATCGAAGAGCGCATCCTCGCCAAGCGGCCCGTCGCCCGTCCCGCGATCGAGGGCCTGTGGGAGGCGCAGCGGGGGACCCTGAGCGATATCGCGGACCCGCCGGGGATCGAGCTGGGCGGCCGCTATCCGCTCGCGGAGCGCGACCCGTTCGTGAACGATTACCCATTCCTGCCCTACCAGCTGCCGGCGGCAGCCGACATCTTCGGCGGCATGCGGGGAGTGAAGGTCAGCTCGGGGGCGAGATCGATGCTCAAGGTCGCGCTCGACGCCGCGGCAGCGGTCGCGGACCGGCCCCTCGGGGCCGTCGTGACGTGGGACCAGATCTTCGACTCCGCCAACCGCGGCAACGAGTTCGCGGACGAGCACTACCTGGGCAGCCAGGGGCTCGAGTACCTGGCCCAGGCTGACCGTGATCTGGCGGGCTCCGTGCCCATCCAGCGGCCGTCCCGGGTGCTCAAGGTCCTGTGGCTGACCCAGCAGACCGGGCGCATCCCGAGGACGATCTCCAACCTCACGCGCCTGCTCGTCGGCGATCTTGGAACTGACGTCCTCGCCCTCGAGCGGGATGTGCAGGCAACGCTCGAGGCGCTCGCCGCCCGCAGCTACGTCCGGAAGGACCCGGCGAGCGCCGAGTGGAGGTTCCTCACGCCGGACGAGGTCACGGTCGAGAAGATCGTGGCGCGCATCGCCGAGCACGACGTCCGGGAGACCGACGTTCGCCGCGAGCGACAGGCGCTGGTGGGCGAGCGGATCACCAAGACGATGTCGGGCAAGCTGACGATGGGCGTTACGAACACCGACTTCCGATACGGCGTCTCGCTCAACGACGCGGTGGTGGTCAACGAGGATGCCAACGTCCAGCTGAAGGTCTACTTCGCGGAGACGTCGGCGGCCGGTCGAGTCGCCGACCAATACGCCGCAAGTGCTTTTCACCTTGACGCAGCAGACCACAAGATGTAGCGTCGGCGTCCGTGGGTGCTCGGACGATCGGCGACTACCCCAGGAGCCTCGCTGAGTTCCAGCGGCGCTTCTCGACCGAGGAGGCGTG
>JAJYNP010000179.1 GCA_021786265.1 Chloroflexota bacterium
GCCGCCACGCCGACCCCGCTCCAGGCCCGCGCCTTCGAACTCCTCGGGCTCTCACCCGCAGGCACGTAGGCAGAACGCGTCAGCGCAGGCCGTGCTCAGTCGTGCTCGCGGTCCGCTGGAGCTTCGGGTTAGGAGATAGGGGCCCTCCAGCTGACGCAAACCCGGACACGGCAGTGGAGGTCGGCTCCGGGACGTCCGATCTCGCCCGTGCGCTCCAGGGCAGGCTGGTGCGCGCTGGCACCGCCGCCGTCAACGTTCCTGGTACAGCGGTACCAGATGTACCGCTCCCACTATTGACCGTGTGGGCCACGGACGTAGCGTGGAGCGCACACGGGAGGCTCTGACACGCGGCCTAATGCCCACGGCCGCCGAGACCGCGCCCAGCCACCGGCGAGACCGACCCGTGGCTTGATCGCGGGAGGTGCTGCCTAGGGACAGGCACCACGTCGTACCCGTGTCCGCGTCCCTTCGCGGCCGGGTTCTTGTGCCCACGAACGTTCACCTGAGAGGCTTGTGATGAAGCGTGTCGTCGCTGCGACGGTCGCAGCACTTCTCTTGGTCGGGCTGATTGCCAGCGCGGTGTCCGCACAACCACAAGGCACGGTCACACTCACGTCGGCGACTGTCAACAAGGCTGGCCAGGTTCAGCTGAATGGCACCATCGTGTGCCCCCCGTACATGAACCTCGGCATCAACGGCCAGGTCACGCAGGCGATTGGTCATAAGGTTCTTCTCCAGAGCGGCATGGGCGGTGGATTCGAGTGCGCTGCAGCCGGACTCACGATGTGGGGGACGGGAGCGCAGGCTTACAACGGCACGTTTAGTGCTGGCTGGGCCGCCATCAACCTCAATTTCTACGACCCGTCGACCTGTGACCAGTACGGCAACTGCCAGTACGTCGCGTACGGGAACTTCTACGTGAAGCTCACCAACAAGTAGGCGGCGGCGAGTGAGTGTCGGGAGGGATCGGGTTGCTGATACCCGGCCCTCCCGACCACAGGTGGCTTCTCCGCGCACTTGGGGAACGGGCCTTCCGTCCCCCGCCCAACCAGGAACAAGACGAGCGGGCGGTTCAGGGAGGCCATGACGCGCGGCCCTCCGTCGGCGCTCGCGCTACGTGAGGGTCGCGCACACGTCGGTGATCACCTCGCTCGCCCACACACGGCCTGTCGGGTCCGGGGATCGCTGGGCCGTGGAGGCGCGGCGGAAGCGGCGGCCGCGGGATGAGTGGAAGACCCTCCGCATGGACGGCCGGCCCCGCTGAGGGTCCGGCAGGCGCGGCGGCCGTCGCGCTGACTCGAACGAGACGGCCGACTCGCCCGTCTCGTTCCCTGAGCGGACCGCCGCAGGGCTCGGCCCGCGCACCGCCTGGTGCGCGGGCCGTGATCAGCCTGTGTCCGCGCTGACGTCGCTCCGCTTGTTGCCACCGGCGGTCGCGGGTCCGGAGCGGGGCCGCTGTACGAGGGGCTCGCGAGGCGGACCGCCCGAGCACCCCTCACCCCGCCTGGCCAGGACCTGCGCCAGCCGCGCGTGGCTCGCCGCATCGACCGGGATCCAGTCGTTGAACGAGAGGGCGTCGGGCTCGCTGGCGATGCTGACGAGGGAGAGGAACTCGATGTCCCCGATGCCGGGCTCGCGCCACACGAGGCGGTAGCTCCAGCGCGCCTTGCCGGCCTGCGGTGGGGTGGACTCCCAGGCGCGGATGAGCTGCGGGATGGCGGCGGGATCGTTGGCGGCGTAGGCGGTGAGCGCCTCGGTGAAGAAGGCCCCCGGATCCTCGAGGGCGATGGCCTCCCGGGGGCGGCCCTTGAAGATGCCCGCCAGTACCGTGAGGCACTCCGACCAGTTGACCACCCGCTCGGCGAAGTGACGCTCGGCGGCCACGCTCAGGAGGCTCAACTGGGCCCGCGAGCGGCGCGCCAGCTCCGCCGCGTAGTCGACCTCCCAGAGCGCCTGGGCGGCGTGGTTGGCAGCCACCACCTGGGCCAGATCGTTGGTCACGAACTGGGGCCAGGGGACCTGCTCGACGTAGCTGCGCAGCTCGGGGACGCTGAAGTAGTAGTCGGGGTAGGAGGTAGCCGGGAAGAGCGTGTCGGCGGCCGCGAAGCCTGCCCCGCGCAGGATGGCCCGGCTCCGGCCCGCGGAGAGCTGCAGCGCGGCCACCAGGCGCACCAGGGTGGTGCGGGCGGGGGTGCGGCCCCCCGCTTCGTACTTGCGGATGGACTCCGGCGACACGCCCACGAGGGCGGCCACCTGGACCTGGCTCAACCCCAGGCGCAGGCGCTCCGATCGCAGCAGGTCGCGCCAGGCGCGGTCCTCGGCTGGCTCCGCCGTGTCGGCCGGCCCGGGTCGCGCGCCGCTGGCCGGGCCAGTGCGCGGGGTTCGATCCCGTCGGCCAGATACCACAAGAGCCGCCGTGCCGCGCTCGGACACGTGCATCTCTCCCGCGCACCGGATCCTCGTGCCCGGTGCGACTTTCCCTGCCTCAACGACTCCACGCTAGGCCCCTGGCGCGCACACCGTCAATAGCGGTAGCGGTACATCTGCTACCGCTACCCAGCGAACTCGAGGGCCGCGTTGCCAGCGCGCACCAGCCTGCCCTGGAGCGCACGGGCGAGATCGGACGTCCCGGAGCCGACCTCCACTGCCGTGTCCGGGTTTGCGTCAGATGACGGGCCTCCATCTCTCCTCCCGTCAAACGCGGGGGGGCCGGCGCGCGGCGCCCGCGACCGCTCTCAAGCGCCGAACTCGTCGTGCAGGGGAATCGCCACCTCGTCGGCGAGCAGGCGGAGCCCCTCCGGACCACCCCTCGGGTCGACGTAGAACACCCGGTGATCGCAGCCCGCGCGGGCGACCTCGCGGCCGTAGCGGGCGTAGCGGCCGTGCTCGAGCGCCGCCTGGCGCTCCTCGCGGGCGGCCTCGCGGCGCTGGACCGAGATCTCGATCGTCGAGCCGATCGCGCCCGGCCGTCTCGCACGCGCGGTCGAGCGCGCGGAGCTTGCCGACGAACTCCTCCACGGGGCCGCCCGAGTAGTTCCAGCCATCGGCGCGGGTGGCGACGAGCCGCATCCCGACCCGCTCGCCCTGCGTCCCGGGCCAGATCGACAGTCCGCCCGGCGTCAGCGGCAGCGGGTGGTTCCGGGCATGCAAGAGCCGGTAGGCCGGAGCATCGACGGCGACCCCGCCGACCCCGCCAACACCGCCGATCCCGCTGACCCAGCCGACCTCGCCGCTCGATCCATCGCCCGGAGCGGGCCACGCACCGGCCTCCTGCGCGAACAGGGCGCGGATGACCCGCAGGCCTGCCTCGAGCTCCCGCAGCCGGACGGGCACCGGATCGAACGGCATGCCGTAGGCGCTCATCTCGGCCTCGTGCCAGCCCGCCCCAGCCCGAGCACGAACCGACCGTTCGTGGCGTGATCCATGGCAGTGGCCATCCTGGCGAGCAGGCAAGGGTGCCGGTAGGGGTTGGCGGGCACGAGGTGGCCAATCTGCCTGCCGGGGACGTGATGGGCGAGCAGGGCCAGGATGGTCCACCCCTCGAAGCACGCGCCGTCCCCGTCCACCGGGTGAGGGTGGTCGAAATCCCAGGCAGAGTCGAACACGGTACCCGCGAGAGTGGGCTGGGCCACCCTCTATGCGATCTGGAGCCTGGGCGCGCGGCCGGCAGGACCCGCGTCGGGCTGGTCGAGCCACACTGGCCAGGACGGGCTGGTCGGGCCAGGCTGGTCGGGCCAGGCTGGTCGGGCCAGGCTGGTCGAGCCACACTGGCCAGGACGGCCTGGCTCGCTGGCCCGGCTGGCGGAGTCCTGGGGCACCCGAATGCTGCGTGCATGCCGGCGCCCGGTCGACGGCGGACGACCTCGTGCCGCTTATTCACGATCAGTGAACAACGGTCGCGCTGACGCGCGTCGGGTGTGCGGTGGCGAAGGACCGGGGGGCGACGGCGCGCGTCGGGTGTGCGACGGCGCGCGTTGGGGCACCCGCGTTGAGATGCAACGCGGCCGGGATGTGCCGTTCTCGTCGGATCGGCACATCCGCCGGGGTCCAGCGGTCGGCTGCGACGTGCGCGAACGGCCGGAGGGGCGCCGTCCCGTGCGACGGGGGCTGGCGATGCCCTTCCTGTTCACTGATCGTGCAATCCGGTCGAGCCGCCAACGCATCGGCCGCCTTGCCGGACCGCAGCCGCCTTGCCGCCAACGCATCGGCCGCCTTACCGGACCGCAGCCGCCTTGCCGCCAACGCATCGGCCGCCTTGCCGGACCGCAGCCGAACACACAGCACCGGCACGCCGGCCGCATACTCGGCTACGTGCCGAAGCCCGCTCGCACGACGCGCCTGCTGGTCGCCCTCGTGGTGATCGCGGGCCTCCTCGCCGCGGCCACGCTCCTGGTCGACGTGCTGGAGGCAACGCTGGGCGTCCCCAACGCGGACGCGGTCTACCTGCTCGCGGTGGTGGCCGCCGCAGTGATCTTCGGCACCAGCGCCGCGATCGGGACCGCTGTGGCCTCGTTCCTGCTCTACGACTTCTTTTTCGTCAAGCCGACCCTGACGCTGAGCGTCGCCGATCGTACGGCCTGGGTCGACCTGGCGCTCCTGCTCGGGGTCGGTGCGATCGTGGGACAGCTGGCCGCCATGCAGCGGAACCGGGCCGAGGCGGCCGAGCGGCGGGAGCGGGAGTCGCAGGCGCTGTACGTCGTCAGCCGGGAGCTCGCGCGGCGCCACGAGCCGCTCGAGGGGATGGCCGAGGTCGTGCCGACCCTGGCCATGGCGACCGGCATGCGCTCGCTGTGGGTGGGCCTCGGGCGATCTCCCGAACAGGAACGTGTGGCCGCGGGAACCGGCCCCGACCCGCGCTCCATGTCCCGGATCCACTGCCTGCTCCGGTCCGGGCCTGCCGGGCCGGCCGATTGGGTCACGCTGCACGCCCCGTTCCGGACCGCGGACGAGGCCAGACCCCGTGCCGCGACCACCTACCGGGTCGTCATCGAGGCGGAGGGGGAGCCATGCGGGTCGATCTGGGCGGTGCGCGAATCAGACGCGGGGCCGCCGGACGAGGGGCAGACGCGGGTGCTCTCCGTGGCCGCCGACCAGCTTGGCCGGACGATCGAGCGCAAGCGGCTCGGCGAGCGCGCGGCGGCGGCCGAGGTGGCACGGCGCAGCGAGTCACTCAAGAGCGCGCTCCTGGACTCCGTGTCGCACGACCTTCGGACCCCGCTCGCCTCCATCCGCGCCGCGGCCGGCAACCTGATGGACGTCGACCTGACCTGGTCCCCCGAGGAGGAGCGGGAGGTCGCGGCGACCATCGACCGCGAGGCCGAGCGATTGAACGAGCTGGTGACGAACCTGCTGGACATGAGCCGGATCGAGGCCGGGGAGCTTGTCGCGCACCCGGAGCCGTTCTCGCTGGAGGATCTCGTGCGCGGGTGCCTCGCGCGCCGCCGCAGTCGCCTCGAACCGCGGCGCGTCCTGGTCGACCTGGACCCGTCGCTTCCACCGGTGCTGGTCGACGGGCTC
Source organism: Chloroflexota bacterium (assembly GCA_021786265.1). The sequence continues at coordinate 5,518 of JAJYNP010000179.1, forward strand.
TTCGTGGAGCAGGTCCTCGTCAACGTCCTGGACAACGTCGCCCACCATACACCGGCCACCACGACGATCCACGTCCACGATGAGCGTACGCCGGTCCAGGGCATGATCCGGGTCGTGATCGAGGACGACGGGCCGGGCGTCCCGCCGGAGGCGCTTGACCGGCTGTTCGACAAGTTCTTCCGCGTGCGGCGCGGTTCCGACGGGTCGCGCGGCGGCACCGGCGTGGGCCTCTCGGTGGCGCGCGGGCTGGTCGAGGCCATGGGTGGCCACATCGGCGCGCGGGCGAGCGAGGGCGGGGGCCTGGCGATCGTGATCGACCTGCCGTCGGACGACCGGACCGGCACGGGGGCGCCTCCGGATCGCCTCGCGGTGGCCCCGCAGACCCCGGCGCCGCAGGACGGGACCGCCCCGTGACCGACGCCGGGCACGAAGGGTCCGGGCTCCGTGTCCTGTTCGTGGAAGACGACGCGGAGGCGCGGCATCTCGTCGCCCGGAACCTGGAGGCGCACGGGTACCAGGTGGACTTCGCGGCGGACGGCGCGGCTGCGCTGGCGCGATGGGAGGCGCGGCGGCCGGATCTCGTGCTCCTCGACCTCGGCCTGCCCGACGTGGACGGCCTCGAGATCATCCGGCGCATCCGGCGCGAGGCCACGACCCCGATCCTGGTCCTCTCGGCGCGGGGGCGCGAGGAGCAGAAGGTCGCGGCCCTGGACCACGGCGCCGACGACTACGTGACCAAGCCGTTCGGGATGTCGGAGCTGCATGCGCGGCTGCGCGCGCTGCTGCGACGGGCCGCGGGCCCCGAGCGAGAGCTGGACGGCGCACTGGTCATCGGCCGGATCCGGATCGACATGGCCCGCCACGAGGTCCGGGTCGGCGACGCTCACGTCCACCTGACGCCGCGCGAGTTCGAGCTCCTCCGCGTGCTGGCGGCGTCGCAGGGCCGGGTTGTGACACACCACCGGTTGCTCGAGGCGGTGTGGGGTCGCGCGTACGCCGACGAGGGGCACTACCTGCACGTGTACGTCAGCCAGCTGCGGCGGAAGCTCGATGCGGCAGACCCGGCCGGGGAGGCGGGGGGTGCGATCGTGTCGGAGCCGGGCGTCGGGTACCGCCTCGAACCGTCGTGAGGGCGCGGCACTTCTTGAGCACTTCCTGAGTCCGCCACCCGCCTGCGGCACCTGCCGCCTCTTGGATACCGGCGCGATGCTGGATGCATGGAAGGCGGAGCCGGGTCCCGGCACGCCCTCGGGACCAGGGCAGCCGGGCAGGACCGGGACTCGCAGGCAACGGGCCCCGGTTCGGACGAGGCGGCGGCGGAGCACGACCGGGGCGTGATCCGGACGCGCGACGCGCGGGAGCTGTCGGCCGCCATCTCGCTGGTCGCCCGGGGTGCAAGCCGGTGGGTGATGGTGTGCGGGCTGCAAGACGCCGATGCGCTCCTGGAAGCCACCGCGCCGTCGGCTGCGCTGGCGCGCGTTGAGCTCCGTCGGACAGCGCCCGACACGATCCTCGTCATGGGCGTGGGTGCCCCGGCGAACCTGGGTCATCGGGCGGGCGCGAGGCGGGGTCGCGACCTGCTGCACGCGGCCCTTGCCGTCGCGGCGCGCGTCATCGGAGAATAGCGCCCGTACATGACCGCCCCCGAGTTCCGACGCGGGCGCAAGCCCGGCGATGTCCGCGTGCGCGTCGACCGCCCGCACACCCGCTATTTCCGCTACGTCGCGCCCGGCGTCTTCACCGCCAAGCTGGCGGCGGACGAGCCGACCACGCCCGGCGGACGAGCCTGGGCGGCCGCGAGGCGCGCGCTGTTCGGACGCCCGCTCTCGACGGAGCAGGAGATCGACGAGCGGCTGCCAAAGTGGAAGGCGCTGCCGGTCTTCTCGTCCGACGTGATGTCGTCCGTCGCGTACGCCACGCAGGCGAGCCTCTACACGCTGCTCGGCGTCGGGACGATCGCCTTCGTCTGGCTCCTGCCGATCTCGGTCGCGATCGTGGGCGTGCTCGCGCTCGTCACGCTGTCGTACCGACAGACGATCCGGGCCTACCCCAACGGCGGCGGCAGCTACATCGTGGCTCACGCCAACCTCGGGGTGCTCCCCGGCCTCGTCGCGGCGGCGGCGCTGCTGACAGACTACGTCCTCACGGTCGCCGTCAGCGTCTCCGCCGGCGTCCAGGCGCTGTACTCGCTGTTCCCGCCACTGCTCCCCCTCGCCGTGCCCCTGATCGTGCTCTTCATCCTCTTCGTGATGTCCATCAACCTGCGGGGCATCCGCGAGAGCGGCACGATCTTCGCCAGCCCGACCTACATCTTCCTGGGCACCGCGCTGCTGTTGATCGCGCTCGGCGTGATCCGCACGATCCTGGGCCAGGCACCCCACGTGACCGACGTCTCGCCGGCCCACGTGCCGGCCGAGACGTTCGGCGTCCTGCTCCTCATGCGTGCCTTCGCCGACGGCTGCTCGGCCATGACCGGGACCGAGGCGGTGGCCAACGGCGTGCCGGCGTTCAAGCCGCCGGAGTGGAAGAACGCCCGCACCACCATGCTCATCATGTCGCTCCTGCTCGGCACGATGTTCCTGGGCACCTCGTTCCTGGCCCATGTCAGCGGCGCGCTGCCGGCCGCGAGCGGCGAATCCGTGCTCTCCCAGATCGGGCGGTCCGTCTTCGGTCGGGGCGCCCTGTGGTACGTGCTGCAGCTCTCCACGATGGGCATCCTGGTGCTGGCGGCGCAGACCAGCTTCGCCGACTTCCCAAGGTTGTCCTCGATCCTGGCGCACGACGGCTACATGCCCCGCCACTTCGCGTTCCGGGGCGAGCGGCTGGCCTTCAACGCGGGGGTCATGGCCCTCGCCGTCGTGTCGATCGTGCTGGTGGTCGCGTTCGGGGGAAACGTGGAGGCGCTGATCCCGCTCTACGCCATCGGCGTGTTCACCGCGTTCACGCTGTCGCAGGCCGGCATGGTCCGTCACTGGTTCAAGGGGCGCGGGCCAGGGTGGCGCACCAGCGCGTTCTTCAACGGGCTCGGCGCCGTCACCACCGCGATCGTGGTGGTCATCTTCGTGATCGCAAAGTTCGCGCTGGGGGCATGGATCGTGATCGTGATCGTGCCGATCCTGGTGCTGCTGATGCTCTTCGTGCACCGTGAGTACCGGGTCGAGGCGCACGAGCTCGATGTCCGTCCCACGGCTACCATCCGGCCGCCGCATCGACGGCAGCGGGTCATCGTGGTGGCGCCGGCCTTCACCCGCGCCGTGGTCCAGGCCGTCAAGGTGGCACGGACCACGTCGACCGACGTCTCGATCGTGCATGTTGCGGAAGACCCGGAGCGCGGTGACGAGTTCCGCAGTCGCGTCGAGCGCCAGATGCCGGGCGTCCCGGTGGTGCTGATCGAATCACCGTACCGCTCGCTGGTCCGGCCGTTCCTCCGCTACCTGGAGGTCGCGCAGGCCGAGGATCCCGACGCGGTGCTGGTGGTCCTGATCCCGGAGCTCGAGCCGCGCCACTGGTGGGACCGCCTGCTGTTCAACCAGAACTCGCGTCGCATCCGTGCCGCGCTGGTGGGCCGGCCCGACATCGTGGTGCTCGACGTCCCGTACCGGCGCGAGGAAGGGCGCAAGGCCGTCGAGGTCCGGGCCGGCTGACGCGGCGCCGGGGCCGGCTGACGGCCACCGAAGCCGGCTGACCGGGCGCCAGCGCGAACGCCGCACCCGGGATCCCCCATCAGGACCCTCGCTACTCCGCCGGACGAAACCCGGCCTCTGCGGCTGCCTCCGCGTCCGCCGTCGCGAGAGCCGGACTCCGCCGCTCCGAGACCCAGTCCTTCCCGCCCTCCACGAGCGAGTAGATGACCGGGATCACCACCAGCGTCAGGAACGTCGAGCTGAAGAGCCCGCCGATGACGACCGTGGCGAGCTCGCTGGCGATGATCGACCCCTGGTTGAGGCCCAGCCCCAGCGGGGTCAGCGCCAGGATCGTGGCGATCGCCGTCATCAGGATCGGCCGCACCCGCGTCCGCCCGCCCTCGATCAACGCCCCCTGGATCGACATGCCGCGGTGGCGCAGCTGCTCCACCAGGTCGAGCAGCACGATCGCGTTGGTGACGACGATCCCGATCAGCATCAGGAACCCGATGAGGGCACTGATGCCGATCGCCCGGTGCGTCACGTACAGCGCCACGAAGGCCCCGATCGTCGCGAGCGGCAGGCTGAACATGATCACGAACGGGTCGATGAGCGAGTCGAAGACCAGCACCATCACGATGTAGACGAGCAGGATCGCGACGCCCATCGCGAAGAAGAGCCCGGAGAACGCCTGGGACTGCTGCTGGCTGACGCCGCCCAGCGTGATGGTCACGCCCTGCGCCTTGCCCGCGGCCGTCAGCGCGTCGATCTTCTGCTGGACCTCCCGCGAGACCGCGCCCTGGTCCTGGACCGTGATGTCCCCGCTGATCGTCGCGGCGGGCGACTGGTCCACCCGGGTGACGCGGGCCTGGGCGTCGACGCGCTGCACCGTGGCGATCGCCCCGAGCGGAACCCTGGTCGTGGTCCCCATCGGGATCTGCTGCAGCGCCGAGACGCCGGTGAGCGCCGCGGGATCCACCCGGAGCTGCAGGTCGAGCGGCGGCTGGCCCGCGATCTGCACGCGCGTCACCGTCTGGCCGACCAGGAGCGTACGCACGTCGCCGCCCACCTGGACGGTCGTCAGGCCGGCCGCGATCGCCCTGTTCGGGTCGACGTTGATCTGGATCTCCGGCGCGGCCGTCACGAGGTCGCTCTTCACGCCGGTGAGCTCCGGCATCGCCTGGAGCTGCGAGAGCAGCGCCTGGCTCACCGACTTGACCTGCGCGGTGTCGGCGCCGCTGACGGTCACGTCGATCGTGGTGCCGCCGCCGAAGTTCTGCTGCTGCACGTCGACCGCGTACCCCTCGGCCACCAGCGGCCGCAGCTGGTCCTGGAGCGTGCGCTGCTCGGTGTCGAGGTTGGTGGACGGCGTGAGCTTGACCAGGATCTGGGCCGAGTTGGAGGCTCGCCCGCTGAACGCAGCGTTGAGCGTCTGGACGCCGGTGTCGCCCTCGCCCGGCACGCTGGTCGCGATCAGCGTCACCTCCGGGTCGGCGTGCAGGATCTGCTCGGCCTGCTCCGCGTGGGCCAGCACGGCAGACGAGGCGGTCCCGATCGGTGGCGACACGGTCACCTGCAGGTACTTCTCCGACCCGGAGTTGAGGAACTGCGTGGGCAGCGTCGGGATGAGTGCCGCAGACCCGGCGAACAGGAGGGCGGCCAGGACCACCACGCCCCAGCGCGTGAGCCGGTTGCGCAGCGCGAACCGGAGCGTGGGCGTGTACAGCCGTTGCCAGATCGTGTCCTTCGGCGCGGCCGCCTCGAAGCGCATACCGAGCGAGCCGATCAGCAGGTAGGCCAGGACGGGGACCACGGTGAGCGCCACCACCAGCGAGGCGAGCAGCGCGAACGTGACGGTCAGCGCGAACGGCAGGAAGAACTGGCTGACGATGCCCCCCACGAAGCCGAGCGGCAGGAAGACCGCGACCGTGGTGAGCGTGGAGCTGGTGATCGCGCTCGCGACTTCACGCGGCCCGCTCACGACCGCGCTCCGGATCGACTCGCCCTGGCTGCGGTGCCGGTAGATGTTCTCCAGCACCACGATCGCGTCGTCCACCACGCGCCCGACGGCTACCGCGAGCCCGCCGAGGGTCATGATGTTGATGGTGATCCCGGTGGCGAGCATCAGCCCGAGCGCAGCCAGCAGTGAGAGCGGGATGCTCATCGCGGCCACGAACGTCGAGCGGAGGCTCAGCAGGAACAGGAAGATCGTCAGGATGGCGAAGAGGGCGCCGAGCCCGCCCTCCCGGAGCAGCCCGTCGCGCGACTCCTTGATGAAGGACGAGAGGTCGTCGACGGTGGTGATCTTCAGCTGCGTCCCGTACTGCGCCTGGATGGCCGCGAACCTGGCCTGGACGGCGTCGGCGACGTTGACGGTGTTCGCGTCGGTGGTCTTCGAGATGGTCACGGTGACGGCTGGCGCCCCGTCGAGCCGCGCGTAGCCGGTCGACTGGACGTCGGCGATCTGCACGTCGGCGATGTCACCGAGGCGGACCGGGGTGGGCACCGCGGCGACCTGGCCCTGGGCGAGGCCGGCTGCTGCCCCGGGGACCTGCGACGCGCGGGCGGCACTCGAGCCGGCCGCTGTCGACGCGCCCGACGCGCCCGGGCCGGCGGCCCCGGACGCCCCGGCGGCTCCCGGCAGGCCCGTGACGCCCACCACCAGGTTCCGGATCTCGTCGAGCGACCCGAACTGGTGCAACGCCGAGACCGGGATCGTGGTGCCGTCCTGCGACAGGGACCCGGCCGGGATCGTGACGTTGTTCGCCTGCAGGACCCCGGACACCTGCTGGACCGAGATCCCGTCGGCCGTCAGCTTTGCCGGGTCGAGCGTGACCTGTACGACCCGGTCCGCGCCGCCCGTCAGGCTGACCTGCCCCACGCCGGAGATGCCCTGGAGACCGGGCACGACGACGCTCTGGGCGAGCTGCGAGACCTGGTCCGGGGTGGTGCCGTTCACGCCCTGGATCGCGGCCGTGATCACCGGCGTGGCGTTGATATCGAGGGCCGTGACCCTGGGGGTCACGCTGTTCGGGAGCTGGACCCCTCCGAGCGCCTGCTCGATGGCGGTCTGTGTGCCCTTTACGTCGGTGCCGTAGGAGAACTGCGCGACCACGACCGAGATGCTGTTGGACGAGGTCGACTGGATGTGCTCGAGGCGCGGCACGCTGGCGATCGCGCGCTCGATCGGCTTGGTGACCTGCTCGGTGACGTCGGTGGCGCCGGCTCCCGGGTAGGCGGCGAGCACGGTGATGACGGGCAGGTCCACGTTCGGAACCAGCTCCTGGTTCAGCTGCCCCCAGCTGAAGATGCCAGCCATGAAGACGCCGAACGCAAGCAGGAGCGTGACGCTCCGCTTGGACACGGCCAGCTCGGTCAGGCGGCTCACATCCCCTCCTGCGGGCGATGCCCGGCGCGCGCCCTGCGCGCGGGCGTGTCAGATCGGTGGTGTCGGGCGTCGGTCGACGCCCCAGGTGGTGTGCTCCGGGAGCCGCGATCGAACGCGGCGCGGCCGCACGTGTGTCCCGGCGGCCGAACGGCCGCTGCAGCATACCATCGGCGAACGGCCGCTCCCGGATTGCGGACGCCGCGGATTCAGCCTCCGCGTACCATGGCGCCGATGGGCTACCTGACGCTCGCGCTCCTCTTCGTGCTGTTCCTGCTGGCGCTGCTGCCGACGCGCCGGCTGTGGGTCGCCGGGACGGGCCTCGAGTGGCGGATCGGATACCTGGTCACGCTCCTGGCGCTGGGCCTTGCCTCGATCGAGTTCGAGGCGCTCGGCCGCTACCTGCTGCCGGTCCTGCTGCTCCTGTACCTGGTGCCCTTCAGCGGGATCCCCGCGCGCTGGGAGCGCTGGCGGCGGCGTCCTCCGCGCGACACGATCATCGAGGGGCATGCGATCCGGCTGGACACGGACGATCCGCCGCGGCGGTGAGCCTGCGGGGCCCGGGCCGCCCGGTGTGACCGCGCTGCTATCCTCGGACATCATGGCCGACCGGAGCTCTCCCCTCGCCTGGGCCGACGTGGCGGCCCTGCTGCGACGGCGCCACCTGCGACTGACGCCCCAGCGGCGGGCGGTCGTCGGCGCGCTCGCCGAGTTCGAGGGCCACGTCACGGCCGCGCAGCTGGTGGAGCGCTGCCTGGAGAAGGATCCGGAGTTCGTGCCGTCCACCGTTTACCGCACGCTCGACGTGCTCGAGGGCCTCGGGCTCATCACGCACATCCATGATGCCGAGGGTCGCGAGGAGTTCCAGCCCGCAGCAGAGGCGCCGCATGCGCACCTGATCTGCCGCGAGTGCGGCGCGACGTCGGAGATCGGCAGCAGCGAGCTGGGAGACTTCCTCGGGACTCTGCACCGGCAGCACGGGTTCGACGTCGACCTCAGTCACCTGGCGATCTTCGGTCGGTGCGGGGACTGCAGCCGGCCGTGACCGCCTGGGCCCGCCACGCCAAGATCGCCTTCGTCGGTTCGCATGGCATCCGCAAGACCACGGCCGCCCACGCGTTCGTGGGCGCGCTGCAGCGCGCGGGACGGTCCGTCGAGTACGGACGAGAGGTCGTCCGGGACAACCCGCTGGGCATCAACGAATCCGCCACCGGCGAGGCACAGCTGTGGGTCCTGGTCTCGCAGGTCCGCCAGGAGCTCGAGCTGGCCCCCAAGGCCGAGGCGCTCGTGACCGACCGGGGCGTGGTCGACAACTTCGCCTACTACCTCCGTGCGTGCGGCATGCTCGACCGGTTCTCCATCGAGCCGTTCGTGCGCGCCTGGTCCGCCACGTACGACCTGGTCGTGCGCCTGCTTCCCGACATCGCCCTGCGCCCCGATGGCGTGCGCAGCACCAGCGACGCGTTCCGCGACGAGATCGAGGCGATCCTCGACCGCATCCTCCCGGAGTTCCTGAGACCGGAGCGGCTGGTCACCGTCCGCGCCTCCGACGTGACCGACGCCATGGACTGGTGGCCGATCGCCGAGCGGCTGGCGGCGATCGTGGGCGAACCTCTGCTGGCGCAGGGGGTCACGCACAGGACGGGGCGGCGGGCGCGGGTCGCCCTGCCCGGGACGACCGTGCCACCCGTCGACAGCCCGCAGCTCGAGCTGGACCTTCCGCCGTCCGACCTGCGCGGGGCGTGACGGCGCCGGGGCCGGATCGGGGCCTGCGCCGGGTGTGACGGCGCCGGGGCCGCCGCCAGGGACCGGCGCCCGCCCAATCCGATCCCGCGTTCCGACCGAACAACATCTGTGAACGAGGGTCCGCCGGCACCGTCCGTTCAGCTGACGCAGGCTGTCACCTGCGACCGGTTGCGTTTCAATGCAGTTGCAATAGGTTGTAACTAACGGCCGGCGACGGTAGGATCTCGTTCGATCAGCCGCTGACCCACGCCAGGGGGGATCCGTTGCTCGCCCACGCCACCCGCATCCTCGCCTCGTCCAGGGACCTGCGCCGGAGAGTCATCGGCGTGTACGGGTTCCTGCTCGCCTTCAACCTGGCCGCCTGGGCGCTCACCCTGGTCGCGTCCGCCCGCTACCCGATCCTGCTCCCGGCCGCCTTCCTCGCGTACTCCTTCGGCCTGCGCCACGCGGTCGACGCTGACCACATCGCGGCCATCGACAACACGACCCGCAAGCTCATGCAGGACGGCCAGCGACCGGTCGCGGTGGGGCTCTTCTTCTCGCTTGGGCACTCGACCATCGTGGTGCTGCTGTCGGTGGCGATCGCCCTCTCCGCGGCCTTCGTCAGCAACGTGCCGACGCTGCGGTCGGTGGGCGGCCTGATCGGCACCAGCGTGTCGGCGGCGTTCCTGCTGCTGATCGGGCTGATCAACCTGATCGTGCTGCTGGACATCTACGGGATGTTCCGGAAGGTGTCGGCGGGCGGATCGTATGACGAGCAGTCGCTCGACGACTACCTGGACAACCGGGGGTTGCTGGCGCGCGTGTTCCGGCCGGCCCTTCGGCTGATCCGGCGCAGCTGGCACATGTACCCCCTCGGCGTCCTCTTCGGGCTCGGCTTCGACACGGCGAGCGAGGTGGCGCTCCTGGGGCTCGCCGCGACCTCGGGGGCCAGCCACCTGCCGATCTGGCTGATCCTGCTGCTGCCCATGGTGTTCGCCGCGGGCATGTCGCTGGTCGACACGACCGACGGGGTCCTGATGCTCGGCGCGTACGGATGGGCGTACCTGAAGCCGATCCGGAAGCTGTACTACAACCTCAACATCACGCTGGTGTCGGTGATCATCGCGTTCGTGATCGGCGGGATCGAGGCGGTGAGCGTGATCGGCAGCGAGCTTGGCCTGCGGGGCGGGATCTGGGACGTCGCCGACCGGCTCGACTTCGGCCTGATCGGGGTCGGAATCGTGGCGATCTTCATCGCCAGCTGGGTGATCTCGACGCTGATCTACCGCTGGAAGCGTTACGACGATCTGCCGGTCCGGGCGAGCGCGGCCGCCTCGGACGCCGGCTGATCAGGCAGGGTCCCGGCGCCACCGCTGATCTTCACGAAGCCCGCCGTTGCGGATTACCCGCAGTACCTGAAGGACGCGTGCGCGGGCGACCCGAACGGCTCGCGCACAACCGACCACTACAAGGCGGCCACGCGCGAGTACATCGAGGAATCGCTCGGGTACGACATCGTGGCGAACTTCGGCGACCAGTACAGCGACTTCAGCGGCGGCTACGAGGACCAGACCTTCAAGCTGCCGAACCCGAACTACTTCCTGCCCTGACAAGCGCCATGCAGGCAAGTTGACGACGAGAGCCTCCGCGCAGGGCACCGAAGGGGGGACCGCGGCTGAGCCGCCAACGGCATCGCAGCCTGAGTCGGCGGCCGCCGCCGACCACCCGCCGACTTCAGGTGCCGACGACCTGGAACGTGCCGTACATGCCCTGCGCGGCGTGCCCCGGCACCTGGCACAGATAGGTGTAGGTGCCGGCGGTCGTGGTCGTGAACGTCAGCGTCTCGCTCGGCAGACCCGCCGACGTCGGGTCGCCGAGCGGCGGCGCGAAGGCGCCGGCGAAGGCGGGCCCCGTCACCATCATCGGCATGCCGGAGAACGGCGCCTGGGCGCTCGTTACCGCCCAGTTGTGGCTCATGTCCGGATCGGCGTTGATGAGCTGCACGGTCACCCGCGCGCCCGCTGGCACGACGATCGTCGGGTTCACGAGGCCCGCAATGCGGAACGTCATGTCCGGCCCATCGGGCGGGCTGGCGAGGACCGCGAGCTGGACATCGCTCGTCTGGAACGTGATCCGCTTCGCCGCCTGGTCGACCGTCGCACCGGCCGGTGAGGCGGCGCCCAGGGCGGCCGCCTCGGCCTGCGAGATCGGCTGCCCGACACGACCGGCCAGCGCACTGCCCATCGCCTGGCCCATGCCGTTGCCGTCGCCCATCATCCCCGGGCCCATGAAACCGAACGGCCCCCAGGCCCCGCCGGAGCCCGTCCCGCCCAGAACGGCCCCCGCCACAAACAGGACCAGCCCAAGCCCGACGAGACCGGCTCCCAGCCGGCCGAGCGTCACGCGGCGCATCACGCATACCCCAGGGCCTTCTTCGCCTGCTCGAACTCGGCTTCGGTGATCTCACCGCGGGCGAACCGCTCTCGCAGCGTGTCGAGCGCGGTCGGCTGCGGGCGCACGCCCGTGTCGCCCCCTGCGGTCGGCCCGGACAGGGCGCGCACGAAGAGCGCGACGAGGCCGGCGAACAGGATCAATCCACCGAACACCCACAACCAGCCGGCGAGGCCCATGCCCCAGCCAATTCCTCCCATCATGGGAGCACCTCCTGTGCATATCGTGTTCACGTCTCAGCGTCGGCTTGCTGCCGACACTGCAGAGACTGCGGGCCTGACCTCAAGGCGTCGTGCCGCCAGGGGTCAAGATTCGATCAAGCCGGGCACAACGCTCGGCCGCCCGCTCACAGCTCGGCATGGATCCCGAGCACCCTCGCCGCGCCCTTCAGCCCCCAGGCGGACAGCCGGCGCTCGAGGCCCCCGCCCAGCCAGTAGCGCTCGAAGAGCACCTTCCCGGCATGCCAGAGGCGGCCCGGGCCGCGCAGCACGACGGACGGATCGGGCTCGGCGAAGAAGTCGCCGTCGGCGAAGGCCGCCGCACCGCCGCCCGTCTCGACCCAGCAGAAACCCTTGCCGTCGAACTCCCCGCCGGGCACGGGCGCGCCGAACGCGGCGGCGATCCGCCGGGCAGCGACAAGCGCCTCGGCGTGGGCGAAGACGCCGGCCTTGGGCAGCGGCTTTCCATTGGCGAGGGTGATCGCGGTCGCATCGCCCACGGCATAGACGCCGTCGACGCTCGTCCGCAGCGTGCGGGCGTCGACGGACACCCAGCCGGCCTCGTTGGTGAGCCCCAAGCCGCGCAGGGCGGCGGGCCCCTGGTGGGGCGGCACCCCGGCGAGCAGGTCGTAACCCACCCGCGCGCCGTCCGCGAGCACGAGCTCGCGCGACCCGGGCTCGAAGAGCGCGATCGGGCTTCGGGGGCGAAATCGGATCCCCCTCACCTCCAGCAGGCGCACCACTGCCTCGCCCAGGACCGGCCCCGCCACCGGCATGGGCTGCGGTTCCGGGGTGTAGAGGTCGATCTCCGTGGCCGCCCGCACGCCGCGGCGGCGCAGCTCGTCGTCGAGCAGGAGCGCCGCCTCGTAGGGCGCGGCCGGGCACTTGTAGGGCAGCGCGCTCACGGCCACAACGACCCGTCCACCGCGGAAGCCGGCCAGCGCGCGCGCACAGGCGCTGGCCCCCGGCATCGAGAAGATGTTGTGGGCCGCGTCGGCGAAGCCCTCGATCGCGTCGGGCGCGAGCTCGGCACCCAGGGCCACCACGAGCGCGTCGAACGTCAACGTGCCCGCTGTCGTGTCAACGGAGTGCGCTACAGGATCGATCGCCCGGACCCCCGCCTGAACGAGCTCGACGCCTGGCGCCAGCAGGCCGCGCAGCGGTCGCGAGATGCGCTCGGGGCGGCGGCGTCCCACCATGAGCCAGGCGAGGGACGGCTGGAAGAGGTATCGGGCCTCGCGCTCCACGACCGTCACGCGGTCGCGCGGATCGAGCCGGCGGCGCAGCTCGTTGGCCGCCACGACGCCGCCCACGCCGCCACCGAGCACCAGGACGGACCGACCGGCCATAGCTCTAGAACGTCACCACCTTCTCGGCCCAGGCCGTCCAGGCGGCCAGCTCCGCCATCGAGGAGCGGTGCACGCCCGCCAGCAGGTCGGCGTCGGTCACCCCGCGCGCGTCCATGCACGTACCACAGGCTCCCGCCGGCACCCCCTTTGTCACCAGGCCACGGAGCATGCGCTCCACGTTGTAGTAGCCGTCGGGCGTCGTCTGGCCGCCCCGCGCGCACCAGACCGCGTCGGCCATCAGGAAGAGCCGCAGCTCACTCGCTTCGAGTTTCGTCAGGGCGAGGGCGAGACGGAGCCCGTTGTACGAGCGTTCGGTGCCGTAGGGCGGGTCGTTGAGGATGATCAAGGTCTGCATGGCGGCGGTCTCCAGCTCGGGGCGGTGCTCATGATGCGGCGACGAGGGCAGGCGCCGCGCGCGGCCTCGTTTCGTACATCCGCAGCGCCGCGACCAGCGCCGAGGTAGCCGCCAGCGCCGCGACCACCCAGATCGCGGTCGTGAAGCCGGCGGCGTCGGCGATCATCCCGGAGAGGAGCGCACCGACCGCGAAGCCGAGATCCCGCCAGAGCCGGTAGACTCCCAGCGCCGAGGCCCGCCAGTTCGGGTGCGCCACGTCCCCGACGGCAGCGATCAGCGTCGGGTAGACCATCGCCGTGCCGACGCCGAGCAGGGCCGCCGCGCCGGCCCAGGCGGCGAACCCGTGCGTCGTCGCGATCCCCGCGATAGCCAGGGCCTGCACCAGCAGGCCGCCGACGATGAGCGGCTTACGACCCAGACGATCCGAGACCGGCCCGGTGGCCAGCTGGCCCAGCCCCCAGACCGCCGGATAGACCGCGGCCAGGATCCCGATCTGGCCGACCGGCAGTCCCGCCGCCGCGTAGTAGAGCGGCAAGAGGCCCCAGGCCATGCCGTCCTTCAGGTTCGTCACCAGGCCGGCCTGGCTGCAGGCCGAGAGCGTGCGCTCCTGGAGGCTGGCCAGCACGAAGACGCGCCGCAGCGGCAGGCCGTGTCCCGTCTCGCCGGTCGCGGCGGTCCGCTCCCGTCCCTCCTGCCGCGCGTGGGCGTGCGTCTCCCGCACGACGAGCACGGAGAGCGCAAGGCCGAGCCCCACGTACGCGAGGCCGAGGAAGAAGGGGGCGGGGCGCAGGCCGGCCTGCTGCGCGATGAAGCCGGTGGCGAGCGCCGTCAGCGCCACGCCGCTGTAGCCGGCCCACTCGTTCAGGCCCACCGCCAGGCCGCGCCGCTCCGGCCCCGCGACGTCGACCATGGCGTTCACCAGGTTCGTCCAGGTCAGGCCCTGGTTGAGCGCGAGCAGCATGTTCGCCACGATCACCCAACCCCAGCCCGGCGCCCAGATGAGCAGCAGCGGCACCGGCACGCCGGCGAGCCAGCCCGCCACCAGGAGCGGCTTGCGGCCGACCCGGTCGGCGAGGACTCCGGCGGCGAAGTTGGTGATCGCCTTGACGATGCCGAAGGCGACGATGAACGTGAGGGCGACCGTGGCGGCCTGCAGGGCGAAGATGTGCGTGGCGATGAGCGGCAGGATCGTGCGCTCCTGGCCCAGCACGCCGCCCACCAGCGCCTGCACCGCGATCAGCAGGACGAACTGGCCGAGGTTCGCGCGCAGGCCGAGGCGGGGAACCGTCGTGGCGGCTGCGGCATGGCCCCGGCCGGCGCGCTGTGGGACGGCGGCACCTGCATCTCCGGGGCTCGACCCCTCGCGCGCCGGATCCGCCGCGAGGCTCGAAACGTCGTCCATGGTTAGCGTAGTATAGGTGCGTTCGGTTTATCGATGGAAGATCAGAATTGAACCAGCACCAGGCGGCCCCTCATGCCGGGGCAGCCACGAGCCACGACCGAGCCGCCAAGGACGCCCTCAACGACCAGTTCGCCCGGGCCGGCCAGGCGCTTGCCAACGGAAGGCGCGTGGAGCTGCTGGACCTCCTCGCCCAGGGCGAACGAAGCGTCGAGTCCCTGGCGTGGGAGGCCGGGATCGGGATCACCCTCGCCTCGGCGCACCTGCAGGTGCTGCGCCGGGCCGGGCTGGTGGAAACCCGCCGCGCGGGCACGCGGATCTTCTACCGGCTGGCCGGTGACGACGTCTATCGGTTGCTGGCCTCGTTGCGCGAGGTTGCGCATCGGCGGGTCGCCGAGACCGAACGCGCCGCCCGTGCATACCTGGGCGAGCCCGACGCCCTCGAGCCACTGAGCCGTGAGGAGCTGCTGCAGCGCGTCGGGGCGGGCGACGTGGTCGTCGTGGACGTGCGCCCAGCCGCGGAGTACGCCGCTGGCCACATCGCGGGCGCCATCTCCCTTCCCCTCGACGAGATCGAGGCCCGCCTGGACGAGCTGCCGCCTGAGCGCGAAGTGGTTGCCTACTGCCGCGGACCCTTCTGCGCGCTGGGCAGCCGTGGGATCGAGGTCTTGCGCCGCCAGGGATACCGCGCTCGACGCCTCGCGGACGGCTTCCCGGAATGGCGCCTGGCGGGGCTGCCGGTCGCCGGTGGGGACACGGGTGGGCGCGGCGCATGAAACGCCGGTCATGCGGCCAGCCATTGGAACCGGCCCGCGGCACGGCGAGCACCCGACGCGGCAGCCTGTTCCTGCCCGCCATCCCGATGGGGTCTCGGGCGCCCCGTGGGTACCGCGTGCTTCATCATCGGTGACGCCTTCCTCCACCTTCCTCGAGCATCGGCGCTGGCCTCTCCGGGAGGGGTGCGCAAGACGGTACGGCGATCCGGTCCAGTCGGGCGGCAGCGCGACGGCACAGACCGCGCCGCCGGCTGCCCGACCCCCTGGATCGCCGGCTACGCGCCGGGGGTGATCATCCGGCGGAAGTCCTCGCCGTCGGCCGTGTCACGCTCGAGCAGCACCTCCGTCGACGCCAGCCCATACGAAGAGCGCGCCTCGACCTGCATGCTGCTGACGCGCCAGCCTTCGCTGCCGAGCTGGTTGAGGCGCTCGACGAGCTGCTGCTCCGGGGATCCGTGCCCGTTGGTCGAGATGGTCTCGATGCGGTACTCGATGCGATTCATGAAGGTCTCCTTTGGAACCATGGGGGACGGGCCCGTACCGTCTACGTGGCCGGAGGACCGTTCCGTCGCTGGGAGCATAGCACTATTCTGCTGTTCTATAGAATAACGGATCTCTGCCCGGCCTCGGTCGGTTGCCAGGCGTCGTCACGAGCGAGGGCCGGGGCGAGCTGGCAGGTGGCCGAGCCAACGCACGCCGAGGCTCGGCAGCACGAGGCGACCGTCCTGGAGCAGGCGCAGGCGATCCTCGGCGAACGGGCCGCTCGACCGGGCCTGCGGCGCAGCAATTCGAAGTGGCGATCCCGAGGCAGATGGGCGAGGTCTACCGGGACACCACCCTCGTGGTCGCCGCGATCGAGCAGGCCCAGGCGCAGCTGCGGGCAGGACAGGCCGAGCAGGCGACCGTGCGTACCGCCCGGCAGGCCGAGGCGACCGACCTGCACCGGCGCATCGAGCGCTACTTCGCCGCCTTCGAGACCGGCGAGCTCGATCCCAAGCAGGTCCGGGAGCGGGTGGGCGCCCTGCAGGCCCGCCTCGACGAGCTGGAGTCGGAGCTGGCGGCACCTGCGCGATCGGTCCCGCCGCCCGCGGCCGTGGACGTGGCGGAGGTCTCGTAGGCGCTCAGCGAGGCGCTCGCCATGGTGCTGCGGATCGTGCCGGCCCCATGCGCCAAGGCCCTGCTGCGCCTCCTCAGCCTTCCAGACGCTCCTCGGGCTCGGCTCGGCACACGGGCCCGTGCTGCGCGCCACGATCGCCAGGGCGGGCGACCTGCCCTACTACTACGAGGTCGACGAGACCGATGAGGAGGTCGTTTCCGCGGTTCCTTCGTGATACTTCACTTCTCACATTGGAACTTGACTTCCCACGTGAGAAGTGTAGTATCAAGGCGTGAACGTGTCCCATCCCGTGCGCGGCGTCATCCCCACCCTTGACGCCCCCGTGCTCGAGGTTCTGGCGGGGACGACGAAGCCACTCTCCGGCCGCGAGGTGTATCGACTCGCCGGAGCTGGAAGCGACCGCGGAGTCCGGCTCGTCCTGAACCGCCTCGTTGCCCAAGGGCTCGCGGTCGCCGACGAGCATGCGGGGTCGACCCTGTATGTCGCGAACCGCGCCCACCTTGCCTGGCCGACCATCGAGGCGCTCGTCGGGTTGCGGCACACGCTGCTCGACCGCCTCTGCAAGCTCATCGGCGGGTGGCCCATCGCACCGGTCCATGCCTCCCTCTTTGGATCCGCCGCCCGAGGCGACGGAGACGAGCGATCCGACATCGACATTCTGATCGTCCGCCCCGACGCCTCGCCGGATGACGCGTGGGAGGCGCAGCTCGACTCCCTCCGCTCCTGGGTGCTCGAGTCGACCGGCAACCGCTGCCAGATCTTCGACGTGGATCGCTCGCGGTTCGCAGAACACGTGGCGGCGGCCGATCCGCTCGTCAACGCCTGGCGCCGCGAGGGGATCCATCTCGTCGGGACCTTGATCGAGACCCTGGTTCGCTCGAGCAGACGGAGGTCGGCATGACCCGCGGAACCGGTCGGACTGCGAGGTGCGGTCGGAAGGAGGCCCAGGCTCGTCTCCTTGCTGCGCGCGCCTTCGCCTCCGTCGCCGAGCTCGTCTACGCAGAGCCTGACGATCCCCTGCTCCCTCTTCGCGGCGTCGCCGCGGCTGTCGCCGTCCTGGGTGGGATTGCGGCCGCTGACGTCATCTGTTGCGTCCGCCTCGGCGAGATGTTCCGGGGCGAGGATCACGATCAAGCTGTGGATCTGCTTGCGAAGGCGCACCCCGAGGGCGCCCGCGTCAAGAATGACCTGCAACGACTCCTCAGCGTCAAGGACAAGGTCCACTACCAGGCGATCATCGTGACGCCGAAGGAGACCGAGGCCGCCATACGGCAGGCGAAGCGAGTCCTTCGGGCCGCTGAAGAGGCGTTCGGATCGCAGTGACGCGGTAGCGCGTGACGCCGCTACGGGTAGTGGTTACCTGCGCTTCGGGAGAAAGCATCAGGATCGTTGACGCAGCCAACGCGCGTGCGATCTGGAGCGCGATTCGAATGCGCAGCACGAGATCCGAGGAGTCGTGCTCAGCACGGCGGCTGTCCGGGAGCGTCCGCGACGTCGCTATCGGAAGAGGGGTCAGCGGCAGAGGATCCACCGCGGTTGTTTGTTGGTCTTCCAACAATCGAGCCCCGAGCGTTGGTGAGCCGGCTGGGATTCGAACCCAGGACACGAGGGTTAAAAGCCCCCTGCTCTGACCGCTGAGCTACCGGCCCGGGCAACAGGGTAGCGGGGGCGGCGCGAGGGTGTGAAGCGTCCCCGGTGCGCGCAGCCGGCGCTCGTCGCGGGTCGGGTGGTTCGAGAGGTCCGCGGGACGCCATCCGGTGGCCGTACCATCTGCGCTGCCAGGGAGGTGGCGGTCCGGGTCGGCGGAAGGAGGCTGTCGTGGGAACGAGGCGACTCGTGCTCGTCGTGGACGACGAGCCGTGGGTCGGCAAGCTCGTCGCCGCTGCGCTCGCGGACCAGGGGTTCGACGTCGAGACCGCTGGCGGCGGCGAGGCCGGGCTCGCGACGTTCCAGCGCCTGAAGCCCGACCTCGTGCTGCTCGACGTCCTGATGCCCGACATCGACGGGCTGACCGTGCTCCGGCGCATCCGTGCGATCTCGCCGGTCCCGGTCATCCTGCTGACCGCGCGGGGCGCCCCGGTCGACATCGCGGGCGGCCTCGACCTCGGTGCCGACGACTACATCGCGAAGCCCTTCCACCCGGACGAGGTGGGGGCACGGATCCGCGCCGTCCTGCGCAGGACTCCCACCGGTCCGGCGCGCGTGGTCCACGTCGCGGACATCGACATCGATCTCGGGCGCAGGACCGTCACGCGCGGTGGAGAGCGGGTCGCGCTGACCCGAACCGAGTGGCTGCTGCTGCAGGAGCTGGCCGCCCACACCGATCGCGTGGTCCTCCACACGCAGCTCCTGACCGCGGTGTGGGGGCCGCAGTATCGAAGCGAGTTCAACTACCTTCGGATCTGGGTCAGCCGGCTGCGGCGCAAGCTCGGCGTGCCAGTCGGCTCGAGCGGGCCCATCCGGACGTTCCAGGGCATCGGCTACCTGCTCGACACGCACTGGACACCGGAGACCGAGGGAGGGCCCGGCGAGGAGTCCGACCCGGTGACCGACCCGGCGGTGGAACCGGGCGCCCCGGAGGCCGAGACGGACCCCGACCCGGTCGAGGCCGGCCGAACCGAAGACTGAGCGTGGCCCGCCAGGCGCGGATCCCCGTACCGTCGCGCCAGGGCGTCGTCCGCCACCCGACGGTAGATCCGTTCGTAGGCGTCGACCATGCGGTCCGCCGAGAAGCGAGCGAGCGCGCGTTCACGGATGCGGACGCGGTCCAGCGACCGGACCCGGTCGATGGCCAGCGACGCCTCGATCACGTCATCGACCAGGAACCCGTCCACGCCGTGTTCGACGATCTCGGGCAGGGCCCCTGCCTTCCGGGCGATCACCGGTGTCCCGGCCGCCAGCGACTCGATCGCCACCAGCCCGAACGGCTCCGGCCACGAGCCCAGCATCAGCGTCGCGAGCGCACCCGCGTAGAGCGCGTCGCGCTCCGGCGGTCCGACCTCGCCGAGGTACTCGGCCACCCCCTCGCGGACGGCCGGCTCCAGGACCTCGCGGTACAGCTGCTGCTCGTCCGGGCGGCGCCGCTTGGCGGCGACGCGGAGCGGGAGGCCCACCTGCCGCGCCAGCTGGATCGCCTCCGCGACTCCTTTCTCGGGTGACACGCGGCCGACCAGCGCGAGGTAGCTGCCCGGCTGATCGCTGTGCGTCATCGACTCCAGGGGCAGGCCGTGATAGACCGTGGCCACCCAGTTCGCGCGCGGGTACCAGCGCCGCTGGTTGTCGCTGACGGACACGAGCGGGATCTCGGGGAACTCCGCGATGAGCTCGGGCAGGCCGGGCAGATCGAGCCGCCCGTGCAGCGTGGTCACCACCGGCGTCGGGCAGTCACGGGCGAACTGGAACCCGTACGCCTCGAGGTGCGAGTGGATCACGTCGAAGCGCTCGCGCTCGCGCCACACGCGCGCCCGGGTGACCTCGAAGAACGGCTGCGGATCCTCCGGGGAGTCCGGACGTTCCCACAGTGACCGCTCGACGGTGGGAACGAGCTCGCACTCGACGCGCGAATCGCCGGGCGCGAACAGCGTCACCACATGGCCCCGTCGATGCAGCCCAGCGGCCAGGACCTCGATGACGCGCTCGGTCCCCGCGTAGGCGCGCGGGGGAACCGGCAGCAGCGGAGGAGCGACCAATGCGATGCGCATCGGCCACGGTTGTGCCGGCATCGTCACCCCGGTTTCGTCCGTCCAGTATGGCCGATCGGTGCCGGATCGGTGCCGGCCGCCGTGGAGACCGGTCGCTGGTACGCTCCGCGGATGCTCGAGAGCGAACCCACCCCCCACCCGGACCAACGCGAGGATCTGCTCCAGGCGGTCCGTCAGAAGCCGGCGGTCCTTCCCATCGCCGACGCCGTCGTCGTGAAGGACGGCGGTCTGTTCTTCCTGTGCCCTCCCGCCGGCCGCATCCCGCTCGCGGGTGACCATGGGTTCGGGCTCTACTACCACGACTGCCGCTATCTCGACGGCTACGACCTGCGCCTGTCCGGTCTCGCTCCCACGCCGCTCGCCGCCGGCGCGGCGATCGGGTTCGAGGCGGCGCTCGAGCTGACGAACCCGGAGTTCGAGCTGCCAGACGGCCGGGTGATCCCGAAGGAAACGCTCGGCATCCACTGGACACGCCTGGTGGACGGTCACGAGCTCGCACTGCACGACCGGATCACGATCCAGAACTACTCGCTCGAACCCGTCGACGTCTCGCTCTCGCTCGCGTTCCGTGCCGAGTTCGAGGATGTCTTCCAGGTCCGCGGGCTGCTCGCCGAGCGGCCCGGTCGTCTCCAGGACGCGTCCTGGCGCGGCGACGTGCTTGCCTTCGCCTACGAGGGAGCGGACGACCTGTGGCGGGAGCTGGGGGTGCATCTCGCCCCGGACCCCGCCGTGCGCAGGCAGCACGGCGCCGCGTACCTCGTGTCACTGGGGGCTCGCGAGAGCGCCACGATCGAGGTGTCGCTGGTCGTGGCGGAGGAACGGCGCGAGGAGGACGCGGCCGCCCGGATCGCAGTTCGGCCGGACCCCGAGCGCGTGAGGCACCTGCAGCGGCGCTCCGCCGCGCAATGGATGGCCGGGCAGACGCGATTCCACAGCGACAGCCCGTCGCTCGACGACATCGTGCAGCGGTCGCTGCGCGACCTCCGGTTGCTGCGCAGCGGGATGCCGGGCCGCGAGTACTTCAGCGCCGGCCTCCCGTGGTACGGCGCGCTGTTCGGCCGGGACAGCGCGATCACGGCCATCGAGACACTCGCGTTCGACCCCGGCATCGCGACCGAGACGCTCCGCCTGCTCGCCGCGTACCAGGGGCGCGCCGTGGACGAGTTCCACGAGGAGGAGCCGGGGAAGATCCTCCACGAGGCGCGCGTCGGCGAGCTGGCGCACCTCGGGCGCGTCCCCCACTCCCGGTACTTCGGGACAGTGGACGCCACTCCCCTCTTCCTCATCCTGCTGGGCCACCACGCGGCGTGGACCGGCGACCTGTCGCTGTTCCGCGAGCTGGGCGAGCCGGTCGAGCTCGCGCTGCGCTGGATGGACACATACGCGGACCTCTCGGGCAACGGCTGGCTGGAGTACCGGGGGCGGGGCGGGCACGGCGTGACCAACGAGGGCTGGAAGGACTCCACCGACTGCATCATGACCGAGGACGGGACGCTGGCCGCGCCGCCGATCGCGCTCGTGGAGCCGCAGGCGTACGCCTGGCAGGCGAAGATCCTGATGGCCGACCTGTTCCGGCGCGATCACGACGTGGGGCGAGCGAGCGAGCTGGAACGACAGGCCAGGGAACTGCGCGACCGGTTCGAGCGCGCCTTCTGGATGGAGGACCTGGGCTGCTACGCGCTGGCCCTCGAGCAGGGTATCCGACCGTGCCGCGTCATCACCTCGAACCCCGGGCATGCGCTGTGGACGGGGATCGCCCCGGACGACCACGCGCGGGCGACGGCGCGGCGGCTGATGGCCCCCGACATGTTCTCGGGCTGGGGCATCCGCACGCTCTCGTCGAAGGAGCGCCGCTACAACCCCATCGGGTACCACCTCGGCACGGTGTGGCCCCACGACAATGCCCTGATCGCGGCGGGGTTCCGGCGATACGGCCTGGACCGCGAGGCCACGCGGATCCTCTCCTCCCTGGTGGATGCCGCGAACGCGTTCCCGCACGACCGGCTGCCGGAACTCTTCGCGGGCCTCGAGCGCGCCGAGCACGCCGCGCCGGTGTCGTATCCGGTCGCCTGCCACCCCCAGGCCTGGTCGGCCGCGAGCGTCCCCTACCTGGTCGAGCGCCTGCTGGGGCTCGAGCCGGATGGGTTCGAGCGCCGGCTCCGGGTGGTCCGGCCGGTCATGCCCGACTTCGTCCACGAGGTCGAGCTCCGGGGGCTCACGGTGGCCGGGGCGCAGGCCGACCTCCGGTTCGATCGGCCCTCGCGGCGCTCCCCGCTGCAGGCCCGGGTGCTCGAGGTGCGGGGCGATCTCGAGGTGGTCGTCGAGCCCTGACCGCAGGATCGACCCACCCGACGCGCCCCGTCTGAGTCCCGGGCGAATCGGGACGTTTGCACCTGTGCCACGCATACCGGGCGGCGCCACCATCGAGCGTCTCGAAGCGCCCCGCGCCGGCCCTCGCAGCCGCGCGGGGACGAAGGAGGATCTGGCGATGACGCGCGTCCTCGTGGTGCATCACGACATCGACATGGCCGATCAGGAGGTGGACGCCCTCCGCCTGTCCGGGTACGAGGTCGAGCAGTGCGCGGGTCCGTCGATGCGCCGTTGCCCGGTCCTTCGCGGAGAGCCGTGCGATGCCGCCGAACGGGCCGACGTGCTCGTCTACGACGTGTGGTCCACCGGCGAGAGCGACGGTGGCCGCCGGCTCATCCGCAACCTCCGCGAGCTGTATCCCGACGTGCCGGTCGTGCTGACCGCCCCGGGCCTCGAGCTCGACTGGGTCGAGGAGGAGGGGCCGCACCGCGTTACGCCGCTGACCGGCCGCCCAGATCGGATCCGCCTGCAGGCGGCCGTCGAGGAGGCGCTGAAGCGACGGGTCGAGGCCTGACCTCGCCGCGCGGCGCCCACAACCCCGGGCCCGTGCCGCGTGCGGTTCCGGCTCGACTCCGTTACCGCCGAGAGCCAGAATGGGGCCGCCGGTCCGTGGCAGGATCGTCCCGCCCGGATGCGGCGGCGGGTCGCTCGTCCGCCTGACCGTGCGGTGCGCGCCGCCGATCGACGACGGCGCACGGTGTCGTAGCGCGGAGGATTGAGCGTGGAGACGACGCAGCTCACCCGGGTCGACGAGCTGTACGCGGAGGCCGAGCGCTCGTTCGGCGACTGGGAGGTCGTGAAGGACCTGGTCGACGAGCTGCTCGACCTCTCGCTCAACTACCGCCAGAGCGGGCACCCCGGCGGCAGCCGCTCCAAGGTGCACCTCTTCCTCGCGCTGCTCCTCTCGGGCGCCATGCGCTGGGACATCCGCCGCCCCGCGCGCCCCTACGCCGACCGCCTCGTGCTCTCCGCGGGGCACACCGTGCCGCTCGTGTACGCCACCCTCGCCGTGCTCAACGAGACCCTGCGGGCGCGCCACGAACAGAGCGCCGACCCGCGCTTCGCCTTCCCCGACGGCGGGCGCTCCGCGCTCACCTGGGAGGACCTGCTCACGCTGCGCCACCGGGGCGGGCTGCCGGGGCACGCCGAGATGGCGGGCAAGACCCTCCTCCTGAAGTTCAACACCGGGCCCTCGGGGCACGGCATGCCGGCCGCCGCGGGGGAGGCGCTGGCGCTCAAGCTCGCCGGCTGCGAGGACGTGCGGGTCTTCGCGGTGGAGGGGGAGGGCGGCCTCACGCCGGGGGCCAGCCACGAGACGCGCAACGCGGCCTGGGGCCTCGGGCTCGCCAATCTGGTCCTCCTGCTCGACTGGAACGACTACGGGATCGACCCGTTCGCGGCCTCCTCGGTGGTGCCCGGGACGCCCGAGACCTGGTTCGGCGCCTACGACTGGCGGGTCACCGGGACGCCCGAGGGGATGGCCTGGGGGCCCGTGACCCGCGCGGTGCTCGAGGCGGCGCGCGGCCCGAACCCCCGCGGGCGCCCCAGCGTGGCCTGGTTCCGCACCCGCAAGGGGCGCGGCTACGGCACCTACGACAACGCCAGCCACGGCACGCCCCATCCCCTCAACAGCCCCGCCTTCTGGGCCGGGCGCCACGCGTTCATGGCCAAGTACGGCGTCGTCTACGAGGGGGTGGACGCGCCGGCCCCCGCCGATCCGGCCGAACGGGCCGCGCAGGCGCAGGCCAACCTGCGGGTCGCGATGGGCGCCCTGCGCGCGCGGCGCGCGGTGGTGGAGGCGATCTCCGAGCGCCTGCTGGAGCTGGCCTCGCAGGTCCCCGAGCGGGTCCCCACCTTCACCCTGGGCGGCAGCGGGGCGCACCTCTTCGCGGACCGCCGGCTCACCGACTTCCGCGCCTATCCGCCGGAGCTCTGGAAGCAGCCCGGCGAGCGGGTCCCCAACCGGGCCGCGCTGGGCGCCTGGGGCGCCTGGATCAACAGCTACGCGAAGGCGGCGTACGGGCGGCCCCTTTTCATCGCGGCCTCGGCGGACCTCGCCGAGTCGACCAACCTCGCGGGCTTCGGGAAGGGCTTCGGCGACCTTCCGGGCTGGGGCTGGTACGGGCGCGACGCGAACCCGCGGGGCACCCTGCTGCCCACCGAGATCACCGAGTTCACCAACGCGGGGCTGATGGCCGGCCTGGCCAGCGTCAACCTGGCCCCGGACCCCATGGCGAGCTTCAACGGCTTCTGGGGCGCCTGCTCCACCTACGGCTCCTTCAGCTACCTCAAGTACGGCCCGCTGCGCCTCTTCAGCCAGCTCGCCCAGGACACCCCGCTGCGGGTGGGCAAGGTGCTCTGGGTGGCGGGGCACTCGGGCCCCGAGACCGCCGAGGACTCGCGCACCCACTTCGGGATCTTCGAGCCCGCGGTGACGCAGCTCTTCCCGGAGGGCCAGGTGATCGACCTGCACCCCTGGGAGTACAACGAGGTCCCGGTGGTCCTCGGCGCGGCCCTGGCGCAGGCGGCGCCCATCGTGGCCCTGCACCTGACCCGGCCGCCCATCGCGCTGCCCGACCGCGCCGCGCTCCGCATGCCCTCGCACTTCGAGGCCGCCCGGGGGGCCTACGTCCTGCGCGACTTCCGGGCGGATCAGCCCGCCCGGGGCACCGTCTTCGTGCAGGGCACCACCAGCACCGCCAACCTCGTGACGCTCCTGCCCGAGCTCGATCGCGCGGGGTTGAACGTCAAGGTGGTGGCGGCCATCAGCCCGCAGCTCTTCCGCCTGCAGGACGCCGCGTACCGCGAGGCGACGGTGACCCCGGCCGACCGGCTCGACGGGATGGCCATCACCAACCGGGCGGTCCGCTTCATGCGCGACTGGGTGGACGGCCCGCTCGCCCTGGAGTACTCCATGGGCGCCGACTGGGACGACCGCTGGCGCACCGGGGGCACCCTCGAGGAGGTGCTGGACGAGGCCCACCTGACGCCGGCGCACCTGCTGGCCGGGATCGAGCGCTTCGTGCGGGAGCGCCCCGCGCGCCTGCGCCGGGTGCGCGAGGCGCTGGAGGCGGCGGAGGCCCGGGGACGGTGAGGGCCGGCGGACGATGAAGGCCCCGCCGCGGCCACGCGCCGCGACGCCGGCCGGCTGGGGTGAGACCTCCTCGGTCCACCGTTTGGGTCGCGCGACCCCGGGTCAGTCCGGCGCAGCCTCGACGTGCGGCCGTTCCGCGGACGGGGGCGTGCGGGCGCCCCGGCGGACGACGGTCGTGAGGATCGGGCGCAGCGACCGGCGCTTGCGGACCAGGATCAGGGCCGCGAGCGCGAGGTAGGCGGCCGAGAAGACGAGCCGGATCTCCGTGCTCGGGAACGGGAACTGGAGGGCGAAGAGCAGGAACAGCGCGCCCGCCTCCCATGCTCCGAACGAGAGATCCGCGAGCACGGCGAAGCCGAGCAGCGCCTGCGCGCTCGTGAGCAGGAACTCCTCGGTCTGTCGGTCGTCCAGCGGGAGACCGCCCTGCCCGCCCCCCAGCGCGTAGGCAACGAACAGGCTGCCGACCAGGAGGGTCCACTGGTTCACCTTGGCGGACAGCAGCGTGCCGAGGCTGTCGTCGCTCTTGAGGCGCCATGCGAAGAGCGTCGCGACGATCAGTTCCGGCGCCTCCGACGCGAGCGGCGCGAGCCACTGCACGAGCAGGAACTGGTCGATCCTCAGGTTGCGCCCGGTGTCGACCAGGCCGTTCGCGAACGGCTCAGCGGCCGACACGACGATCATCGCGGCGGCGAGGAACATGGCACTGACGAGAATCCGGCGGCGACGGCGCCGGAGGGCGCCGATCTGCGCGGCGGTCCCCATCAGCTCGGGTTCGCCACGTCCCTCGCGGGTGACGCGAAAGAGGTACAGCCCGAAGAGGCCGAGCAGGATGGCCGCGTCGTACCACGCGATCGAGCGGGTGATCGGGATCACGAACGCGTATGCCGACGCGAGTGCGAGGAACCCGAGCTCGACGCGCCGGTGCGCCGGCAGCGTCACGGCGGTACGGCGGCGGTCGCGCCGGGGTCGGCTCGAGGGCTGGCGTGGTGCGCTGCCTGCTCGCGCCCTGCGCATCGCCGCCAGCGAGACGAAGGCGACCAGCGGCCAGCCGATCCCGATCAGGAGCCGGTTCGACCCGGTCATGTTGGCGGCGGCAAACTGGGTGAACTCCGGCCGGCTCCCTGCCGTGTACGCGAAGTACAGGTCGACGGCGTACTCCGGCAGCACAGCGATCAAGGCCAGAATGGCGATGGCCAGGCTCCCCGAGATGTCCACCTGGGCGGCCTCCGCGGCCCAGGCCAGCAGGACCGCGGACGCGACCACGGCCGCGCCGAACACCACGACGGTGATCTCAGGCGACGGATGGATGCCCGCCAGGCGGATGGCCACAGCCGGGAGGGCCACGCCAACCGTGATACCGATCCTGCGCCACATCGCTCGACATCCCTGCTGTCCGGTCGAGATGTCGGGCGGAGCGCACGAGCTCTCGACCAGCTGACTGGCCGAAGCTCTCGTCCGTCTCGGATGGAGGTGGGGGACCGGGCCGTGGCCGGTGTGTCGATCTCCCCGTGTCGCCAGCAGGCGACAGGACTACTCCGCTTCGAGGGCAAGTGTATCAGGCGCCGCGGCCGGCTCCGATAGCCGCCGAGCGGGCGCGGGTCCGGGCGATGCCGGATGCAGAAAGTCCGCTGTCCCTACGCCGGGACCGCCAGCGTCCCCACGAAGGCCGCGATGCGCTCGAGGGCCGTGCGGAGGTTGGCCTGCGAGTTGGCGTAGGAGAGGCGGATGTGGTCCGTCCCCACCCCGCCGAAGGCGGTCCCCGCGAGGGCCGAGACGCCCGCCTCGTAGAGCAGGCGGTCCGCGAAGGCGGCGCCCGAGAGCCCCGTGCCCGAGACGTCGGGGAAGACGTAGAAGGCGCCCGCCGGGCGCAGGCAGCGGATCCCCGGGATCGCGTTCAACCCATCCACGATGAGATCGCGGCGGGCCCGGAACTCGGCCACCATGGCGTCCACCGGCGCCTGCGGCCCCTGCAGCGCCTCCAGCGCGCCGTACTGCGCGAAGGTGGCCACGCAGCTCACCGAGTTGATGAGGAGGCGGCCGAAGGCGAAGGCCAGCCACTCGGGCACGATGGCGTAGCCCAGGCGCCAGCCGGTCATGGCGTAGGTCTTGGAGAAGCCGTCGAGCACGATGGTGCGCTCGGCCATGCCGGGCAGGCTCGCGATGCTGACGTGCTCGCCTTCGTAGAGGATGCGCCCGTAGATCTCGTCGGCCAGCACCACCAGGTCGTGCGCCTGTGCGATCGTCGCGATCTGCTCGAGATCCGACCGGGTGAGCACGCCACCCGAGGGGTTGGCCGGCGAATTGAGCACCAGCAGGCGGGTGCGCGGGGTGACGAGCGCGGCCAGCTCGGCGATGTCGAGGCGGAAGCCGTTGGCCTGGCGAATGGGAACCGGCACCGGGACCCCGCCCATGAAGCGCACCAGCGACTCGTAGATCGGGTAGCCCGGGTCGGGGACGAGCGCCTCGTCGCCCGGCTCGACCAGCGCCTCGATGGCGTAGAGCATCACCCCCTTGCCGCCCACCGTCACGAAGACCTGCTCGGGGGTCGGCGCGAACCCCTTGCGCAGGGTGGCGTCCGCCGCGATCGCCGCGCGCAGCTCGGGGATGCCCGCGTAGGGGGCGTAGTGGGTCTTGCCGGCATCGAGGGCGCGCGCGGCCGCCAGCCGGATGTGGGCCGGCGTGTCGAAGTCGGGCTCCCCGATCTCGAGGTGCACCACGTCGACGCCCTGGGCCTCCAGGGCTCGGGCCCGCGCGGCCGCCTCGAACGCGGTCTCCGTCCCGATGCGCTCCATTCGACTCGCGAGTCGCATCTCTGACGCCTCCAGT
>JAJYNP010000141.1 GCA_021786265.1 Chloroflexota bacterium
GATCAGCTGGGAGGGCTTGTTGAAGAGCGGCGCGTAGTTGGCCATGTTGGTGCCGATCGTGATGGCCCAGTACGCGATCTGGTCCCACGGCAGCAGGTAACCGGTGAACGAGAGCATCAGGGTCAGGAAGAGCAGGACCACGCCCACCACCCAGTTGAACTCGCGCGGCGGCTTGTAGGCCCCGTGGTAGAAGACCCGCATCATGTGCAGGAACACGAAGAACACCATCAGGTGCGCGGCCCAGCGATGGATGTTGCGGGTCAGCAGGCCGAAGACCACCTGGGACTGGATCTGCAGGATATCGGTGTACGCCTGCGTGGCCGACGGCACGTAGAAGAACATCAGGTAGACGCCCGTCACGACCAGGACCAGGAACAGGAAGAACGAGAGCCCGCCCAGGCAGAATGTGTAGGCGAACTTCACCGCGTGCTGGCGCACCCGCACGGGATGGAGGTGCAGGAACACGTTGTTCATGACCGCCATCGCGCGCGAGCGCTCGTCGGACGGGTAGGCCTGCCGGAAGACCGAGCGCCAGACCGCGCTGCGGCGGATCGACTGGTCGACCCGCTCGAGGAAGCTCACCTGCCGCCACCCCCCGACACCGGCGTGTTGTCCAGACCGAAGAGACCGAGCTGTGCGTCGCGGTAGCTCTCCTTGTAGAGCCACCCGTCGCTGCTGACTTCCTGGAGCTCGAACCGCTCCATGGTGATCGCGTCGTACGGGCACCGCTTGACGCACAGTGCGCAGCGGATGCAGCGCTCCTCGTCGAGCACCATCGCGGCGCCGGTCTGCCAGCCGTACGCCTCCACGAGCTCCGGGAGCGCCCTCTCGGACTTCATCTGACTGACGTCGACCATGTGGATGACGCCCTCGGGGCAGACGTCGGCGCAGGCGCCGCAGAGCACGCAACGGAACGGGTCGAACCAGATGTTGTAGTTGCACATCAGGCAGCGGGTCGACTCGGTGACGGCATCCGCGGCGCCGTAGCCGCGCTCGACCGGCTGGGTGAAGTTGACCGCCGGGTCGGTGGAGGGCATGCGCGCCGGCGGCGGCACCATGGGCACGTGCTGGCGAGGGATGACGTCCCAGAACTCCGGCATCTCGTGACGCCACGAGCTGACCACCCGCACATTCGCCCGGATCTCGACCCGGGAACGGCCCGAGAGGTAGCGGTCGATCGCGCAGGCGCACTTCTTGCCGTGGCCCGCCGCCTCGATCAGCGTGGTGGGACCGGTCACGAAGTCGCCGCAGGCGAAGACGCCCTTGACGTTGGTGGCGTACGTCCCCGGATCGACCCGGATGCGGCCGCGGGCGATCTCGAAGCTCGACTCGACCGGGAGGAAGGTATTGTCGGCCGCCTGGCTCACCGCCGGGATCACCGTCTCGGCGGGGATCACGAACTCGGTCCCGGGGATCGGAACGGGTGAGCGGCGGCCGCTGGCGTCGGGCTCGCCGAGGCGGTTCCGGATCATCCTGACGCCGGTGAGCCGGCCGTCCTCGCCGATCAGCTCCACCGGGCTCACGAGGAACTCCATGCGGACGCCCTCGCGCTCCGTCTCGCCCAGCTCCTCCTCGTCCACCACCAGCTCCGAGCGAGTCCGGCGGTAGGCGATGGTGACGCGTTCGGCGCCGTAGCGGAGGCTGGTGCGCGAACAGTCCATGGCGGTGTAGCCGCCACCGATCACCACCACGTCTCGGCCCACCTCGAGCGGGTCGCCGAGGTTGGCCTTGCGCATGTAGTCCACGCCGTACTGGATCCCGGCGAGATGGCTGCCTGGGAGATCGAGCGGAACGGGGTCCATGGCCCCGGCCGTGATGGCGATCGCATCGAAGCGCTCCTGGAGCGCCTCGAACGAGATGTCGCGCCCGATCCTGGTGTTGTAGTGGAACCGCACGCCCAGGCGTTCGATCAGGCGGACGTCCATCTCGATCGCCTCGCGGGGGAGGCGGAACGCGGGCACGCCGATGAGCATGGTGCCGCCGGCGTAGGGCAGCGCGTCGAACACGTCGACCCGGTAACCGGCGGTCGCCAGCTCGCGCGCGACCGCGAGGCCCGCCGGCCCGGCGCCCACGATCGCGACGGTCTCCTCCCGGGGGCTGATCGCCGGCATCTCGTCCGGGATCCCGGATGCTGCGTGCCACTCGGTGAGGAAGCGCTTCATGGCGCGAATGGCGAGCGGCCGGTCGATGTCGCCGCGGCGGCACGCGCGCTCACAGGGCGCGGAGCAGACGTAGGCGCACATCGCCGCGACGGGGTTCGGCTCGCGGGCGAGGATGTACCCCTCCTCGAAGCGTCCCTCCGCCGCGAGGTTCAGGTACCCCCGGCAGTTCGTCCCGACCGGGCACGCCTCCTGGCACTCGATGTTGCACTGCAACCAGGACGCATCGACTGGCTGGACGAGGAACTCCTGGTTCGGGTCGATCGCCACGGTCAGATCGGCACTCCGCTTGCAGGGATGGAGCTGGAGGACACCGGAGGAGATCGTCGGTCGGTAGCTGGCGGCGAATCTACCATCGGACCCGGGACGTCCGCAAAGAAGGCCGTCTGGCAGCCTGAATCAGGGCCGACTGGCACTGGCCGTGACCACAGCACCTGGTCGCGGGCACGTTCTTACCAATCCCGGCCGCACCCCGGGAGCGGTCCGCGTCGTTCACAGCCGTTCCCGGGTCGTTCACAACCGTTCCCACAGCCGTTCCCGGGGCAGCCGTTCCCGGGGCACAGCCGTTCCCGGGGCAGGTTGACGCGGTCCCCGCTTCCCCGTACGCTCGCGTTCCAGGATGCGACGCCCGACGCCGTCTGCGCTAGTCCGCCCGCGATGAGCCTCACGGGTCCCGCCCTCGTCGCGGCGGGTGCGTTCCTCGGGGCGGCGTGCGTGGGTCTTGCGGTCTGGCTGGCCGCGTGGCACCGCCCGCCCGAGGTCCACCTGACGATCACCCGGAACGCCCTGCCGCCGCGAGACCCGGCGGTCCCCCTCGACCGCAGCGACCCGGTCGCGGTACGGCCGGGCGAACCGTCTCGGACGCCCCCTTCCTCGGTGGCGCTGCGGATCGCGTCCGGGGCCGACCCCGTCCTGCATCGGCTCCTCGCTCCACCCGCACCCGACGGCATCGCGGTGGTCGGCCGCTCCCGGTCGCCGGCGCTCGCGCTCGTGTCGGCACGTGCTCCGACTTCGACGAGCGACCAGGGGCCGGTGATCGACCCGCGCGCCCTGGCGGCCCGACCGCTCCCCGGGGAGCCCGACTCCGACCCGGTGCCAGGGCCCGCGCCGGACCGCATGCTGTCCGGATCCGCGCCGGGCCGGGCGATGGCGCAGTCCGCGGACCATGCGACGGACGATCCGGTGCCGCAGCAGGTCGATCCGGGGCACGGGGACGCCGCGGACGCCGGTGCGACGAGCGAGGGCCCGTGTGCCGCCGAGCGCCGGCTCCTCCGCGAGCTCGCCGCCCTCATCGAGCGTGCGCGTGCCGTGTACGAGGACGCGATCGACACGCAACATCGCACGCAGCGCGAGTACGACGCCGCCGTGGCGCGAATCGAGGGCGCGGCGCACGTCATGGACGGACGGCGGGTCCTCGAGGAGAAGGACGCCGCGCAGCGGCGCTTCCGCATCGAGCGCCTCTCCGCGCGTGACGCCGCCGCGGTCGAGGAGGCGGCGGCACGGTGGCTGGCGACCGTGAACCAGCTGAACGTCCGGGTGCGCGAGGCGCAGCGCGTCACAGCCGTGGAGCGCCGCCGGGTGACGCGCCTGGTGTCGGAGCTCGAGGCCTGCGCCGCCCGCGCCGACGCATCCCGGATCGCGCTCGAGTCGGCGGAGCAGCGGCGGCAACAGGCCCGCGAGACGCTCGCGGCCTGCGAGGAGCTGCAGGTGGCTCGTCTCGCGGCGACCACGATGGCGGCCGCAACGCCCCGTGCGGCAGAGGCCCTTCCCGGTATCGCGCCCTCCCCGGTCCCCGACGCAGTCGAGCCCGATCTCGAGCTCCTGGAGCGCGTACCGACGGCTCCCTCCACGGTACTGGCGCGCATCGTGAGCGGCGACGACCCGCTGCTGGGGAAGGTGGTCGAGGAGCTCGCCGCGGGCTCAGTCGACGAGGCACGACGCTGGCACCTCGAGCTGTCGGCGCTGCGAGACGCGGTCGTGGCGGCGGCGATCGATGCCGCGGCCATCGACCTGCCGGCAGATCAGCCATTCTGGTCGGAATTCACGGCGGCCGAGGCACGCGAGATCGCCGTGGCGCTGTCCAGCCTGGGCCACCGCTACGACGGCCGGGGAGGGTTCGCCGACGGCCGCGTGCCCTCGACGCGCGATCTCGCCCTCTCCGTCGGATACGCCGGGCTCGATCCTCGCCGGATCCGCCGGTGGCCATCGGCCACCGAGATCCCGCTGCTGCTCCGTGGCGCCCGCGTCGCGGCCGCCGAGTTCGTGACCGCCGGGGCACCCGACCTGTCGCTCGGCGAGATGATCGGCCTCCTCGGCCGGCACGCGCCCGACCTCACCCCACTGTGGGACGAGTGGGGGCGGGCCCGACCGCTGCTGGCCCGGATCGGTCGCTGATCCGGCCGAACGCGGGGATCCGCGTCAGCGCTCGATCCGGATGACCCGGAACGGCTCGGCCGCAGCGACTCCCACCAGCGCGCCCTGCTGCGCCAGGCGCTCGCGGACGCGTTCCTCGGTCCCGGCCGGGTCCCGCAGCTGGCTCGCGTGCGCCCGCAGGGCGAGTACCTTGCGGTCCACGTAGCCGCTGACGTCCACCCACTCGGCCGGCTCCGCGGGCCAGAACAGGTAGATGCGGCGCACGACGTGGGGCACCAGCCCTGACTTCGCAAGGTGCGGGAAGGCCATGGCGTTGCGCGCCGCGGGGTAGACGGCGTCGACGGCCGCCATCCCGGCAGCCCGGTGGTCCGTGTGCTGGACGAAGCCGTCGGCGGTGAACAGGTGCGTCGGATCCGAGGTCATGACCGCGTCGGGCCGCATCTCGCGGATGACCCGGACGAGCGCCTCGCGCAGCGGCAGATCGTTATCGAGCGCGCCGTCCGGCTGGTGAAGGAAGTGAACGGCCCGGTATCCCACGACCTCCGCCGCGGCTCGCTGTTCGGCCTCCCGGAGCAGCCCGAGCTGGACCGGGTCGGTGTCCGGGTCGTCCGCACCCGCGTCGCCGCTGGTGCAGCACACGAGTTCGGCCACGGTGCCCCGGCCCGTCCAGCGGGCGACGGTGGCGGCCGGTCCGAAGTCCGCGTCGTCGGGATGGGCGACGATCACGAGGAGGCGTTCCGGTCGCTCGTCGTGGAGCACGGGTCCGGCAGTCACGCCGGCCACGGGACGAGACGTCACGAGCCGGCCGCCCTCCCCGGCGACGTACCCAGCCCGCGCAGCGCCTCCAGGACCTCGGCCGCGTGGCCCTCCGGCCGGACGTGCTCCCAGGCGCGGACGATGCGACCCTGTCCGTCGACGAGGAACGTCTCCCGCGCGTTGCCCCAGTACGTCCGCCCGTAGCGGGTCTTCTCGACCCACACGCCGTAGGCCTCGGCCACGGCATGGTCGCCGTCCACGAGCAACGGGAAGGAGAGTCCGTGCTGCTCGCGGAAGCGGGCGTGGCTCCGCTCGTCCTGCGGGCTGATCCCCCACACCTCCGCGCCGAGGGCCTGGATCTCGGCGTTCGCGTCCCGGAACTCGCAGGCCTCGGTGGTACAGCCGGGCGTCATGTCCCTGGGATAGAAATAGATCACGGTCGGGCGGGGACGCTGTCCGGAGAGCCGGTGCCGCTTTCCCGCGTCGTCGACGAGCTCGAAGTCGGGCGCCTCGTCCCCGGGTTGCAGATGCCCCATGCGCGACAGCATACCCGCGCCGCGGGCGACTGCCATCGGGGCGACTGCCACCGGGGCGACCCGCCGCCATCCCCGTCACAGCACCCAGGCGACGAGCACGGCCCCGGCGACGGCGAGACCGGCGACCAGCACGATCGCGTCGAGACGGCCGAGCGAGATCGGACGGTACACGCCCCGCGCGCGGTCGGTGTCGAAGCCCCGAGCGTCCATCGCGAGGGCCATTCGCTCGGCCCGCCGGATCGCCGTGATCAGCAGGACCAGCAGCTGCCCGCCGAATGCGGTGACGCGGCCCCACGGTGTGCGGGGCTCGATTCCCCGCAGCCGGCGCACCGTCCGGATCGCCGCCCAGTCGGCCACGAGCAACGGCACGATCCGCAGCGCCGCCAGCGTGCCGTAGGCGAACCGATAGGGGATGCGCCACTGCTGCACCAGCGAGTCCGCGAGCTCGGTGGGATCCGACGTGGCGAAGACGAGGAGGCTCACGAGCGCGATCACGGCCAGGCGCAGGCAGATGGCGACTCCGGCCGACAGCGCGACGCCCGTGATGCGCAACGGGCCGGCCTGCGCGACCGCGACCACGGACAGGTCACCGTTGGCGGGGTTGACCAGCACGGTGAGCAGCCCGAGACCGAGTGCGGCGAGGCCCAGCGGCGCGAGCCGGCGCGGCACGCGGCCGAGCGGCAGGCCAGAGCAGAGGAGCAGCGCCAGGATCCCGACGATCCCGAGCACGAACGGCACCAGCGGACCGGCGGCGAGCACCGCGACGACGAGCCATGCCACCCCGACGACGATCCGGGTCACCGGCGCGACCCTGGTGAGGAGCGCCGGGCGGACCGGCTCAAGCGGCGCCGGGAGGAAGCTCACTGGCGGACCACCGCGTGTCGCTCGGGGAACGGATCGGCGACGTCCGCGTGCACGGCGCCGTGGGCGTGCACGGCGCCGTCGCGCCACGGACCGGGGGGCGAGTACGGGGGATCGGCCAGGAATGCCGCCGGCGATCCGTCCAGGACCACGCGGCCGTGATCGAGGGCGATCACGCGGTCGCAGCCGGGGATGAGGCGCGGGTCGTGGGTGGCCATGACCTGCGTCCGCCCGTCCAGCCGGAGCCGGTCGAGAAGGTCAACCACGGCGTCGGCCCCGCGCCGATCCAGCCCGAACGTGGGCTCGTCGAGCAGGAGGATCGATGGCCGGGCGATGCTGGCGGCGGCGATCCCCAGCCGCCGCTGCTCGCCTTCGCTGACGCGGAACGGATCCTCCGCCCCGAGCTGTCCGAGGCCGAACCGCCCCAGGGCGGCCCGGACGTCGGGGTCGGCGGGATCCGGCGCCCGGCCGAGCGCGGCGAGGCTGGCGGCGACCTCGGCGGCGCACGTCCGCCCGACGAACCCGAGCTCCGGGTTCTGGAAGACGAGCCCGAGCATGCGGGCGAGCTCGCCGCCGCGCAGCCGTGCCGGGTCCGCGCGCGGGGGGCGCGTCCCGTCGCCCACGCGCACCGTGCCGGCATCAGGTCGCCGGATGCCGGCGAGCGCGAACAGCAGCGTCGACTTGCCCGATCCGTTGGGTCCCACCAGCGCCACGCGCTCGCCGGCGCGGAGATCGAGGGTGACGTCGGAGACCGCCGCGTCCCGCGAGCCGCCCGGGGCGACGGGATAGCGGACGGAGAGCTCCCGGGCCTGCAGCAGCGGGTGAGGGCGGGCGGGCCCCCGATCTCCGTCGGCGCGGCGACCCGTCGCAGGCGGGCGATGCGGCACCGCCCGGGGGTCCGGTGCGGACAGTTGCTGCGGCGCCGGCCGGAGATCCGGCGCGGCCCACGCCCGCCACGCGCGCGGAACCCAGCTGCCGAGCCGCTCCAGGGTGCCGGCGTGGACGCGGCCCACCTCGCCGGGTGCCCCAACGGCCAGCTGACGGCCCTCGCCGTCGAGCAGGAGAACCAGGTCCGCGAGCGGCAGAGCCGCCTCCAGGCGGTGCTCGACGATCACCACCGTGCGTTCGCGCGACAGGACCAGGGATTCCAGCCGCTCGAAGACGCCTTCCATCCCGGGTGGGTCCAGGTTCGCGGTCGGCTCGTCCAGCACGAGGAGGCCCGGCATGGGGGCCAGGACGTCCGCGATGGCCAGGCGCTGCTGCTCGCCGCCGGAGAGCGTGACGGTGGACCGCCGCTCGAACCCAGCCAGGCCGACCACCTCGAGCATCTCCCGCACGCGGGCGCGCATGGCCGGCCACCCCCAGCCGCGATTCTCGAGCCCGAAGGCAACCTCGTCCTCTACCCGGGGCATCACCATCTGGCTCTCGGGCTCCTGGAAGACGATCCCCGCCCGGCCGCTGACGAGCTGGATGGGGGTCGTCGCCACATCGAGATCGCCCACGCGAAGGGATCCGGACCAGGCCCCGGGGAGCTCGTGCGGAATGAGCCCGGTGAGCGCCCGCGCGAGGGTGCTCTTGCCGCTGCCAGACGGCCCGATCACAAGCAGCGCCTGCCCGGGCGCGACCCGGAACGAGAGGCCGGTCAGGGCCGGGCGTGCTCGGCCGCGGTACGTCCAGCCGAAGCCGTCGGCCGCGATCTCCGGCGGGGCGATCGTCTCCTCGCCGGCACACCGGGTCGAGAGCCCTGCGTCGCCCGCGTTGCGCCAGCGTGGATCGTCCGGCCCGGAACCCTGCGGCATCGATCGGGTCAGGCGTCCGACGGGAAACCCTCGAGGACGCCGGCCCGCCGCAGGGCGCGGACCAGCAGCCAGCCACCGAGCCCGGCGATGACGACGCCCGAGACGACCTCGAGCACGGCCACCGACGCCTGGAACGGGATGCCGTTGGACGGGTAGTAGACGGGCAGGTCGTGGAGGGCCTCACCGACGCCCGCGATTCCGCCCGCGATGAGCGCCACCGGCAGCCCGAACGACCGGTACAGCGTGAACGCGAAGACCAGCTCGGCCCCCGTCCCCTGGACGAAGCCGGAGAGGACCACGTCCATGCCCCAGACGTTGCCGAGCAGGGCGGACACTATCGCGGCGACCAGCTCGGCGAAGAGCGCGGCCCCGGGCTTGCGCACGATCAGCGTGGCGATGACGGCGGGCATGAGCCACACGCCGCTGATCACGTATTCAAGCGGCTTGAACGTTCCGAACAGCGGCGCCGCGACGTTCCATACGGTGTCCCAGGCCCAGAACACCACCCCGAACGCCACCGCGATCACGGCGGTCACCACGATGTCCCGGGTGCGCCAGCGCGTGTCAGGCGACGCCAGGGCCGTCCCGTAGCGCGCCACGTTGTGTGCCATCTGCTCATCCCTCCCAGGTGCCTTGCTCGGCCGACTCCACAGCCGACCGACGCGTGTGGATGACCAGCAATCGGCCCGACCGACAGCCGACCGACGCGGTTGAACCTGTCATTTCGTTCGAGAGCCCGCGAGAGGGCCCCATCGGGAGCGGCTCGCCGCGCAGCGGATAGCGCAGGCCCTCGGTCACCACGCCGAGGGCGTCGCCTCCCCAGGGAAACAGCGACACGAAGTCGCCCGGCTCGCCGGCGATGTCGAGCCGGGTCGCGGAGGCGTCCGGTGGCCCGGGCCCGAGGAGCCGCAGCGCCGAGCGGTCGTCCACGATCGCCATGTCCACGCCCCGCTGCGACGCCAGGACGAGCAGCTCGATCGCGGCGATCGCGTGCTCGACACGGGGCCCGTCGAGGGCAGCCAGCGCGATCAGGTGATCGGCCCCTCGTTCGATCGCCGCCTCCAGCGCGAGCTCGAGATCGCTCTCGTCCTTCTCCGCCGGGACCCTCCGCACCTCGACGCCCGCCAGGGCCAGGCGCTGGACGAGCGCCGGCTCGGCCGAGTCGAGATCACCGACCACCAGATCGGGCCGCAGCCCCAGCGCCTCGCATGCGGCCGCGCCCGCGTCGGCGGCAATGACCAGCGTCGCGCCGGCGAAGACGTCCGCGGGCAGGGCCGTCCGCGGGGGGACACGCCCGTTGCCGACGAGCAGCGCCTTCATCGGGCGCCAGGGGTCGCGGCACGCCCGCACCGCCGGTTCGGGATGCCCCGGCGGTGGCGGAACGCTGGCTCCGACGGCAGAAACACGACGACCTCCGTCTCCCCGGACAGAGGTCGGGCTCATGGACTCCCTTCGCTGGTACGACCCAGATCAGGTTCCGAGGGTCTGCGGCGCATGCCGCACTCTCAGCACCGGCGTGGTGCTCCCCTGTCCGCTCTTCGGTTGTGACGTGATGCTACTACTGGGAGCCCTGCAGCGGTGTCAAGACGGCCGCGACGTCCCGCGCGACCCAGCGGGCACCGCCCGCCTTCAGGCTGCGCGCCTGCGCGGCCCCTGTGAGCACGCCCAGCGGGAGGGCGCCCGCCCGCTTCGCCATCAGCATGTCGTCGGCGGCGTCGGCCACCAGGACCATGTCGGCCGGGGCGACCCGCAGGTAGCGCGAGGCCATCAGGAGCGGCGCGGGATCGGGCTTCTGGTGCGGGACCTCGTTGCCGTAGACCATCGTCTCGAAGATGCCCGCCAGGCCGGTCGCCTTGAGCTCGAGTTCGAGCCGCTCCCGGTGGCCGGCCGTCACCAGCGCGATCCTGCGCCCGTCCGCGCGCAGCCAGCTCAGCGCCTCGGCCGCGCCCGGGACCAGGGCGGACACCTCGGTCTCGAAGATCTCCACCCAGCGACGGTCGATCCGCGGCCAGAGCATCTCTGGGATCCCGAGGCTCTGGTACATGCGGCGCCAGTCGGGCGCGTAGTGCCTCCGGAAGAGCGCGTCGTCAAAGGGCAGGTCGAGCTCCCGGAAGATCTCGCGATAGGTGGCCTTCGTCCGGGCGATGGAATCGATGAGCGTGCCGTCCCAGTCGAACGCCCAGACCGGACGCTCGTGCATCGAACGCAGGACCTCGCGGGGCGGCCGGCCCCGGCGCAGCAATCGCATCCGTGCATTCTGACAGCGCACGCCCCGGCACGGGCCGGTGATAGACTCGCCGCCGTGCCCGATCCGCTCGCCCCACCGTCGCAACGCGTCCTCGACGCGGCCGCCCGCAAGGGCGTGAGCATCGAGATCGTCACGTTCCCGGACAGCACGCACACGGCCGAGGACGCGGCGCGTGCCGTCGGCGCGGAGCTCAGCCAGATCGTCAAGAGCCTCGTCTTCGTGGCGCCTCGGGACGAGGACGCCCTGGAGCCCTTCATCGTGCTCGTGGCGGGACCTGACCGGGTGGACGTCGCCCAGCTCGCGGCGGTGGTGGGCGAACCCGGCATCCGGCGGGCGACCGCGCGGGAGGCCAACGACCTGACCGGGTTCGTGATCGGTGGCATCCCTCCGTTCGGCCACCGCCGTCCGATCCGCGTGGTGATGGATCCGCGACTCGGACGTCACCAGGCAGTGTGGGCCGCCGCGGGCACGCAGAACGCGGTCTTCGCCGTCTCCCCGGGCACCCTGCGGATGTTGTCGAACGCGACGGTCGCGCCGATCGCCACGGAGGTCCCCAAGGCGGGACAGGCCGGACAGGCGGGACAGGCGGGCGGGAAGGCCCGCGCGACAGGGTCCGCCGGCGGCGCGTGAGCGAGGCCGAGGTACACCGCTCGACCGTCCGGTACCCCGGGGGGCTCTCGGTCCGTTTCCGCTGGGCGGGCACCGGCCGCGCCGCCGATGTCTTCGCGCTTTCCGAGGCGGGCGGCCGTCTCGACGACCACGGCATGCTCGTATCGCCCCATCCTGACCGCCTCTGCCGGGCGGAGATGCGCGTCGAGGGGCCGGCGGGCGCGTGGACGGCGCGGTTCGCGTCGCCGATCTTCGACGGCCCCACGGCGTTCTTCTGGGACGTCCCCGGCCTCCTGGTCGCCAAGTTCGGATTCCGGAGCTACGGGCTGGACGCCCGCACCGGCGACCTCCGGTGGTCCAGGGAGAGCGGCGCACCCATCATCGACATCCTGGGCAGCTCCCGCGTCGACCACGTCCTGGTGCAGAGCGAGATCGACACGGTGGCGGTCGAAGCCGACGGGTCCGTGGCCTGGCGGCTGGCGCACTCCGACGTGGTGGCGGGGGCGGAGCTGATCGGCGGGCGGCTCGTGCTGACCAGCTACGGGGGCCAGGTCGCGGCCTTCGATCCGCAGACGGGGCACGCCCTCTGACCCGGCGATGTCGTGGAGCCCCCGGCGACCGCCAACGGCGGCCGCCGGGGGCTGATGAATGCGCCGGGGACGGGCGGCGAGCGGGCGGTGGATCGGTGGACGAGTGGTGGATAAGTCCGGGTGAAGTCGGTCCGAAGGTGGACAACCCGGTTGACCCGACCGGCGTTGGTGACTAGCGTAGGGACAGCCCGAAGGGGTCAGGAGCGATCACTAACGGCGGCGATGACATCAACGCCCACGTGAGTTCGCGGAGGTTCCTTCGGGCCCTTTGCTGCCCGGGGATCTGTTGCCTTCGTGGCGGCCGTCGTGGGCCGGGTGCTAGCATCGCCCGACGTGATCGCCCTCGTTCTCGCCGCCTGCGGCGTCCTGCTCCTCGGCCTGGGCGCGTTCGTCATGCGGGGGTTCGGCAGCGGCTACCGAGTCGGCCGGATCCTGCGCGCTGCTCCCGAGGCGACGCTCGAGGAGGCGGCCGAGGCCGCCAGGGCGGGTCGCCGCGTCTATGTCCGGGCGCACGGCCGGATCTCCAGCGAGGAGGAGTTCCCCGACGAACACGACCGGCCGCTGGTGTACCGCCGTCGGCGCGTGCAGCTCGCCACGCGGTCGGGGTGGGAGGCCATCGAAGACCGGCGCGTGGCCGTCCCGTTCGGGATCGCGAGCCGCGGCACGCGCGTCGGGGTGGACCTCGCCGCCCTCGACGAGGGGCTGGTGGTGATGCCGCGCGAATCGCGCGGGGTCGCGGGCGAGGTGCCCGACCAGGTTCCGGCCGGGACGCCCCCCGACCGGCCGGTACGGTTGTTGATCGAACAGGTCTCCGCGGTCGAGCACGCCTACGTGGCAGGCGTTCCGGCGCTCGATGCGCAGGGACAGCCGATGCTGACCGCGGGTGTGGGTCGCCCCCTCGTGGTCTGCACGCTCGACCTGCCAGACGCGATGCGCGTCCTCGGCGGCGCGGACAGGAGGCGGGCGGCCGGGGCCGCGATCCTGCTGGCCGCGGGGTGCCTGCTCCTGGCCGTCGCGCTCCTCGTCGTGGTCGCCGTCCCTGCGCTCGCGGCGTCGCCGTCGCCGGCTGCCCTCGGGACCGGGGACACGAGGACCAGCGGCGCTCCCCCCAGCTTCGTGGGCCAGCCGATCCTGGCCGCGATCGGCGTGCTGGTGCTGGGCGTGGTGACCGCGGTGGCGACCACGCTGTACGTTCGGTTGACGCGCCAGCGCTGACACGACGCCGTTGCGCCGGACCGCGAGCCGCCGTCTCGGCGAGCCAGCGGGTGTGGCGCCGCCGGGTGGGACGATCGGGCAGTGGCCGCACGGTACCTCCGGTCCGCTGTGGGGTTTTGTGAGGGATCGGTAGGCTCTGGCAGGTCGGTGGGACGGACTGGTCCAGAAGGTGGCTCATGGGGATCGCAGGAGGACAGGGCACGGTGTCGGTGGCGGGCGCGGCCCGGATCCTCGGCGTCCACCCCAACACGGTTCGCGCGTGGAGCGACCAGGGCCGCCTCCCCTTCATCCGGCTCAACGCACGGGGAGATCGCCGGTACCGGGCCGCGGCGCTCGAGGCATTCCTGGGCGGCGCCGGCACCGACCAGACGCTCCGCTCGCCGGACGCGGGCGGGGGCACAGCGCTCGTGGGTGGGACCGGCGAGGCGCCGCTTTCCCTGGCGCCCGCGATCGACCAGCTCCTGGCGGGGATCGGCTCGACCCTCGACGTCAACGCCATCGAGCACGGCCTGCTCCGCCAATCGATGGAGCTGTTCGGGGCGGACCGCGGCGCGGTCTTTCTCCGAGAGCAGGACGGGGTCGCTGTCGCCCAGGCGAGCACCGGGCTATCCCGCGCCTACCTGTCGGCGGTCCAGGCCGACTCCCCCGACTCCCGGGCTCGCGACGCGATCGACGCCGGACGGGCCATGGCGGTGCTGCACTGGGGAGCCGACACGGCGGACCGCGGCCGGCAGCGGCAGCTGGCGGCCGCGGAGGGGTTCGAGTCGGTGGCCATCGCCCCGCTGGTGGCCGACGGGATACCGCTGGGCGCGCTCGTGCTGTACCACGACCGGCCCCGGCCGTACGACACGCGCGACCTGGACGCGCTGCGCATCCTGGGCGCCAAGGCGGGCATTGCGATCCGCAACGCCCGCGACTACGCGAGGATGGCGACCTGGGCGGCGCAGCTCCGCTCGATCCAGCAGCTCGGGGTGCGGCTGAGCCGGCTCGGCACCATGCGAGAGGTGGGAGCGGCGATCGCGACCGAGCTGCAACAACTGATCGACTACCACAACGTCCGCGTCTACCGCCTGGTGAACCAGGCGGAACTGGTGCCGGTCTCGATGCGCGGTCGCGTCGGTGAGTACGTGGACGAGACACCCGAGCAGCTCGGCACGACCGTGGGGCGCGGACTGACCGGGTGGGTGGCGGAGCATCGACAGGCGCTGCTGGTGCACGACGCGGCGCACGACCCCCGCTCCAACACCATCCCGGGGACCGAGCCGGGTCTCGAGGAGTCCATGCTGCTCGCCCCGATGCGCTTCGAGGACGAAGTGCTCGGCGTGCTCGTCCTGTCCAAGCTCGGCCTGCGTCAGTTCACCGAGGACGATCTCCGGTTGCTCGAGATCTACGCGAGCTTCGCGGCCCAGGCGATGGCCAACGTGGATTCCACCGAGCGGCTCCGCGAGCAGTACGCCCAGATGGCGCGCTGGGCGGCACAGCTGCGCTCCATCCAGCAGCTGGGCGTCCGGCTCAGCCGCCTGAGCAGCGTGCGCGAGATCGGTATCGCCATCGCGACCGAACTCCGGCAGCTGATCCACTACCACAACGTGCGGGTCTACCGTCTGCTGCCCGGTGGCGACCTGGTCGCCGTGGCGATGCGGGGACAGGTCGGCGAGTACGTGGACGAGACGCCCGAGCAGCTGCGGGTCCACACCGGCCAGGGGATCACCGGATGGGTGGCGGAGCACGCGAAGGCGCAGCTCATCGACGCCGCCGCCAGGGACCCGCGCGTCCTGACCATCCCCGGGACGGCGGCCGACGTGGACGAGTCGATGCTGCTGGCCCCGATGATCTACGAGGACGACGTGCTGGGCGTGCTGGTGCTCTCGAAGCTGGGCCTCCGCCAGTTCAGCCAGGATGACCTGCGGCTCCTCGAGATCTACGCGAGCTTCGCGGCGCACGCGATGGCCAGCGCGGACGCGGCCGAGCGCCTGCGCAACCAGTCGGCGGCGCTCGAGCGGCAGCTGCGGAGCCAGCAGGTCCTGCTGCAGATCACCGAGTCGATCCTGACGACGCTCGATGCGAGGCGCGTGCTGGACCTGATCGCCGAGGGGCTGGCCGCGCTCGTGCGCTACGACAACCTCGCGATCGCGCAGGTCGATCCGCCCACCGGCCTGCTGCGGACCATCGTCGCCATCGGGGTCGACGCCGCGGAGCACACTCGGGACTGGCTCCCCGGGGAGGAAGGGCTCTCCACCTGGGTGGTGCAACGGAACGAGCCCCTGCTCGCGCGCGAGGGACGGAAGGATCCGAGGGCCCGGACCGTACCGGGGCTCGAACCACTCGACGGCAGCGTCATCGCGGTGCCACTCCGCGGCAGGTCCGGCCCGACCGGCGTCCTGACGCTGGAGCGGCTGGGCGCGGCCGACGGCTTCACCGACGAGGAATTCGAGCTGGTCAAGCTGTTCGGTGCCCAGGTGTCCATCGCGCTGCAGAACGCCGAGGAACACCGTGCGGTCGAGATCCGCGCCGAGACAGACGGGCTCACGGGGCTTCGGAACAAGGGCACGTTCGACCGCCAGCTGGCACAGGCGGTGGCCCACGGCGATCGCTTCAGCGTCCTGATGATCGACCTGGACGACTTCAAGACCGTGAACGACGCGAAGGGTCACCAGGCCGGAGATCAAGTGCTGCGGCACATCGCGGTGGCGATCCGGAACGGCGTGCGGGAAACCGACGTGGTGTTC
The DNA here is from genome assembly GCA_021786265.1 of Chloroflexota bacterium. Next base: position 15,876 of record JAJYNP010000141.1, read on the forward strand.
CGCTACGGCGGTGACGAGTTCGCGTTGCTCCTGCCCGACACGGAGGCGCGGGGCGCACGGGCGGTCGCGGACAAGGTGAGTCGTGCCGTCGGCGCCGTTGATGCCGTGCCCGGGGCGCGACCCGTGAGCTGCTCGATCGGCATCGCCTCGTACCCGGACGACGGCGCGGACCAGGATGCGGTGCTGCTCGCTGCCGACCGAGCGTGCTACGCGTCGAAACGCAGCGGGCGCGGGCGCATCTCGACGGCCCGGGAAGGGCTCGCGCTGGCAGCCGAGTTCCGGCCGACCACCCCGACCCCGGTCGACGAGCCCGTCGCGCTGGCGTCCTCCGTCGCGCTGGCGTCCTCCGTCGCGCTGGCGTCCTCCGTCGCGCTGGCGTCCTGAGGCCGCACGGGCTCCGCGACCGGCGCGCCGCGTGGCCCGCCTGAGTACCATCGGCTGCATGCATCCGTCGCCACGACCCCGCATCGTCGTCACGCTCGGTGACCCGCGCCGTTCTCACCACGAGGCCAATGCGCGACGCAAGAACGACCTGTACCTGGATGCCGTGCGGCGCGGAGGCGGCGACCCGATCCCCCTCGACGAGACGTGCGGGATCGACGAGCGGACGGCGGCGCTCGGGGCGATGGACGGGCTGCTGCTCAGCGGCGGCACCGATCTCGATCCCGCCCTCTACGGCTCGGCGCCCGACCGTTCCGTGGAGATCCAGCGGCGCCGCGATGCGCTCGAGCAGGCGGCGTGGAAGATGGCCGGGGCGCGCGGTCTGCCGGTGCTCGGCATCTGCCGCGGGCTCCAGGCGGTCAACGTGTTCATGGGCGGACGACTCGTCCAGCACCTCGACGGGCACGAGAGTCCGAGCTACCTGGAGGGGCCACCCCTGACCCACCCGCTCAGGCTGGTGCCCGGATCGCGCCTCGAGCGGATCCTCATCCCCGACGGGGCGGAAGGCTCGCACGGCGCGCAGCGTGCGGGCCGGCGCGAGTGGAACGTCAACACCTACCACCACCAGGGGGTGCGCCCGGGGGATGTGGCGCCCGGCCTCGCCCCGGTCGGTTTCGCGCCGTACGGCGGTGGCGAACTCGTCGAGGCGCTCGAGGCCACGGATGGCCTGTGGGTGATCGGCGTGCAGTTCCACCCCGAGCGCAGAGAATCGACGCCGCCCGAATTCGAGCGCCTGTTCGCGGGGTTCGTGGAGGCGGCCCGACTGGCGCGCTGACCGGGCGCTCCCTTACAGCCGGCCGGCCTGAGCCGCCGGACCCGCGCCGCTCGCGCTCCTCCGGTCCGCCGCGTACCGTGGTCTATCCCCGCGGCGCCCTCCGGATCGTCAGCCGGTCGCCCGTGCGCAGGCCGAGCTGCGCCCCGGCATCGCCCTGGTTCACCGCCACGCAGAGCCGCCCGTACGAGTCCTCGTGGAGCAGCGGCTCGCCGGGCGCCACCGCGCCGAACGTCGCCTGCCAGCCGAGCTCGATCAGGCGAGGCGGTGCCGCCCCCGTGCGCTCGACCGTGATCGAAAGCCATCCCCAGGGCGCCATCGGCCCCAGCGCCGACTCCAGGTCCGCTCGCTCCCCGGCCAGCTTGACGTTCCCGAACGTGTCGACGTAGATGACGGTGGTTGCCAGCGCGTCGGGCAGCGCCTCCGGTGCCGGCAGATCGAGGCGCGCCAGCCCCAGGGGATCGAGCGGCCGCCCGAACGCCTCGAGCGGCACGCCGAGGGCCAGGTGCGCCGCGGCCGGCGCGAAGATGTCCCGCCCGTGGAACGACGCGCTGACCGCCGGAAGCCGGTAATCGGCGGACTCGAGGGCGCGTGCGGCGACGATCCCGCCAAGCCGTTCCGCGGCGGGCAGGAGGAGGCCGTTGTCCGGCCCCACGAGCAGGTCGCCGCGCGCGACGCGAACGGCGATCGGCAGGCGCGCGGTCCCCACTCCGGGGTCGACGACAGCGACATGCACGCCCACCGGCAGGTACGGCAGCGCGGCCCACAGCAGAAGCGCGCCGTCGAGCACTGCGTACTTCGCGATCTCGTGGCTGACGTCGAGCAGCCGGACGTCGGGCGCGATCGAGAGGATGACGCCGCGGCAGATCGCCGGCGAGGGGTCCCGGTCGCCGAAGTCCGTGGTGAGGCTGACCAGGGGCGCCCGCGGCCCCCCGGCGCTGTCTCGGAGGGCCCGCTCGGCGGCCAGCGTCAGGACGGGGCGCGTGAAGGCGGTGGGCATCGCCCCGATGGTAGCCGACCGTACACTGGCGCCGTGCGCGTGCGCGCCATTCGCCTTCGCCTGCTCGCGGCCGGCGCGGCCCTCCTGTGGGGAGCCGCGATCCTGGCCGCCGTCCTCGCCTACCGTCCGGGGGTCCCGGTGGCACCGCTCGTGGCCGCCACACCCGTCGTCGGGCTGGCCGCATCGCTGGTCGCGATCGCCTGGCCGCCGCTCGTCAGGGGACGGCGGGAATCCGCCGTCGTGGCGTGGACCGGCATCCTCGAGCTGCTGCTCCTCGCGCCGTCGGTGGCCGGGCTGGTCGCCGCCCTGCGCCAGGCCTCCGCGTCACCCTTCCTGCCCTCCCTCGAGGACGCGTACGGCTGGTTCCTCGCACTGGGGGCCGCGTCGCTGCTCGCCGGGCTCGGCCTCTCGCGGCGGGTGCTTGGCGGCACCTCGCTGCGACGCGCCCGCGCGGCGCTCGCGGGGCTGATCGCGGTCGCGCTGCTCGCCGTCGGGTCGGGCGTGTCCGGGGTGGCCGCGTTGGGCACCGAGCTCGCGCTCTCCCCGGCGGCCGGTCCGGTGGGTCCGTTCGCGTCGGCTGCACCACCGCTTCCACCGGCCTGCTCGACGCTGCCGCGCGTCCCGGACAACGCGAGCGTGTCCGTGCAGGCCGTGTCCTGGAGCGCCAACCGGAAGCTCGGGACCGTCACCCTTGTGGGCGCCCGCGCTGGCGAGAACGAGCGCTGGACGGCCAGCCTGACGGGGTGGCCGGTGGACTCGGGGCGGGAGCCCTCCTCGCTCGACTACGTCAGGGTCGGGCCGTCCGCATGGCTCCGGCCCAGCGGCATGCCGTGGAGCGAGGTGCCGGTGACTGAGGAGATCACCCCGTACGTGGAGGTCGGGGCGACGCCCGCGCCGGTGATCCTGCAGGACCGCGAGACGCTCGACTCGGAGGTGATCCGCGTCACGCTCGCGAGCCCCGCACGCCTCGCGGCGGAGGACGTCGGGATCGAGATCGTTGATGGCGTCCGGGCACGGCACTGCAGGCTCCTGGCCGGTGGCTCGGTCGCGCTGCAGGCGTTCCGGCCATTGCGCTGGCTGATCGGGCAGCCTCCCCTGTCCGACGCGACCGCGATCGCCGACTGGCGAGGCAACCTGGACTGGTGGCTGATGCCCGATGCCCAGCTGGCGATGGTCTCGGTCTCCGTGGAGGGCCTCAACCCGGGCTGGCCCGGAGGCCTGCAGGGTACCCTCCAGGCGATGCTGACCACGCACCCGCTGGCGAGCCCGCCCCCGATCGCGGCCCCGTCGCCATGACCGCCCCCGAGGCAGACGCATGACCCTGTCACACGAGGACCGCGCCGGCCTGAAGTGGGATCGAGCGGCCCGCTACCTGAAGATCGCGCGGGTCCTGCACCAGCACCGCGAAGGGCTCGGTGCCGGTGCCATCGCCGACCTGGTCGGAGTCTCGAAACGCACGGTGTACCGGGACCTCGCCGCGATGGAGCGGGACGCCGGGCTCCCGATCTGGCAGGACGCCGGACGGTTCGGGCTGGAGGAAGGGGCGTTCCTCCCCCCGCTCGACCTGACGCTCCATGAGGCGATGACGCTGTTCCTGGCGCTGCGAGTCCTGGCCAAGGCCAGCGACGAGTACGACAGCGAGCTGATCGGCGCGTTCGTGAAGCTCGCCGCGGTGCTGCCGAAGGTGCTCGCCGAGCACATCCAGGCGACCGCCGATCTCGTCGCGGAACGGCCTCCCGACCAGCGGTTCACCCGCGTCTTCCGGACGCTCACGGAAGCCTGGGCGCGCGGGCGGGTCGCGGAGATCGAGTACGACGCCCGGACCTACGACCCGTCGCGAGGGGTGCGCCGGGCCCGGGTCCGCCCGTACGCGATCGAGCCGTCGGCGCTGACGCATGCCCTGTACCTGATCGGGCTCGACGAGGAGCGCGGCAGCCGGCGGACGTTCAAGGTCGAGCGGATCCGCGACGCGACGCTGACCGCGGAGACCTTCGAGCGGGAGGAGGCGGGAGGAACCGCCGCCGAGCTCGCCCGCGGGTGGGACGTGATCGCCGACCAGCCGCTGGAGGCGGTCACCGTCCGGTTCTCTCCCGAGGTGGCACGCCGGGTGGCCGAGACTCGCTGGCATGCGAGCCAGCGGCTCGAGCCGCAGCCGGATGGCTCGCTGCTGTGGCGGGCGCAGGTCGCGGGTCCGCACGAGGTGCTGGTCTGGATCCTGGGCTGGGGCGGTGACGCGGAGGTGCTGGAACCACCGGAGCTGCGCCAGCGCGCGGCCGAGGAGCTGCGGCGAGCGGCAGCCAGGTACGGCGCCCTGTGCGACATACGCACCGGCTGGTAAAGCGATCACGAGGCGCGAGCCCCGGTGCGACATGGCACTCAGGTTGGTAAGTCGGGCGCGGGCTCGACCGCCCCCGGGGACGATGTCGGGCCACCTGGCCACACGACACGAGCAACTTGACGCCAGAAGGCTACATCAGTAGAGTGTCGGAAATGGCAGCATCTGGATGATGCCGCCAGAACCATGCACGATGGAGCCGCCCGATGCCTGCCCTCACTCTCCACCAGATCGTCGCCGCGGCTCGCGGGCGACGCCGCGATCTGGGCTGGACCCAGGAGGAACTCGCGCGACGGGCCGGCGTGTCACGGACCTGGGTCCACGACTTCGAGCGCGGCGGAGGGGGCGCGAGCATCGAGGCGGTGCTGCGCGTCCTCGACATCCTGGGCCTGCCGCTCTCCCTCGCCCGCGAGCTGCCCGATAGCGGGTCCGCGGAGATCGATCTCGATGCGCTGCTCGATCGGCATCGGTCATGACAACCGAGCTTCACGTCTTGCTCGAGGGCCGGCCAGTCGGGCTTCTCGATCGGTTCACGAACGGGCGTCTGCACTTCGAGTACGACCCGGAATACCGGGCGTCCCCCGCCCCACTCCGCTCTCGCTGTCGATGCCGGTCGAGGAGCGGACACACGGGCACGCGCGGCCGAGCCGTGGCTTGCCGGCCTGCTGCCCGACGCCCTCGCCGTGCAACAGCGGTGGGCACGCGAATTCCACCTCTCGACGACCTCGCCGTTCGCGCTCCTCTCGACGCCAATCGGCGAGGACTGCGCCGGCGGCGTCCAGTTCGTTCGTCCGGACCGGCTCGCTTCCATGCTTCGCCGATCCGGGCAGCGTCGAGTGGCTCGACGACGATGATCTGGAGGCCCGGCTGCGCAGGCTCCGCACGGAAGGGACGGCCTGGCTTGGCGAGGGCGACCAGCGTCCGGGCTTCGTCGGACGGTTCAGCCTGGCCGGGCGCCAGCGCAAGACGGCCCTCCTGTTCGACGGGTACCGCTGGGGCGTTCCGGCCGGCCGCATCCCGACGACGCACATCCTCAAGCCGGCGATCGAGGATTACGCCGACCAGGAGATCAACGAACACCTGTGCCTCGCGGCCGCTCGCATCGCCGGCCTCGTCACCGTCGAGAGCCGGGTCCAGGCGTTCGGGACCGAGTCCGTCATCGTCGTCACTCGCTACGACCGCCAGAAGATCGGCGACAGGCTCGTCCGCATCCACCAGGAGGACCTGTGCCAGGCCCTCGGCGTGCATCCCGACCGCAAGTACCAGTCCGACGGCGGTCCCGGGCCCCGCCAGATCGCGAGCCTGCTGCGCGCGGTGATGCCGGCAGATATCGCGGAGCGGAGCGTGGCGCGGTTCGCGGACGCCCTCATCTGGAACTGGATCGTTGGCGGAACGGACGCGCACGCCAAGAATTACTCGCTGCTCCTTGCCGGGGCGGCGGTACGCCTCGCGCCGTTCTACGACGTCACGTCGGCGCTGCCCTACGGCAATCCGCACGACCTTCGGCTCGCCATGAAGGTCGATGACGGGTATGCCCTGCTTCACCACCGGAACCCGTGGCCAGTCGCCGCGCACGCCCTGGGCGTCGACGCCGGCTGGCTTACGGCGCGCGCCACCGAGCTGTGTGATGCCGCGCCGCCTGCCTTCACGGCGGCCGCCGCCGATCCCGCCGTGGCAGCCTTCGGCAAGCGCTCGACCGGACGCCTCGTTGAGCTTGTCGAGCGCTCCGCCACCCGCTGCCTTCGGCTCCTGCGCTGACGCCGGATATCCGCGCCTCGGCCGCCACCTCCGATGCCAACTCGACGCGATGTCATCGGCCGTCACGGACCGGGTATCAGGGCCCGGAGCAAGGCCGATGCCCACGCAGACGCCCCACAGCTGGAACACCCCGGGCACCGATTTGCCAACCGGCTATGCCGCACCGGCACGGCGCCACGGGTTGCCCCTTCGCGGCTGCCCCTGGGGCCATGGACCGGAGACGGAGCACCCGGCCACGGGGCAACCGCCTACGGCGACGGGCCCCGGCTACGGAGCGCCCACCTCCGCCGCGGGCCGCCCGGTCTCGGCCGACACCCTGAGCAGCCGGGAGAACCAGTGCAGCCAGAGCGCCTCGTGGAGCTCCTGCTGCCGGCCGCCCGGGAGACCCACGTGCCGCAGCGTCACGTGGGTCGCCTCACCATGGTCGATCGCGTCGAGCGCCACCACCGTCGGCTGCCCGAGTGGCGCATCCTCCCAATCGAACGTGAACGACACGTGCTGAGGGGGATCCACCGCCAGGACGGCGCCGACCGCCGTCGCGTCGGCGAGCCGCAGACGGATGGACGCCCCGACCCGCGCCTCGAACTCCGCGCCGTCCAGCCACCGGGCCAGCCCGTCGCGGGTCGAGAGCAGCGGCCAGATCGCGTCGCGGTGCGCCCGCACCTCGCCCTGCAACTCGACGCTGTGGTGCTGGTCCATGCCATGCGAAGCATACCCAGGCCTGCACCGGCGCGGAGGGCAAGCGGTCCCCACGACACCGTCTGAGAGAGGGGTGACCGGTGGATCGCGCCGTCCGGGTGGAGCGGAAAGGCGGCCGACCCCCGGGCAGGGCCCCTCCCTCTGCGGACTACTGCGCCTTGACCGCCGAGATGAGGTGCGTCAGGACGTCCTTCGCATCGCCGAAGAGCATCCCCGTCTTCGGGTCCGTGTAGAGCAGGTTGTCGATGCCCGCGTACCCGGGCCGCATCGAGCGCTTCACCACGATGATGCTGGCGGCCTTGTCGACGTCCAGGATCGGCATGCCGTAGATCGGGCTGGAGGGATCCGAGCGGGCGGCCGGGTTCGTGACATCGTTGGCTCCGAGCACGAGGGCCACGTCCGCCCGCTGGAACTCCGGGTTGATGTCCTCCATCTCCCAGAGCTGCGGGTACGGCACGTTCGCCTCGGCCAGGAGCACGTTCATGTGGCCGGGCATCCGGCCGGCAACGGGATGGATGGCGTACTTGACGTCCACGCCTCGCTCCTCGAGGAGCGAGGCCAGCTCGGCGGTCACGTGCTGTGCCTGCGCGACCGCGAGGCCGTACCCGGGCACGACGATCACCCGCTGTGCGTAGGAGAGCTGGATCGCGGCGTCATCGACCGTCAGTTCGCGAACCGACCCACCCCCGGTGGCGCCGCCGGTGGCCACGGCCGTCCCGGCATCGCCGGTTCCGAACCCGCCGACGATGATGTTCAGGATCGAGCGGTTCATCGCGTCGGCCATCAGCTTGGTCAGGATCCCGCCGGAGGCGCCGACCAGCGCGCCCGCGATGATCAGCACCGGGTTGTCGATGACGAACCCGGCCATCGCCACGGCCGTGCCCGTGAATGCGTTGAGCAGCGAGATCACCACCGGCATGTCCGCGCCGCCGATGGGCAGCACCATGGTCACGCCGAAGACGAGGGCCGCCGCCAGCAGCAGGAGCAGCACCAGCAGCAGCTGTCCCACGAGGACCAGGTAGAGCGCGCTCGCCAGCGCGACCACCGCCAGCACAACATTGATGGCCTGACCGAAGGGGAGCTTCACCGGCGTGCCCGTGACGATGCCCTGCAGCTTGCCGGCGGCGATCAGCGAGCCGGTGAACGTCACCGAGCCGATCACCACGTCGAGGACGGTGGCAACCACCTCGGCCGTGCCCAGCGTGTGCGGACCGATGTTCGCGGCGCGGACGAACTCGTCGATTGCCACCAGCGCCGCGGCACCGCCGCCCATCGCGTTGAAGATGCTGACGAGCTGCGGCATCGCGGTCATCTTCACGGAGCGCGCGCTGTAGGCGCCCGCGCCGCCGCCGACCACGATGCCCACCACGATGACCGGCCAGATCAGCGTCCCGGTGGCGCTGACGTCCCCGGCGGCGATGAGCAGGATCGTGCCGAGCACGGCCCCGGCCATGCCGACTGCCGAGAGCTGGTTCCCGCGCCGCGCGGTGGCGGGCGAGTTCATGAGGTGCAGGCCCAGCACGAAGCAGGCTGCAGCGACAACGTAGACGAGGCGGATGAACGTGTCGAGCGACATCGGGGTCAGGCCTCGACCTTCGGCTCGCTCTTCGGAGCGACTGGGCGCTTCTTGAACATCTCGAGCATGCGGTCGGTGACCAGGTAGCCACCGACGACGTTCATGGCCGCGAAGGCCACCGCCAGGACGCTGAGGAGGATGCTGAGCGGGTTGTCCGCGATGGCGGCGATGAGCATGGCACCCACCAGCACGATGCCGTGGATCGAGTTGGCACCCGACATGAGCGGCGTGTGGAGCGTGGCCGGCACCTTGCTGATGACCTCGAAGCCGACCAGGATGGCCAGCACGAAGATCGTCAGGGACGAGATGAGCTGGTCGACGCTCATGCGGCGGAACCTCCGGTGGTCGAGCCGGCGGCGGGCTCGAGCAGCTTCCTGGTCGCCGCCTGCACGACCTGGCCACCGTGCGTGATGACGGTCGCGGCGTGCACCTCGTCGTTCGGGTCGATGGTGAACGACCCGTCCTTGATGAAGGTCACCAGCAGTGCCGCCAGGTTTCGCGAATAGAAGAGGCTGGCGCTCCCGGGCATGCTCGCCGGAAGGTTGGTGGGGGCGAGGATGACGACCCCGTTCTCGGTCTCCACGGTCTCGCCGGCCTTCGAGATCTCGCAGTTGCCGCCCAGCTCGCTGGCGGCCATGTCCACGATCACGGACCCGGGTTTCATCCCCGCAACCGCAGCGGCGGTCACGAGCACCGGCGGCCTGCGACCCGGCACCTGCGCGGTCGTGATGACGATGTCCTGCTGGGCGATGTGCCCGTTGAGCTCCTCCTGCTGGGCCTTCTGCTCCTCGGGTGTGAGGGCACGGGCGTATCCACCCTCACCGGTGGCGTCCGCGACCGACTTCAGCTCGATGAACTGCGCGCCCACGCTCTGGGCCTGCTCCTTCGTCTCGCGGCGCACGTCGTAGGTCCTGACGACCGCGCCGAGGCGCCTGGCCGTTGCGATGGCCTGGAGCCCCGCGACGCCGATGCCCAGCACAAGCACGTTCGCAGGCTTGGCCGTTCCGGCGGCGGTGGTGAGCATCGGGAAGTAGCGGCCGAACGTCTCCGCGGCCATGATGACCGCCTTGTACCCACCGACGTTTGCCTGCGAGGAGAGCGCGTCCATGGTCTGGGCGCGGCTCAGCGTGCGCGGGATCGCGTCCAGGCTGATCTCCGTCACACCCTTCGCGGCGAGCTCCGCGGCGAGCTTCGGATCGAGCAGCGGCTGCAGGAACCCGACCACCACCTGGCCGCTTCGCAGCTTCGCGACCTCGCCGGCCGAGGGCTTCTGAACCCGGGCGACCAGGTCGGCCTGCGCGTACAGCTCGTCGGTGGAGACGATGGTCGCACCGGCCGCCGCGTAGGCGCTGTCGGGGAAGTGGGAGCCGATCCCCGCCCCCCGCTCGACGATCACCTCGGCACCGGCCTTCTGGATCCTGGCGAGCGTCTCGGGCACGAGCGCGACCCGCCGCTCTCCGGGCGCCGTCTCCCTGGCGACACCAACCTTCATCTACGGACATCCTTGTGCGGTGGCGTGACAGCCACGTGAGAACGGCCCGCAGGCTGACCTCTGCGCGCATCACGCGCCGGAGTCGCACACGCCCGGGCCGTTGTTGGGCTACATGGTACGGGAACTCGCCCAACACGCCCGGATGGCGCCGGTCGCGAGGCGGCAGACAAGAGCCGGACGGCCCGCGTGGTCGGGCCGTCCGGCGATCATCGATGCTCGGGGCCGCTCGAGCCGCTGTCCCCCGGCTGATCGCCCGGTGGCAGCGCAGCCTGGACTTGAGCGACTATTGGGTCAGGGGTAGTTGGTCGGGCTGCCCAGGCCCGTCACCAGGTCGTAGCCCGGGCCGGCCGTGCAGTCGGTGCCGCAGGTCCCGTTGGTCCCACTCGTGATGTCGCGCAGGTTGGTGGAGTAGCCGACGGAGTAGATGGCGGCGTCGCCCTGCAGCGCGGTCTTGCCGGCTGCCGCACCTGCCGCCAGGACCCCGGCCCAGTTCGGCGCGCCCACGCTGGTGCCCCCGAGGGTGAACCAGCCGGCCTGGCCCTGGTAGCGCGTGCTGTCATAGACCGAGACGCCCGTGTTCGGGTCGCCGTCGAACGAGACGTCGGGGATGCCGCGCGCGCCCCCGGTCAGGCCCGAGATCGTCGAGGCCCCGGAGACCGCGCCGGTGTAGCCGGACTGGAAACCCGGGATCGACTCGTAGCTCGATGCGCCACCGCCCGACTCGGACCACGCCGTCTCGCTGATGGAGCCGGCGCAGGAGGTCCCGCTGCAGCCGTTGAGGGTGGTCCCCCCGACCGCGACCACGTTCGACGAGGCCGCCGGGTACTCGGTGCCGTGCCCGCTGTCGCCCGAGGACGCGGTGTACAGCGTGCCCGCGTGCGTCATGTAGCTGTCATAGCTGGTCTCGCCGCTGAACTCGCCACCGCCCCAGCTCATCGACACCTCGGTCGCGCCGAGACTGTTCGCATAGAGCACCGCGTTGAAGAGGTTCGTCAGGCTGTTGCTCGCCGCCTCGACGAGCACGATCCTGGCGGCCGGCGCCTCGGCGTGGGCCCACTCGATGTCGAGCGACTCCTCGAGCACCCAGCCGCTGTTCACGCTGGGCGTGCCCTGGGGGTCGTACTGGGCGAAGCAGGGGCCCGACTGGGAGAGCGAGGTGCAGGTCGAGAGCGCCGCGTAGCCATACGCGGCGTTGAACGTGTTGAGGTCGGTGAGCGCGTGCGGGTCGTGGTAGGCGTCCACGATCGCGATGATCTGGCCGGCGCCCGCACCGGAGGACGGCGAGAGCCCCGAGAGGCCATACACGGACGCGATCGCGCTCGGCGGCAGCCCGGTCGGCGAGCTCCTGGAGAGCTTGGGCCCGCCGTCCGGCAGGACACCGATCACCTTCACCTGGAAGGGGGGCGTGGCCACGCGCCCGCCGTCGGCGGCCACGACGGGTGCCATCCCGGCATCCGTTGGTGTTGACGCCTGGGCGGGCACGACGCCCGCGACGAGTACGAGAGAGACGCCCAGGACGCTGGCGAGGCGGCGCACGTATGAGTCCTCCCGAATGATCAGGCGGGGAGCCTACGGCAGGAAGTCTCCCCTCTCCACTATCCCTTCGGGTAGGACGCCGTGGATTGCGGTGACGCCGGGCTACACTCATCCGCATGGCCCACCCCCAGTTCGAGGCCGTCAACCTCATCAGCGATCCCGTCCACGGGTATATCGAGCTGACGAAGCGACTGACGCCCGACCAGTCCGCCAGGGCCGGCCTCCCGGCGGAGGAGGTCGCCGAGGAGGACCTGCTCGACACGCAGTGGCTGCAGCGGCTGCGGCGGATCAGCCAGCTGCAGAGCGCGCGCTGGGTGTTCCCGAGCGCAGAGCACTCCCGGTTCGTGCACGGACTCGGGGTGATGCACGAGGCAGGCCTCTGGGGCCGCTCCCTCTACCCCACCCTGCGCGACGTGCTGCACCAGGACACGCTCGCCGAGGACGAGGCGTCGGAGCACCCGATCCCCTCGGAGGCGCTGGTGGTCGAGACCCTCCGCGTCGCCGGCCTGCTGCACGACGTGGGGCACGGCCCGTTCGCGCACTTCTTCGACGAGCACGTGCTGTCGCGGTGGCCGGCGCCGCCGCACCCGAGCCGGGACCCACGCAAGCGCCTCACGCACGAGGACCTCAGCCAGGCGATCATCGAGCGCGAGCTCGGAACCCTGATCGAGGGGCTGCGACGCGCGCCCGCGATCGATCCCGAGCGCGCAGCCTTCGCCGAAGGCGAGCGGATCGATCCCGGGTGGGTCAGCCTCCTCGTGTCCAAGCCGCCCCTGGCCGATCCCACGATGCCGCCGTGGGTGCGCCGCCTGCAGCCCCTCTTCTCCGGCATCTTCACCGTCGACAACCTGGACTACGTGCGGCGCGACGCGCTGATCACGGGCGTCGCCGTCGGACCCATCGATGCCGAGCGGCTGCGCCGCTACGTCTTCATGTCGGATCGCGGCCTGGCCCTGTACGAGCCCGGGCTTGGCGCGCTGGAGATGTTCCTGACCGCCCGCCTCTTCATGTACAACACCGTCTACTTCCATCGAACCGTCCGGGCGATCGACCTCGACCTCGCGGAGGCGTTCGGTCCGGCGTTCGAGGCGGTCTTCGGCGACCGCAACCCGCTCGAGGCGCTGGGTGACTACGCGATGCTCGACGAGTACGCGCTGCTCCACCAGGCCGCGCTGTGGGCGCGGGGAGAGCGGCTCGACGAGCATCCGCTGCCAGGATCGGGATGCGTGACGCCACGGGTTGCCGAGCTGTGGAGGGGGATCCTGCTGCGCCGCCCGACCTGGCACGCGGTGCGCGAGGTTCGCCACGACTCGCGCGCGGAGGCCGCCCGCGAGCGAGTGGCGGCCGAGCTGCGGCGTGAGCTGGGCCCGCTGCTCGAGGCCGACCCTGACCGCTACCGCTTCGACCTGGCGGATGCCGACGCGCGCCCGCAGAATCCCCTGCTCGACGAGGGGCGGCTGATGGTCGCCCGGCGCGACGGCTCGCTCGACATGGCGCCGCTCGGCGAACTCCTGGAGCGGTTGCCGGCCGTGGTGACCGTGGGGCGCGCCTACGAGCGGTCCGGCTAGAACGACTGCCAGCCGTCGGCGTCGGACACCGGGGATCGAGCGCCTGGTCGATGCACTGCCCCCGGCCGCAGGGTGGCGATGCCCGCCAGCACCCGGCGATGGGGCGCGACGAGCCGGCCCGCCTCCGGCACCAGCGTCGCCTCGGCCCAGGCCCGAACGCGGGTCCGAGCGTCCGGCCGGGTCGTCACGAGCAGCGACTCCGCGAGCACGGCCTCGGCCTCGTCGAGGTCCGCGTAGCTCCAGGTCGCATCGGTCTCGTAGGTCGTGGCGTCGAAGTGGAGGCCCCGACCGGCAAGCAGCGCGCAGAGGTCGCCGAACCCCGGCTGGGGCACACGCTCCTCCCCGTGGAGATCCCGGAAGAGCGCGCCGGGCGCCTGCTCCGGCCCCCCGAGCCGCATCGTGATGAGGCAGGCCCGACGGGTCGCGGCGATCAGGGCGTCGATGAACGGCACCACGTCCTCGATCGGGTACAGGACGTGCGAGCAGACCACCACGTCGTGGGGCTCGATCTCCGCAGCAGCCGGAGGCCAGGGCTGCTGCACGACCCGGATCCGGTCGGCGACGCGCTCCTGGGTCGCCCAGCGTTCCAGCAGCTGGACCATGCTCGGGTGCGGTTCGACGACGGTGACCCGGCGGCCGCGCCCGGCGACGGGGACGGCCACTGCCCCGAACCCGCCCCCGACGTCGAGAACGGTGGCTGGCGGCGGCTCCGCGCCCGTCGCCCACCGTGCGCCGTGCGACTCGGCATCCTGGCACGCCGCGACCACCGTGCGCACGAACTCGCCCGGATCGTGGCGCGTGCGGATCGCCTCGAAGTAGTTGAGTGCGCGCCGCTGCCAGTAGTCCCGGGGGTCGGGTCGGTCGACGCACAGTCGCTCGAACTGCTCGCGGCGAAGCCGGACCATGGCGCTCCATCGCGCCACGGCATCCCACAGGAGCGCGGGATCGACCACCGGCTGGACGGGGCCTGGCTCGGCCATGCGCGCATCATGCCCTGCCTGCACCTGCGCCGGCAATACCGTCAGGCCCCGATGGACGGTGCCGCTCGGAACGTCGCGCCGGGGGCGCAACGCGCCCTCGGACCCGTCCGGCCCGCCCGCGCCCTCCACGCAGCGCACACCTTGCGTGCGGCGCGCAGGTGCCCGACGATGCCACCATGCCGGAGCTGCCCGAGGTCCAGGCGCTGGCCACGTTCGTCGCGTCGCGGGGTCGCGGCCGCCGGATCGCCCGTGTCGAGCTGTTGTCGTTCGCGGCGCTCAAGACCGTCAGTCCCCCTCTCTCCGCGCTGGTGGGCCGGGACATCGCGGGGTGCGGCCGACGCGGCAAGTTCCTGCTGATCGAGACGGTGCCCGGCGAGCCCATGTCCCCTGGACCGGCGCCCGGTCCCGCGGCAGGCGGGGCGGCGTCATCCGAACCGGCGCCCCGCACCACGGAGGACGGCCCCCCGCCGGCTCGACTCTGGCTGGTCGTCCACTTCGCGCGCGCCGGCTGGCTGCGCTGGCGCGACGCTCCCCCGGGCGCCGACCGGGCCGCTCGGTCCACGGCCCCGGCCGAGGACCTCGCTCCCGGGCTGCGCGCGGTCCCGCCCGGAGACGCGACCCGGCCCAGGATCCGCGGCGGGCCGCTCGCGATGCGCGCGACGCTGGACGACGGTTCCGGCTTCGACCTGACCGAGGCAGGCACCCAGAAGCGACTGGCCGTGTACGTGGTCCGCTCGCCCGAGGAGGTGGACGGGATCGCCCGCCTGGGCGTCGACCCCCTGGACCCGGCGTTCGATGCCGCCGCGCTGGGCAGGCTCCTCGGGGGACGGTCGGGACAGCTCAAGCACCTCCTCGCCGACCAGTCGGTGATCGCAGGCGTGGGCAACGCCTACTCGGACGAGGCGCTCCACGCCGCGAGGCTGTCGCCGTTCCGCCCCGCCGGCAACCTCTCGCCCGAGGAGACCACCCGGCTCCATGACGCCCTCCTCATGGTCCTGCGCGAGGCCCTGGCGCGCAACGAGGGGGTGCCGGCCTCCGAGCTCAAGGACGGGAAGCGGGCGGCGATGCGCGTGCATGGGCGGACCGGGCTCCCCTGCCCCGTCTGCGGCGACACGGTGCGCGAGGTCTCCTTCGCGGACCGTTCGCTGCAGTACTGCCCGACCTGCCAGACCGGGGGCAAGCCGCTCGCGGACCGCCGGCTCTCGAGGCTCCTCCGCTGAGGCGCACGGCGCGGCGCCGGTAGACCGTTACTGCTGCCCGGCCCCGGTGAGCGGGTGAACCGGACCGGTGCCGGCGCCCGTGCGCTCGACCGCGTGGGCGATCTCGACCAGGTCCTCAGGCGTGAGCGAGATCGAGCCGGCGGCGACCCACCCGTCGACCTGTTCTGGCGACCGCGCCCCCACGATCGCGCCCGTCACGCCCGGCCAGGCGAGCGTCCAGGCCACGGCGATCGCGGAGACCGTCGTCCCGCGCCGCTCGGCGATCGGCCGGAGGGCATCGCGAAGCGCGAGGTTGCGCGAGAGCGCCGGCTCCTGGAACTGCGGGTTCCGGGGGCGCCAGTCGTCCTCCGCCATGCGGGCCACCCGCTCTGCCGAGAACGAATCGGTGAGGATCCCGGACTGCATCGGGCTGTACACGATCACGCCTGTGCCGTGCGCGGCCGCCCAGGGGATGACGTCCCCGCCGGCGTCGCGACGGATCAGCGAGAAGGGGGGCTGGAGCGAGTCGACGTGACGGACCGCCTCGGCCCGCTCGAGCAGCGCGACGTCGAAATTGGCGACGCCCGCCGCGCGGACCTTCCCCTCGTCGGCCAGCCGCGCCATCTCGCCCCACGATTCCTCGACGGGCGTGTCCGTCCGGTCCGGCCAGTGGAACTGGTACAGGTCGATCCGCTCCACGCCCAGCCGCCGCAGCGACGCCTCGACCTCCCGGCGGATGGATGCGGGCTGCAGGTTCCGCTCCGGGTCCTCGAAGGGCCGTGCGAGGTCGGGGATCATGCCGCCCTTGGTGAACACGAGCGGACGCTCGCCCGCGGGGATCTGCCGCAGCGCCTTGCCGACGACCTCCTCCGAGTGCCCCAGCCCGTAGATCGCCGCGGTGTCGATCCAGTTCACGCCGCGATCGACGGCGTGGCGGATGGCCTCGACCGACGTCGCATCGTCCTGCGGACCCCAGCCGTATGCCCACCCGCCGCCGCCGATGGCCCACGCGCCGAACCCGACCGTGGTGATCTCCAGCGCGCTCGATCCGAGCGGCCGCATGTTCAGCGTCACCTCGACGCCTCCTTCCGTCTCCTCAAGCCGGGCGCGCCATGCCCGGAGATGGCGGCTGCCCGCCGCCGCGTGGCGCCGCGATGCGCGCGTTGCACCGTGTCGACCATACCCACAGCATCTCTTGATGTCAAGAGTCTTGACATCAAGGTATAATCGCTCCGTGGACGATGCCATCGACCTGATCGTCGCCCAGTGGCAGCGGGAGCGGCCGGACCTCGACGTCTCGGCGACCCACGTGCTCCAGCGCATCGCCCGGCTCTACCTGCTCCAGTCCTCCAGCTTCGCCGGCGTGTTCGAGCGGTTCGGGCTGACGTTCGGCGAGTACGAGGTGCTGGCGGCGCTGCGGCGCTCGGGGCCACCCTACACGCTCAGCCCGACGCGCCTCTTCTCGTCGCTCGTGCTGTCCTCGGGGGCGATGACCAACCGCCTCGATCGGCTCGAGGCCGCAGGGCTGGTGCGGCGCCTTCCGCACCCCGACGATCACCGTGGACGGCTGGTCGTGCTGACGGACCGGGGCCTCGCGCTGGTGGACGACGCGGTTCGCGCACACCTCGCCAACGAGGAGCGCCTGCTGTCCGGCCTGGACGACGGCGACCGGGCTACACTCGCTGCACTGCTGCGCAAGCTCCTGGTGTCCGAGCCGTTCGCGTCGGTCGACCCGGCCGCGCGCCGGATGCCAGGAACCGGTGACGGGCCCGGTGGATCGGCGCGGCGAGCCCGGTCCCGGCCGGCCACGTGACGGCCCATCCGCTGCGGGGCGTGGTCTAACTTTCACGTCAACGTCAATCCGTGGGATGATCTGCGGCATGGATTCCGCGCCGTCACCCGGCATCGGGGCACCCGACCGCCCGACGCCCACCACCACGCCCCCGCTGCTCCGAATCCACGAGGTCGCGAAGGACCTGGGGCTCACCACTCGCACCATCCGCTACTGGGAGGAGATGGGCCTCCTGGACCCCGTGGCCCGATCGGGAGGTGCGTACCGCCTCTACGCTGCCGCCGACGTGGCGCGGCTCCGGTTCATCCGGTCGCTCCGAGAGGAGGCCGGGTTTTCGCTGGCGGAGGTGGGCCGCCTGCTTGAGGACAGGGTCGCTGGCGAGCAGCGGCGCGCCGCCTACGAAGCGACCACGGATCCTGCGGAGCGGCGGAGGCTGCTGCGCGCGGCGATCGACGCCGCGGATCGGCAGCTCGACACGCTGCGGAGCAAGGTCGAGCGGCTGGAGGCGATGGTCGAGTCGGTGGACGCGCGCCGCACCGAGCTGCTGGCGCACCTCGCGACGCTCGAATCGACGGCCGCGGGGCCGCGGCGATGACCGCGCGCGCCGCGCTGCCGGCGATCCCCCACCTGGGCCCCGCCCCCGGCCAGCCCTCGTACCGCTGGTGGGCCCTCTCCTCGACGAGCCTGGGCGCACTGCTCTCCTCGCTGACCTCGGGGACGCTGGTGATCGCGCTCCCGGACATCCTGCGGACCCTGCACACGGACCTGTTCTCGCTCCTCTGGATCGTCGTCGGCTACACGCTGGTGGCGACGGCCCTCGTGCTGAACGCCGGGCGGATCGGCGACATGGTCGGGCGAGTCCGGACCTACACGCTGGGATTCGCCGTGTTCACCGTCGCCTCGGTGCTCTGCGCCCTGTCGTCGAACGCGCCCGAGCTGATCGCCTGGCGGGTGCTGCAGGGAGTCGGCGGCGCCATGCTCATGGCCAACTCGACCGCGATCGTGACCGACGCGTTCCCGAGACGGGAGCTGGGCCGCGCCCTCGGCATCAACTCGATGGTCGTGGGCGCCGGACTCATCCTGGGTCCCATCCTGGGCGGCTGGCTCACCGGGTTCGGATGGCGCTGGGTGTTCTGGTTCAACGTTCCACTGGGGATCGTCGGCGTCGCGTGGGCGCTCCTCGTGCTGGTCGAGCAGGGTGGGCGCGAGGGACGCCTTCGGGTCGACTGGGCCGGGTCGGCCGTCTATCTCGTCGGGCTCCTCGGCCTCATGATCGCGCTCGCCTTCGGCGGGATCTACGGATGGGCGACCTGGTGGATCCTCGGCGGCGTGGTCGCGTTCCTCGTGGCGCTCCCGCTGTTCGTGTGGCTCGAGGCGCACGTCTCCGACCCGCTGCTGGACCTCTCGCTCTTCCGGGACCGGCTCTTCAGCATGGGCAACCTCACCGGGCTGCTCAACGGCGTGGCGCGCAACGGCGTCCTCTTCCTGCTGGTCTTCTACCTGCAGGGCGTGAAGGGCGAGGACCCGGTGACGGCGGGCATCATGCTGGCGCCGCTGGCGGCCGGGCTGGTCGTGCTGTCGCCCGTGAGCGGCGCCCTGGCCGACCGGTTCGGGTCGCGCGCGCTGGCGACGGCCGGCATGGTGATCACCGGCATCGGCCTGGCAGGGCTGATGACGCTGGGGGTCGACACGCCCTACTGGCAGCTCGCACTCTGGCAGCTGGTGATCGGCGCCGGCTCGGGCATCTTCAACTCGCCGAACACGAGCGCGGTCATGAGCGTGGTCCCACCGGCCAAGCGGGGGATCGGTGCCGGAACGCGGATGATGCTGACCCAGTCGGGCTTCGTGATCAGCATCGCGATCGCCCTCGGGCTGGTGACCACATCCATGAACCCGCACGTGCTGCTCGCGATCTTCTCCGGCACCCAGGTGGGATCGAAAGGCATCGACGTGCAGCCGTTCATCGGCGCCCTGCACACCGCCTTCCTGGCGGGCGTGGTCGCAAGCGCGCTGGGGGCGGTCGCGTCGCTGATGCGGGGAGGCCACCGGCCGCACGAGGAGCCGGAACGCGGTGCGCGCGCGCAGGAGCGGCAGCCCGCGGTCGACTGACCCTGCGGTGGCAGGGCGGTGCCGGCCGGCTCCTGGAAGGACCCGCGTCTTCTGGCGGGGGCGCTACCCGCGTCTTCCGGGCGGGAGGCGCTCACCGGGCACGAGCACGAAGGCGCCCTCGACGTCCCCCGCCTTCAGCCGCTCGAGCGCCCGGTTGCCGTCGGCCAGGGGCAGCGGCTCGTACGCCGTCCGGATCGGGATCTCGGCGGCCAGGGCCAGGAACTCGAGGGCATCCTGGCGCGTGAAGTTCGCCACGCTCCGGAGCGACCGCTCCCACCAGAGCGGCTCGTACGGGAACTCGGGGACCCGGTCGAGGTGGATCGCGTTGATCGCGACCGTTCCACCGCGGTCCAGGGCGCGGAGCGCGGCGACCACGACGTCGCCGGCGGGGGCGAACGTCACCGCCGCATGCAGCGGCCGGGGCGGCCGGACGTCGTATCCGCCGGCCCAGGTCGCGCCCAGCTCGAGCGCCCGACGACGTTCGTGCTCGGAACGAGTGCAGACGTAGACCTCGCAGCCCCAGTGGACCGCCACCTGGATCGCGAGCGAGGCGGACGCGCCGAACCCGTAGAGGCCCAGGCGCCCGCCCGGCTGGATCCCGGAGACCTTCAAGGCGCGGTACCCGATGACGCCACCGCAGAGAAGCGGCGCCGCGCCGAGATCGTCGAACGTCTCGGGCAGCCGCAGCGCGAAATCGGCGTGTGCCGTCATGAGCTCGGCGTAGCCGCCGTCGCGGTCCCAACCGGTGAACTGGGCCTGGACGCAGAGGTTCTCGCGGCCGGACAGGCAGAACTCGCAGCGGCCGCAGGCGCCGCCGAGCCACGCGACGCCCGCGCGATCGCCGGCCCGCCATCCCTCGACGCCCGACCCCAGGGCCTGGACGACGCCGACGACCTGGTGGCCGGGGACGATCGGCGAATGTCGCGCTTCGACATCGCCCTCGGCGATCTGGAGGTCAGTGCGGCAGACCCCGCACGCCGCGACCCTGAGCAGGAGCTCGCCGGGTCCCGGCAAAGGGTCGGGGAGCTCGATCTGGCGAAGCGGGCGCTCCACCACGGGGGCCGGCCGTTCGACGACCAGGGCGTGCATGACGCCCCGACTATCCGACGGTTTCGAGGGACGCGCAAGCGCGAGGGCGCGGAGCGGTCAAAGGCCGAACGGGACTGGCGGTATGTAACAGAAGCGCATACCCTTCACCCGTCGCACCTGACGCGCACCGGCGCGTCACCGTCCCGGTTCGCGGCCGGAACGAACGGGAGGACAACGCCTCGTGGCGATCGACCGCAGGCTCCTGAACTGGGGCATCTTCTTCATCGCGCTGGGAGCGGTGCCGCTGCTCGTGCAGCAGGGCATGGTGAGCCAGGCCGCCGCGGGTGAGGCGTGGAAGCTCTGGCCGCTCATCATCGTCGGGATCGGGGTCGGCATCCTGCTGCGCCGCACGCCCGCGGCATTCACCGGCGGGCTTGTGGTCGCGGCGACCTTCGGGCTGGTGTTCGGCGGGCTCCTCGCGACCGGCCCGGACCTCGCCGGCATCTCGGGCTGCGGTAACCCGAACGGCCACGGAGCTGCCGTGACCAGCCAGGGGAGCGGGACGTTCTCCGGCGCTGGAACGGCGCGGATCCAGATGAACTGCGGCGTGCTGAACGTCACCACTCGCCCGGGCAACGGCTGGTCCTTCCAGGGCCAGGACCCGCAGGGCGGGGCAGCGACCCTCATCCAGAGCCCCTCCTCGCTGGACCTCTCCGCTCCGGCCCGGTCCAACGCCTTCTGGAACGTGGCCGGAGACCACAACCGCAGCTGGCAGGTCAGCCTGCCCACCGACCCGTCGGTCGGCCTCACGATCGGCGTCAACGCCGGCTCCGGCCAGATCGACCTGGCCAGCGCGCACCTCTCGAGCCTCGACGCCGAGATCAACGCCGCGGACGTTCACCTCGACCTCTCCAGCACGTCGGTGTCCGACTTCCGCATCAGCGTCAACGCCGGCTCGGGTCACGTCTCACTTCCGGCGGCCTCGAGCGCGTCCGGGTCGATCAGCGTGAACGCGGGGTCGCTCGACCTCTGCCTTCCGCCGGGCAACGGCCTGCGGATCCACTCCAGGAACGCGCTCTCGTCGACCAACCTCGGGATGCCGGGGCTGTGGAATGGTGACACCTGGACGAGCGACGACTTCGCCGGTGCGGCCGACCGCATCGACCTGCAACTGGACGCGAACCTCGCCTCTGTCAACGTGAATCCGGCTGGGGGATGCCAATGAACGATCGGCTGTACCGGTCCGCGACCGACCGGGTCTTCTCGGGGCTCTGCGGGGGCATGGCCGACCACTTCGACCTCGACCCGTCGCTGGTCAGGCTGGGATGGGTGGTCCTCGACGTTCTCACCGGTATCTTCCCGCTGCTGGTCGTGTACATCGTGATGGCGATGGTCGTGCCCGAAGAGCCGCCGGTCGGGGCACCGGGGCAATGGTCGAGCTGGAACGCGCCGCAGTGGGGCCCCGGCGCGCCGAGCGGGGCGGGCGTGCCCGGCGGGGCGGGCGTGCCCGGCGGGGCGGAGGGTCAACCCGAGGGAGCGCAGCCGGGCACCCCGGGGACCGGTGGCGGCGAGCAGGCGGCCGGCTCGTGGGGGTCCTGGGGACCGCCTCCGCCGATCGGCTCCGACTGGCGCACGGTACGGGCCTACGCGCGCGCTCAGCGCCGGGCACAGCGCGCCTACTGGCGACAGCAGCGCTGGAGCGGCGATCCGGGCACGGCCGGACTCATCTTCGGGGTGATCCTCGTGCTGATCGGAGGGGTGTTCCTGATCGGCCAGACCGTGCCAGACTTCAACACCGACCTCTTCTGGCCGCTCGCGCTGATCGTGGTCGGCGCCCTGCTGCTGGCCGGCGCGTTCCGCCGCTGAGCCGGGCGGCACCGGCGCGGTTCGGGTCCCGGCGGATGCTCGGGGCCATCTTGACCCGTTCCTGACAGCGCGACGCCAGTATCGGGCACGTCGAACGAATGGCGCCGATCGACACCTGGCTCACGCGCCGGGAACAGGCAGGGAGGCAACCCATGGCCCCGAGGGCACGCCGGATCGCAGCGGCTGCCGTGATCGCCGGCACCGCAGGCGCGTTGCTGGTCGCCCCGGTCCTCGCGGCGGACTCGACGACCGACGGCTCCACGGGCAGGGATTCCGCGGATGGCTGGAGCTCGACCCGGCGGGGGCGCGGTGACCGAGCCTGCCCCCGGAGATCGTTACGCTGCAGCCAATGAGCCGGGACAAGCTGACGCCCAAGATCATCCTCGAGGGCACCCGCCTGACCCATAAGACGGACATCGCGTTCGCGCTCAACGAACACCGACGGATCGTGGGGCCGCGTCGCTACCGCTACCACTCGCCGCTGATCTCGGCCGAATGGTGCGGGTTCTCCCCCACGCCCTGGGGCCGGGGACTGATCAACTACGCGCCCGACGAGGAGCCGCGGGCGATGGAGACCTATGCGACGTGGGCGCACCTCTTCGAGCTGCTCCCCCACTACTCGTGGATCGTGGATCGCTTTCACCTGTCGACCCGTGCGCAGCAGCTCGCCTCGACGGGGCGAGCCCCCGACTTCGGGTGGCTCGAGGATCGGCTTCGGCCGCTCGGGTTCCACGTGGTGCTGTGCACGCGTCGGCCTGGGACATTCGCCGCGGCACGCGAGGAACGGCTGGCTGTCTCCGGCAACCCCCGGCAGTACGACGACCTGTCGACGTTCGTCGCCGAGCAGGACCTGCTGCGGAGACTCGCGGCCGAGTCGACCCTTCCCATCCTCGAGCTCGACGTGTCCGACGACGACGTGGCGGGCGCATGCGACCGGGTCGCCGACTGGATGGCGTCGACGGGCGGGCTCTGGGCGCCTGCCGGGTGGTGCCGGTCGAGCTGACGGACCGGATCGCCACGGGCGCAGGGTGGCCGTGGGCGGCGCGTCAGAGCGAGCGTTCGAGGATCTCGGCGAGCTCGTCGGGAGTCAGCAGGATCGGGTTCGCCTGCATGCTGCTGGCGCCAGCTGCGCGCTCGACGAGACGCGGGATGTCGGCAGGGCCGACGCCGTAGGACGCCAGGCCCGGGACTGCCAGTGCCGCGACCAGGTCGGCCACCCACGCCACCCCGTCGGACGATGTCACGTCGGCGCGACCCGTCACGATCCTGGCGACCTCGTCGTACCGCGCGAGCGCCTCGGCCTCCGGCGCACGCTGGCGGAGCGCCCTCACGTTGACGTCGACGACAACGGGCAGCAGGCGGCCGCAGACCGCGCCGTGAGGCGCCCGGAACGCACCCCCGATCGGGGCCGCGAACCCGTGGGCCGCCCCGAGACCGGCGTTCGCCAGGGCAAGACCGCCGAACAGTGCGGCGAGCGACATGTCGTCACGGACGGCGCGAAGGTCCTGCAACGTCAGCGGCCTGCCGGGGGAGACCGGGCGGTCGATGCCATCGCCTGCTGCCTCGCCCGCGCCCTGGTACGCGCGGAGCAGCGAGCGAGCGGCCCGGCGCATCCCCTCCCGGCAGATCGCGTCCGTGATCGGGGTCGCCCGCGACGAGGTGAACGGCTCGACCAGCTGGGTCAGTGCGTCGAGCCCCGAGCTGGCCGTCACCACGGGTGGGAGGGAATCGGTCAGTCCCGGATCGACCAGTGCCACGCGGGCCAGCATCAGCGGACTGCGCAGGCTGACCTTCACGCGATGTCCCGGCGACGCGAGGACGGCGTTGCGCGTCACCTCGCTGCCCGTGCCCGCAGTGGTCGGGATCGCGATCCACGGGAGGGCCGGCCGGCGCAGGGGGCGGCCGGCCCCGATCGTCTCGAGATGATCGAACAGGTCGCCCCCCTCACCCAGCATGGCCGCGATCGCCTTCGCCGTGTCGATCGCGCTGCCGCCGCCGAACCCCACGACCAGGTCGCATCCGGTCGCCCGGGCGCGTTCGATCCCGTCGCGGACCTGGTCGACCGTCGGCTCGCCGGGGACCGCCAGTTCGTCGTGCGCCACGCCCGCGGCATCGAGCGCCCCGGTCAGGCCGGCGGCCCGCGCCGGGGATGCCCCGGTGACCACGAGCGCCTGCGTGCCGAGATCGGCCGCGATGCCGCCGACCCGGTCGAACATGCCGCGCCCGAAGAGTATCCGGGTCGCGGTCGCGAACTCGAACTGCACGAACGCGAGGGTAGCGCGATCCGCGTCCGGCGCCAGTCCGGCGGCGCCAGCCCGGCGCCAGTCCGGCGGCGCCCGGCGAGGCACCGGCACCTGCCCCCGCCCGGGCGCACCATGTGGGTCCACAGGCGCACCATGCCGTTGCACGCCGCCGGGAACAGGAGGGACCGATGACGGAGAACGAGCAGCGAGCCCGGCATCCCGCCGCGCCCGGCGTCGCCGCAGCTCCCGGCCGGGCTGCGGACGCGTCCGACCCCGCAGCAGCTCCCCTCGAGGTCCTCCTCGAGGCGCCCGAACCCGCGGGCGACGCCCGCGGCGGCGCGCCGCCGCCCGCGCTCGCTGACCGGTACGGCGGGCACCTCGCGATCCCACTCCACACCGACCGCCCCACCGTCATCGCCAACTTCGTGGAGAGCCTGGACGGGATCGTGGCGCTGGGGACGGGCCCCCGTGGAGGTGGTGCCGAGATCAGCGGCGCCTCCGAGCCCGATCGCTTCGTGATGGCGCTGCTTCGCACGCTCGCCGACGTCGTGGTCGTCGGCGCCGGGACGCTCCGCGCCGCACCCGGACACGAGTGGACACCGCGAGGCGTCGCGCCACGGTGGGCCGCCGGCTGCGCCGCGTGGCGCGCAGAGCTGCGCCTGCCGCCGCAGCCGGCGATCATGGTGGTCTCGGCGAGCGGCGACGTGCCCCCGGACCATCCCGGCCTCTCGCGCGACGACGTCCGCACGATCATCGCGACGACCACTGACGGCGCACGGCGCCTCGCCGACCGGGGGGTGCCCGGGCGAGCACGCGTCGAGGTCGTGTCGGACGGGCGGATGGTCGAACCGGGTGCCCTGCTGCGTCTCCTCTCGCAGCTCAACGCACGCCTGGCCCTCTGCGAGGGCGGGCCCCACCTCCTGTCGGACCTGCTCGCCGCCCACGTGGTCGATGAGCTGTTCGTGACGATCGCCCCGCAGCTGCTCGGACGGGGGCCCGGCCCGGCAGAGCGTCTCGGGCTGGCCGAGGGTCGCGCCTGGGATCCACGGGAGGCGCCGTGGGGAATCCTGCGCTCGATCCGGCGAGCAGAGTCGCACCTGTTCCTGCGATACGAGTTCGGGGGCGAGGCCTGCCGGCAGCCTGACGCCGCCATCGCGCACGGGGACGTGGGATCAGGTCCGGGGGGCGGGCCGCCGTGTCCGGTGCCCGGCGCCGGCCGGTGCAGGTTCACGGTCGCGGCGTTCAGCTCGCCTACCCTGAAGAGGGGCTGGACGCGGGCGGATGCACTGTTATGATATGAATAACGTCCGCGAGGCGGACCTAAAGATAAGCCCCGTTCGGCAACACGACACTCCTCTCTCGGTTCTCGCGAGACGGTCGCGGGGGCCGGACGAGAAGGAGTGTTTTCGTTGTACCAGGACAAGATTCTCACCTGTGCCGACTGCGGGCAGCAGTTCGCGTTCTCGACGAGCGAGCAGCAGTTCTACGCTGATCGCCAGTTCAGCGAGCCGCGTCGATGCCCGTCGTGCCGTGCCAGCCGCAAGGCCAGCCGCGGCGGCGGGTCCTACAGCGGCGGCGGGTCCTACAGCGCCGGCGGTTACACCGGCGGGTCGATCGGCTCGTACGGTGGCGGGTCGGGCTACTCGAGCGGTGGGTCCCGCGCGCCGCGCGAGATGTTCACCGCGACGTGCTCTAGCTGCGGCCGCGAGGCGAAGGTCCCCTTCCGCCCCACGTCCGGCAAGCCCGTCTACTGCAACGACTGCTTCGCGAGCCGCCGAGGCTAGTCGAACCGGCATGGCGGACGGTCGAAGCTGACGGTCCGCCCGCAGCCAGCGCCTCATCCGCACCTGGCAGGAGGCCCGGCGAGCGATCGCCGGGCCTTTCGATTCCCATGCGCGGATCACGCGACCTCGCGCCGGCCCCGGGTCGTGCCGGTCCAGCCGACCCCCGTCGTTCGGATCGTGCCACGCAAGGTGGCACGCGGACGTGCGAGGATGGCGACATGCAGACCGCCGTCAGCCTCACCGCCGACCGCCTCATCGTCGAGCACCTCGAGCTGGGCGATCCGGACCTGGTCAGGTTCGTCTCGGAGCGGCCCGAGGACGATCGCCCGGAACTCATCGAGCGCGCACTTCGCATCGGCCTGCTCGCCGTCCGCGACGCCGGGCTCACCGTGAACGTGGACGTGATCGAGAAGGAGTTCGGGCGGCTCGTGGCGCAGGTCGACGAGCGCAACGAGCGGGCCGGCCAGGCCCTGGCTCAGGCGCTCCGCGACACGTTCTCGGAGGACGGCGGGAAGCTGCCCCGGACGCTCGAGCGCTTCCTGGGCGACCAGGGCGCGCTCCGGAAGCTCGTGGCGGACCTGTTCGACGAGAGCCGCCGGGACTCCGCGATCGGACGCCTGAACGACCTGCTCGGCCGGTACTTCGACGGGGACGGCAGCCGGCTCGCGCAGCTGCTCGACCCCACCCGCATGGGGTCGCCGCTCTACCAGTTCCGCAGCGAGATCTCGAAGGGGTTCGAGGACCTGGCGGGGCGCATCCAGGCGCTCGAGAAGGTCACGGACGCCCGCGCATCGGAGCGCGCGAAGTCCGCGGCCAAGGGCATCGACTTCGAGGACGTGCTCGAGCGGCTGCTGGGGGAGATCTCAGGCGGGTTGGGGGATGCCGTGGAGCGGACGGGGACGCTGCCGGGCGAGACGATCAAGGCCAAGAAGGGGGACTTCGTGCTCACGGTGGACCCCAGCCGCACGCGCGGCGCGGACCTGCGAGTGGTGATCGAGTCGAAGGACCGGGCGATGAGCACGCGGCAGGTCATCGAGGAGCTCGCGGCGGCCCGGCAGAACCGCTCGGCGCAGGCGGCCGTGATCGTGTTCACTCCTCAGCACGCGCCCGCGAACGTGGATCCGCTCGCGATCGTCGGGCGCGACGTCTGGTGCGTGCTCGACCCCGCGACCCCGGACCGGCTCCCCCTGGAATGCGCGGTGCGGCTCGCCCGGATCTTCGCGCTCGACGCTCTGCGCGACCGGCCGGTGGAGGTCGATGTGGCGGCGGTGGATCACGCGCTCGACGGGATCCGGACGCAGCTCTCGGCGATCCAGGGCATGAAGTCGAGCCTCACGTCGATCACCAGCGCGACCGGGAAGGTCTCGGCCGACCTCGACGGCATGCGGATCGGGATCCTGCGCAGCGTGACGCAGATCGAGGAGGAACTGAAGGCGGCCACGGGCGATCGCGGCCAGCGCGCCACTGCGTAGCCGGCGTCAGAGCGCGCGCAGCGTCCCGATGAGCCGCTCCCAGGCGCGCGCGTTCGGGAGCGCGCCCGCGGAGTCGGGCTCGAACGGAAGGATCGGGAGGACCCGGTCCGCGTGGCCTTCGACGCGCGCGGCGAGGGCGTCCGGCAGGGTGTCCGCCGGACCTGCCACCGCGACCAGCGCCAGGAGCTCGTCGTCGATCAGCCCCGCCATCTCGTTCCAGCGCCCTGCGACGGCCAGCCGCCCGAGCCGTTCACCGACGTGCCCGCGGCCGTGCAGCTCCAGCACAGCACGGTAGCTCGGGGTCGAGGCGTAGAAGGCGATCCGCGCGCGCACCTGCTCGAGGGTCCCGGGGTCGTCCGTGGGCGCGAGGAGCACCGGGACGATGCGCTCGATCCGGGGGCCGGCCCTCGGCCCCCGGGCCGAGGGCCGAGGCCCGGCGAGCGGCTGCGCGCCGCCGCCCTCGGCTTCCCTTCCCGCCGAACCCGCCCCGTCCCGGTCGAGCGCCGGTTCGAGGACCTCGGCCAGGTAGCGCGCGGTGTGGAAGGGGTGGACCTGGAACCCGTCCGCGACGCGGCCCGCAAGATGCGCAAGGCCGGGTCCCACGCCCGCGAGCGAGAGCGGGATGCGGGGCCGCCCCGGGTGCGGCTCGAACCCGAGGGGCGGGGGGCTGAAGAACGACGGCATCAGCGAGAGGTCCAGGTGCTCCGAACGGACGCGGAACGGCGCGCCGTCCTGCCACGTGGCCCAGGCGGCACGGATCGCGGCGATCCATTCGGCCAGGCGCGGGGCGGGCGCGGTCCAGGACATGCCGAAGCGCCGCTCGACGTGGGCGCGGACCTGTGTGCCGAGCCCCAGGTGGAAGCGGCCCCCGGAGAGCGCCGCCAGGTCGAAGGCGGCCTGCGCCAGCACGATCGGGCTGCGTGCGAACGCGACGGCTATCCCCGTCCCCACCTCGATCCGCGCGGTGGCGGCCAGGGCCAGCGCCGCCAGCACGAAGGGCTCGTGCTCGGTCTCGGCGAGCCAGATCCCGTCGAGGCCGAGCGACTCCGCGGCCATCGCCAGCCTGCCGGCGCCGGCAGGCGCGGGGCTGCCGGCAGGGAGGTCGACCTTCATGCCACGCCCCGGGCGCCGGTCACCCGGCGTCCACGATCTCGAGGCGGATGCGCTTGTTGATGCGCCCCTTCGACTCATAGCCGGTGACCCTGATCCGCCCGACCTCGCGGGTATTGGCCACGTGGGTCCCGCCGTCGGCCTGCAGGTCGAGGCCCACGATCTCGACCGTGCGCACCTCCATGATCCCGGGAGGCAGCAGGTTGATCTTCGTGCGGATCAGGTCGGGGATGGCGAAGGCCTCCTCGCGAGGAAGGACTCGCACCCGGATGTCACGCGCCGCCGCCAGCTCGGCGTTCACCTTCGCCTCGATCTCGCCGACGAGCTCGCCGGACATGCGCTCGAACTCGAAGTCCATCCGGCCGGCACCGGGCTCCATGTTCCCGCCCGTCACCTGCGCCCCGTAATCGCGCCAGACGACCCCGCACAGCGCATGCAGTGCCGTGTGCGTGCGCATCAGGAGGTGGCGACGCTCCCAGTCGATGTCCACGCGGACCCTCGCACCCGGCTCCGGGGCGTCCCCGGGGTCCACGCCCGCCAGCAGGTGCACGATGTCGTCACCGGCCTTCCGTGCGCTCGCCACCTGCCAGCGCTGCCCACCCCACACCTGGTCGAGCGCGAGCAGCGTCCCCGAGTCGGCCGGCTGACCACCGCCGCCCGGGTAGAAGACGGTTCGATCGAGCCGGATCAGCAGCCCCTCCGGGGTCGCCCCGGCCGCCTGGACCGTCGCCTCGCAGGACCGCGCGTAGGCGTCCCGGTAGCAGATCGCGTCGGTCATCTTCTCCCTCCCGGCCGCGACCGAGGCCGCCCGAGGCTCACTGGACGGTGAAGGTCCCCTTCATGCCGGCCTGGTAGTGACCCGGCACCATGCACCCGAAGCCGAGCGGGGCGCTCGTGTCGCTGAAGGTGTAGTCGAACTCCTTCGTTCCCGAGGTGAAGTCGCCCGTGCCCGTAAGGTTCGCGATGTTGCCGGCATCCAGATCGCTCACCTTGCCCACATAGAAGTTATGCACGAACCCGGCGGTGTTCGTGATCTTGAAGCGGTAGGTCTGCCCCTTCTGGACCGCGATGCTGGTGACCGCCTGCCCGCCGGGGCTGGTGATCTGGAGCGAGGAGGTCTCGATGAGATCGATCTCGTTCGCGGCCCCTCCACCGGCGGCCGTGCCCGACGCGGACGGCGCACCCGACGTGGACGGCGCACCGCTCGCGGTTCCGCCGGTCGACGCCGACGCGGCGGGGGCTCCCGAGGCCGCCGCAGCGCCAGGGGCAGCCGGCGCACCCGACGCTGCCGCGCCTCCCGCCTGCTGGGTGGGCGCCGGTGGGACGTACGTCCAGCCGGGGCCGGTCGACGCCGCGCACGCCGCAAGCGCGAGCGAGGCGACCAGGGGCACGACCACCAGGCCAAAGAGGGACCGAGCACGTGTCTCCATGGGCCGCATTCTCTCCGAAAAGGCGGTGACACGCGCCGCGGATGCCCCGACGGCGGCCTGGCCGCGCCTCAGGATTCGCGCACCAACGGCCTGGGAACGGCCCCGAGCCCCAGGCGCCATGCCACCGTGGCGGCCTCGACGCGCCCCGAGACCCCGAGCTTCGCGAGGATGCTGCGGACGTGGACCGCCACCGTGCGCTCGCTGATGAAGAGCCGCTGCGCGATCTCCCGGTTCGACCGGCCCTCGGCAAGCACCCTGAGGACCTCCTTCTCGCGCGGGCTCAGGTTGAACGGATCGGTGGGGGCCGTCTCGGCCGGACCGGCCAGCCCGGCGAGCCGCATCGCGAGGCCCGGGCGGCCGTCGCCGCCCGGCCCCTCGGTCCCGGCACTCGTCCCGTCCGGCGGGGCGCCCTCCGGCGTCACGACGGCCTCCGCGTCCGGCAGCGAAACCCGGGCGCGCGCCGCCAGCCGGGCAAGCTCCCGGCGGATCGGCCGGGCACCAAGTTCCCGGGCGATCCGCCATGCCTCGAGAAGCGCCCGCCGTGCCCGCGCCCTGTCCGCCCGGGCCCTCGGCGTGTCGGGCCGGGAACGCAGCGCGGCCTCCGCCTCGCGCCACCGCGCGTGAGCGACCCGGTACGGGCTGGGCACGGCCGCCCATCGCTCCGCGACATCGGCCCAGGCGGCGGGGTCCGGGGGCCCGGCGATCCTCGTCCGGTGGGCGCGCGCCGTGGCCAGGTGCAGGTCGGCCTCCCGTCGCGCGCCGAGCACCGGGGAGGTGCCGCCCGCCTCGACGCGGCGCTGCGCCTCCTCCAGCACCGCGTCGGCCCACGCCAGCGCCTCATGCACCGCGGCCGGGTCGCGCCGCTCCACCGCGTCCTCGGCCACGGCGGCCGCGACCTCGACCGCCGTCGACGCCGCGGCCGCCGTCTGAACCCAGTCGTCGCTCCGCAGCACCAGCGACCAGCCACGCTCCGCCGCGCGCCGCGCGTCCTGCACGTCCTCGCGCCACAGCGCGAAGCTCACCGTGGCGCGCTGGACGTCCGCGATGCCCTGGGGATCCGCGACCGATTCCTGCTGCAGGAGCAGCTGGCCCAGCAGCCGCCCCGCTTCCTCGTCGGAGGCCGACTCGACGCGAACCGAGGTGAGCCAGAGCAGAGGGTTGAAGCGGGCGACGCCGGACGGGCTCCATTCGAGCGCCTGGTGGCACATGGCCTCGGATTCGGCCCACCGCCCCAGCACGAAGAGCGTGTCCCCACCGTTGCCGCGGAGGAACGCGCCGTAGACCGCCTCCTGGCCCCAGCGGCGGGCCTCGGCGATCCCCTCGTCCACGACCGCGAGCGCCTCGGACCGGCGAGAACCGAGCTCCAGGAGCGTGGTCTGGTTGGCGTACGAGCGCATCAGGTCGTCGAGCCTGCCCGCTCGCCTGGCGAGGGCCGACGCCTCCCGAAGCAGCGCCAGCCCGCCCTCCAGATCGCCGAGGTACGCGTCATCCACGCCGAGCGTGCAGGTCGCGTGGCCCAGCTCGGCGAGCGCAGGTTCGCCGGTCGCCCGTGCAGACGCGATCGCCTCCCCTGCCCACCGGGCGCTCTCCTCGAAGCGACCCTCGAGCATCAGCGCCTGCGCGAGTGCGCCCAGGACCCGGGACCGCTCGACGGATGGGTCGGGCGGCACGAGCTGGGCTCCGGTGCGGAACGCCGACAACGCCTCGTCGATCTCGCCCGCCGCCCACCGGTAGCGGCCGAGCCGCTCGTACAGCGACGCCAGCTCGACCGCCCGGTCGCCCCGAGCCTCGCGCCCGAGGGCCACGATGCCCGCCAGCTCCGAGGTTTCCGTCCGCGTGTCGATCGCCCGTGCGGCGAGCGCCGACGCGCGCCGGAACGAACCCTCGACGAAGGCGGCGTCGGCCGCCCGGGCGAGCAGCGTCGGCCGATCGAAGTCCGTCGCCGCACGCTCCCACGTTCCACCGGCGGCCGCGTCGCGGCCGCCGGGTTGGTCGAGCGCGTCGAGTTCGAGCGCCCGCAGATAGTGCTCCAGCGCGGTGCCGCCCGGGTCCAGCGTCTCGGCCGCGACACCCGCCGCGACGTGGCCATCCCGCGCCCGATTCAGCCGCAGCGCGCGCTCCCAGTGCCAGGCCTGCTCGGCGGGCGGGCCCGGGAGCCAGCCGGCGATCGCCGCGTGGATCGCCTGGCGCCCGATCGGGTCGAGCAGCGACTCGATCGTCTCCGCGTACCGCTCCTGTGCGATGCGCACCCGCCCGCCGTCCTGCGTCACCATGCCGCTCTCGACCGCTTCGGCGAGCGCGCGCTCGTTCAGGGTTCCGTCGGGAACGAGCATGCCCGCCAGCGCCTGCGGCTCGACCGGACGGCGCATCGCGGCCAGCACGCGGACCCACCGCGCGGCCCCGGTCCCGAGCAGCGCGAGGCGCGATTCGACGAGCTCGTCGAACGTATCCGAGAGCCGCGCTCCCGGAACGAACCGGCGCGCGGCCAGAAGCTGGTCGGCGACGAGTGGATTGCCGCCGGAGCGCTCGACGATCGCGGCGAACAGGCCCGCAGGCGGCCGCTCGCCCGTCTCGGCCTCGATGAACCGGAGGAGATCCTCCGGCGGGAACGGCTCGAGCTCGATCCGCTCGACCGAGGGATGCTCCGCGAGCGAGGACGCGATCCGGCCGAACGGGTGTCGCCGGTCGAGCTCGTCGTGGTGGTACGAGACCACCAGACAGATCGGGAGAGCCACGTCGAGCCCGAGCATGAACTCCACGAACGCCCGGGTTCCCGGATCGGCCCAGTGGAGGTCGTCGAGCGCGAGCAGGGCGGCGCCGTCCGAGGCCAGACGGCCGAGCACCCCGAGCACCGCCTCCACGAACCGCCCCCGGCGCTGGTCCGGCGCCGACTGCATGGGCGCCTCGACGGGGCAGGCGGCCCGGATCCTCGCGGCCAGATCGGGGAGGAGCAGCGCGACCTCGCCCGCGGCGGGGCCGAGCACCTCGGGCAGGCGCGAGTCCGGAAGTGCCGAGATGGGCCCCTGGAGCGCCGCGGAGAGCGCGGCGTAGGGGTGCCCGGAACGCGGCTCGACCGCCGCTCCCCTCGCCACGACGACCCCTGGCTCGCCAACCAGGCGGCGCTCGAGCTCGGACAGGAGTGTGCTGATGCCCGTGCCGGTCGCACCGGTCACGACGACCCGCGAGAGTCGGCCGGCGGCCGCGCGCTCGAGGGCGGCACCCAGCCGCCCCAGCTCACGCTCCCTGCCCACGACGTGCATTGCGACAGCATACGGGGCGCCAGCCGGGCGCTACTCTGGCCACGTGGGTTCCCTTGCCCGTCTCGGGCCCCTCGGGGCGTTCCATGAGCTTCGCCGAGAGTTCGATCGCGCGGTCCTGGTGCTGGCGGTCGGCGATCTCGTCGCGAGCTTCGGGTTCAGCCTGGTCTTCCCGTTCCTCACGATCTTCCTGACG
This sequence comes from Chloroflexota bacterium, assembly GCA_021786265.1. The sequence continues at coordinate 49,520 of JAJYNP010000141.1, forward strand.
ACCGTGCTGGGCGCCAGCGCAACCGAATCGGGCCTGGTGCTGGGGCTGTACGCGGTGGCCTCGATCGCGTCGAACGCGGCCGGCGGATGGCTGGCCGACCGGTTCGGTCGCCGGGTGGTCATGATCGCGTCGATCACGCTGACCTCGGTCACGGTCATCGCGATGGGCCAGGTGCACGACCTCGCGGGCATCGCGCTGCTCACGCTCGTGCTCGGGATCGTCGACCCGGCCTTTGTGCCCGCGGCGCGCGCCGCCGTCGCCGATGTCGTGCCCGAGGCTCGGCGGCAGCGGGCGTACGGGCTGCTCGGGGTCGCCGCGGCCGTCGGCTGGATCGCCGGGCCATCGATCGGTGCGGGGCTTTCGACGCTGGGGTACCCGGTGCTGTTCACGGTGGCCGGCGCGATCCTGCTCGGCTACACGGCGATCCTGGTCGTCGGCCTGCCGGAGACGCGCCCGACCGTTGCCCTGGGGGGCTCCCCGGCGGTGCTCGCCGGCGCGGCCAGGGTGCCGCCCGACGGGCGACGCCAGGACCCGGCCGGTCGCGGATCGCCGGCCGGTGCGGGTTCCTCGGTCCTCGACGGTCCGGCGGCGCGGGCGCTGTTCCTCCCGTTCCTCGCGATCGCGGTGCTCATCCACGGTGTGACCTTCCAGTGGGTGGTCACGCTGCCCATCCACGCCAGCCGGGACCTCGGTGTGTCGACCGCCACCTGGGGATTGCTGTTCGCGTTCAACGGCCTGCTGATCGTGCTGTTCCAGCTGCGCGTCTCCACCCTCACCGAGGCACGCGCGAAACCGGCGACGATGGCGCTCGGCATGGCGGCCTACGCGCTTGCGTACCTGGTCGTGGTCGGCGCCGGGATGCCCGGGTTCTCCACCGTCGCCCTGGCCGGAGTCGTGATCCTGGCGACGATCGGCGAGATGCTGGTGTTCCCGGTCGAACCGGCCTTCGTGTCGGACCTGTCGCCGTTCGGGTCGCGCGGGCGATACCAGGGCGCATTCGGTGCGGCCGCGGGAATCGGCTCGGGCATCGGCCCCCCGCTCGGTGGGCTCGCGCTCGACACGCTGGAGGGGCCGCTCCCGTGGCTCATCGTCGCGGGATGCGGCGCGGCGACCTCGGTTGCGCTCCTCTGGCTGGCTGCCCGGACGCGCGCCACGAACGGCGCCGCGGGATCCCCGATGGCGGAGGCGTCGACATGAGCGCGGAAGGCGGGCGGGTTCACCCGGACAACGGGCTCAACGAGCTGTCCGGCGAGGAGTGGCTCTACTTCACCAAGTCGCTCTGGACGACCGCGTACCCCTCCGAGCTCGGGCACGCCGCACGGAAGGCCCACGGTGCGAACAAGCCGCCCCGGCTGATGGCCCGGCTCATCGAGTTCTTCACGAAGGGTGGAGAGCTCGTGCTGGATCCCTTCGCCGGGGTCGGCGGGACGCTGCTCGGCGCGGCGATCTGCCGGGTCCCGCGGCAGGCGATCGGCATCGAGTTGGACGCTCGGTGGGCGGCGGTGTACGAGGCCGTGGTCCGCGACGCGCTGGCCGAGGGGTGGGGGCTGGGGCCGGTGCTGCCGGACCTCGGCCCGTCCGATCCGGGCGGGGCGAGGTCGTTCGACCCGTCGGGCTGCCGGATGGACGTTGGCGATGCGCTGGAGCTGCTGCCGCGCCTGGCCGACGGGTCGGTCGACTTCGTGGCCACGGATCCGCCCTACAACCCCCAGCTCCGGCTCACGATGTCGGGCGGACCGCTCGCCGAAGCCCACGCGAACCGGCGAACCGACTACGCGATGGTGACCGATTCACCCTCGGACCTGGCGAACAGCGCCTCGTACGACGAGTACCTGGACCGGATGGAGCGCGTCCTTGGCGAGCTGCGGCGCGTGCTCCGCGAGCGCCGCTACGCCGCGGTCATCGTCCGGGATGCGTACCAGGAGGGTCGGTACCGGTTCACCGCCTCGGACCTGGCGGCACGGGCCGAGCGGGTCGGGTTCGTGACGAAGGGCGACCTGGTCTGGTACCAGGCGGGCACGCGGCTCCGGCCGTACGGGTATCCGCGGGTGTTCGTGCCGAACATCGTCCACCAGCACATCCTGGTGCTGCGCGCCGGGTGACGCGAGGCGGGTCGCCGGGTCGGCCCGAGGAGCGCCCGACGCTCGGCGCTGGACCGCCCGGCGCCCGGCACGGGGGCCCGGTGTCCGGTGCCGGGGAACCGTCCGCCCCGAGCCGGCGTCTGCGCGGCATGCACCTGCGGCCCGTGATCCTGCTGCCGACCGCCGCGCTCGCGGCCTCACTGCTCGCCGGGTGCGCCGCCGGGGGGACCTCGGCGCCCGCCCCGTCGCTGGGCGGCTCGGCGCCGAGCATCTCGGGCACGGTGACCGCGGGCCCGGTCTGCCCGGTCGAACGAATCCCACCGCTCCCAGGGTGTTCGCCGCGCCCCGTCGGCGGAGCCGTCGTCGTGGTCGACGACTCGTCCGGTCGGGAGGTCGCCCGTGCCACGACGGGCACCGACGGCACCTACCGCGTGGCCGTGCCGGCGACGGGCATGTTCACCGTCTCGGCGCTGCCCGTGCAGGGGCTCATGCGGCCGCCCGCGCCGATCACCGTCACGCTGCCCGCGCCGGGCGCCTCGGCGACGGCCGACCTGGAGTACGACACGGGGATCCGCTGAGGGCGCGGTCGGTTGTGCCCCGGCGCTGGCACATCGGCAGACTCCCATGCCACCGCCGCCGTCGCGGCCCTAGAATCGGCAGCGCAATCCGATCGCCGGGCAGGAGGCCAGGCGGCACGAGTCCGGGCGGCACGAGTCCGCGGAGGAAACCATGGCCCAGCAGTTCATCGTGCAGCTCAAGAACGAGCCGGGCGCGCTCGCGACCCTCGCCGAGGCACTGGCCGCACGCGGCGTGGATCTGCGCGCGATCGGCGGAGGCGGTCTCGGTGACACCGGGCACGTGATCCTGACCACGGCCGATGACGACACCGCGAGACAGGTGCTCGATGACGGCGGCTACACGTACTTCGAGGGCGAGTCGCTGCTGGCCGAGGTCGACGACCAGCCGGGCGGGATGGCGAAGATCGCGCGACGCCTGGCCGACGCCGGCGTGAACATTCACGGCCACCTCTTCATCGGGCGCTGGGGGGACCGCGCCATGTTCGCCTTCGTGGTCGACGACCCGGAAAAGGCCCGGCCCGTGCTCGAGCAATAGGCGGCCGGGCATGCGCGTCATCGTCCGCGAGCCGTCCGCCGCCTTCAGGGACGCCCTGTCGACGCACGAGGAGCGCGGCCGGATCGACGCCGCTCGCGCCATCGCCCAGCACCGCGCCTTCGTGGCCGCGCTCTCCGCCGCTGGCCTCGACCTCGTCGAGCTCCCGCCCGAGCCCGCGCTCCCCGACGCGACCTTCATCTCCGACACCCTCATCGCCCTGCCCCGTGCCGGCGACCCCGACGGATCCACCGCCCTGCTCGTCGTCACCCGGCCCGGTGCCCTGTCGCGTCGCGGCGAGGTCGCGTCCGTGGCCGCTCGCGCCCAGGAGCTCGCCCCCGGCGCCGACGTCGTCGAGATCGAGGAGGCCGGCACCCTCGACGGCGGGGACGTGATCGTCTACGGGGACCGCATCGCGATCGGCGTCTCGGGCCGCACCAACGTGTGCGGTGCCGGCCAGCTCGCCCTCGCCGTCGGGTCGCTCGGCTACCAGGCCTTCCTCTGCCCGGTCACGGACCGGCTCCACCTGGCCACCGCGGTCACGCCCCTGGGCCCTGGCAGGTTGCTCGGCACGGCCGCTGGCTTCGCCTCGCTCGATCGGTCGCCCGGGTCGGCACCCGACGGCCTGGTCGAACGCCTGGCCGTCCCGGACGAGGAGGCGGGGGCCGCGAACGTGCTCGCGCTGGGCGGCCGCGTGTTCATGGCCGCCGGCCACCCGCGGACCGCGTCGATGCTGCGCGCCGCGGGCGCCGTCGTGGTCGAGCTCGAGTTCGACGAGTTCGCGCGTGCCGACGGCGGGCCGACCTGCCTGGTCGCGATCGTTCCGTAGACCGGAGAGCGCCCGAACCCTCGTCACCGGTGAGGGAGCCGTGCTCGGGCCGCGCGTACACTCGTCCCGGTCGGCTGCGCCCACGGCCGGTGAACAGGACACCGGGGGCCGCCTCGGCGGGTGCTGCGGCGAGCCGTCTCCCACGAAAGGCGGTGCAGGACATGCAGGAAGCCGCGAGCACGATGCAACCTCCCGAACCGGCCCCGGGCGGATCCCTGTCGAGCGAGGAGCTCCGCCTGATCGACGCCTACTGGCGCGCGGCCAACTACCTCTCGGTCGGCCAGATCTACCTGCTCGACAACCCGCTCCTGCGCGAGCCGCTCGTCCCCGAGCACGTCAAGCCCCGGCTGCTCGGGCACTGGGGCACCACGCCCGGCCTCAACCTGGTCTACGCCCACATGAACCGGGTCATCCGGAACTGGGGCCTGGACGCGATCTACGTCATCGGGCCCGGCCACGGGGGCCCCGGCATCGTCGCCAACGCGTACCTCGAGGGGACGTACTCGGAGGTCTACCCGAGCATCACGCAGGACGCGGAGGGGATGCGGAAGCTGTTCCGCCAGTTCTCGTTCCCCGGCGGGATCCCCAGCCACGTGGCGCCCGAGACCCCCGGCTCGATCCACGAGGGCGGCGAGCTGGGATACGCGCTCTCGCACGCGTTCGGCGCGGCGTTCGACAACCCCGACCTGGTCGTGTGCTGCGTCGTGGGCGACGGCGAGGCGGAGACCGGGCCGCTCGCGGGGAGCTGGCAGAGCAACAAGTTCCTCGACCCGGCCACCGACGGGGCGGTCCTCCCGATCCTGCACCTCAACGGTTACAAGATCGCCAACCCCACCGTGCTGGCGCGCATCCCCGGCGAGGAGCTCCAGCGCCTGTTCGAGGGGCACGGGTACCACCCGTACGTCGTCGAGGGCGACGACCCGGCCCTGGTCCACCAGCGCCTCGCAGGCGTGCTCGACGATTGCGTACGGGAGATCCACGACATCCAGCGCGCCGCCCGCGAGCGTGGCGAGACGGCCCGTCCGCGGTGGCCGATGATCGTGCTGCGGACCCCCAAGGGCTGGACCGGTCCGAAGGAGGTCGACGGCAAGCCGGTCGAGGGCACCTGGCGGGCACACCAGGTACCCATGGCCGAGGCCCGCACGAACCCCGAGCACCTGGCCATCCTCGACCGCTGGATGCGGAGCTACCGGCCCGACGAGCTGTTCGACGAGCACGGCACGCTCGTCCCGGAGCTGCAGGCGTTGCCCCCGACCAGCTGGCGGCGCATGAGCGCGAACCCCCACGCGAACGGCGGCCTGCTGCTCCGCGACCTCGCGCTGCCAGACTTCCGCGACTACGCCGTCCCCGCCGATCGGCCGGGAACGAACCGCTCGGAGGCCACGCGGGTCCTCGGCGCGTTCGTGCGCGACGTGATCGCGGGGAATCCCGAGACGTTCCGGCTGTTCGGGCCCGACGAGACGGCGTCCAACCGCCTGGGCGCGGTGTTCGAGGTCACGGACCGCGCCTTCGACGGCCAGATCCTGCCCACCGACGACCACGTCGCGCCCGGCGGCCGCGTGATGGAGGTGCTGTCGGAGCACCTCTGCCAGGGCTGGCTCGAGGGCTACCTCCTCACCGGGCGGCACGGCCTCTTCGATTGCTACGAGGCGTTCATCCACATCGTCGACTCGATGTTCAACCAGCACGCCAAGTGGCTCGAGACCACCAACCGGATCCCCTGGCGCCGGCCGATCGCCTCGCTCAACTACCTGCTCAGCTCGCACGTCTGGCGCCAGGACCACAACGGGTTCAGCCACCAGGACCCGGGATTCATCGACTACGTGGTCAACAAGAAGGCCGAGGTCGTGCGCGTCTACCTGCCGCCCGACGCCAACTGCCTGCTGTCGGTCGCGGATCACTGCCTGCGCAGCCGCCAGTACGTGAACGTCATCGTGGCCGGGAAGCAGCCGGCGCTGAACTGGCTCTCGATGAACCAGGCGATCCTGCACTGCACGCGCGGGATCGGGATCTGGGACTTCGCGAGCAACGACCAGGGAGGCGAGCCCCACGTCGTGATGGCCTGCTGCGGGGACATCCCCACCCTGGAGACCCTGGCGGCGGTCGACCTGATCCGCCAGCACCTGCCGGAGCTGAAGGTCCGCGTCGTGAACGTGGTCGACCTGATGCGGCTGCAGCCGTCCACGGAGCACCCCCACGGGCTCTCCGACGGCGAGTTCGACTCGCTGTTCACCACCGACCGCCCGGTCGTCTTTGCCCACCACGGCTACCCGTGGCTGATCCACCGCCTCACCTACCGCCGCCGGAACCACGCCAACATCCACGTCCGGGGCTACAAGGAGGAGGGCACCACCACCACGCCGTTCGACATGGTCATGCTCAACGACCTGGACCGCTTCCACCTGGTGATGGACGTGATCGACCGGGTGCCCGGACTGGCGTCGCGCGCCGGGCACGTGCGCCAGGCGATGGTGGATCGCCGGCTGGAGGCCCGGGCGTACACCCGGCTGGAGGGAGACGATCTGCCCGAGGTCCGCGACTGGACCTGGCCGTACTGACCGGGCCGCGTCCGTACCGCGCCGCGCCGGGCCGGGCGACGCCGGACGGACGGAGGGAGGCGCAAGCGATGCGCGTGCTGGTCGTCAACGCGGGCTCGAGCAGCCTGAAGCTCCGCGTGCTGGACGAGGCGGACCGGACGGTTGCCTCGGCCGATCTGCCCGCTCCGCGGGGCCACGCCGACGATGCCGCCGTCGCCCCCGCGCTGGCATCGTTCGGGCCGATCGACGCGATCGGCCACCGGATCGTGCACGGGGGCCGGGTCTACTCCGCGCCGGTTCGCGTCGACGTGACGGTGCGCGCCCGGCTCCAGACGCTGACCGACCTTGCGCCACTCCACCAGCCCAAGTCCCTCGCCGCGCTCGACGTGGTCTCCGCGGCGCTCCCGGACGTGCCCTCAGTGGCGTGCTTCGACACCGCGTTCCACGCGGAGATCCCGCCCGAAGCGGCGACCTACGCGCTCCCCCGGGAGTGGCGGGAGCGCTGGGACCTGCGCCGGTACGGCTTCCACGGCCTCTCGCACGCGTACGCGTCGCGGCGAGCCGCCGAGCTGCTGGGGCGGCCCATCGAGGAGCTGCGCATCGTGACCTGCCACCTGGGCGCGGGCGCCTCGCTGGCCGCGGTGCGGGGCGGCCGCTCGGTCGACACCACCATGGGGTTCACCCCGCTCGAGGGGCTGGTGATGGCAACCCGATCGGGCTCCGTGGACCCCGGGCTCGTGCTGTGGCTGGAGGAGCACGTGGGGCTGCCTCCGGCCGAGCTCGCGGCGGCGCTCGAGCACCGGTCGGGCCTGCTCGGGCTCACCGGGACGGCCGACATGCGGGCGATCCTGGCGCGGGCCGGCGCGGGTGACCGGGACGCGGCGGTAGCGCTGGGCGTCTACCTGCACCGGCTCCGGGCGCAGATCGCGGGCATGGCTGCGGCGATGGACGGCCTCGACACGCTGGTGTTCACGGGCGGGGTCGGCGAGAATGCGCCGGCGATACGGGAGCGCGCGGCCGACGGGCTGGGGTTCCTGGGCGTGGCGATCGACGAGGAGGCCAACCGGACGGGGGCGGGCGACCGGGACGTCTCGGCCCCCGGGTCATTCGTGACCACGCTCGTGATCGCAGCGCGCGAGGACGTGCAGATCGCCCACGAGGTCCGGGCGCTGCTCGAGGGGTGATTTCGGGCCGATACCCGGCCCGCCCTGGACCGATACCCGGCCCGCCCTGGACCGACCGTCGGCCGTGTCGTCAGGCGCGGACCTCCTGGCGCATGAACGCGACGTACCCGAGCCCGAAGCAGACGACCGTGAGCGCCACCAGCGCCACACCCTGCGGCCAGCCCAGCAGCAGGCTCTGCTCGAACGGGAGGATCGACGGCAGCGCGGCGGCGCTCTGCTGCGACGGAAGGATGATCCCCACGGTCTGGACGCTCGGGTCGAGCAGGTACGCCGTCGCCTCGCCGTACAGCTCGCCGGGGGAGATCCGCGACAGGTCCAGCTGGAGCTGCGCGTTCGCCACCTGCTGGTCGAGCGTCGGGTTCGACGGGACCGGCGACAGGACCCCGGCCACGATCCCGGTGAGCAGCGACGCGAACAGCGTCAGCACCAGCCAGACCGAGATGGCGGCCAGCGCGGAGGTGGCCGCCCTGCGGAGCACCACCGAGCACAGCATCGCGAACGCCAGCCAGAAGCCGACATAGATGATCGTGACCGCCACCCAGGCCACCACGCGCGCCACGTCGTCCGGTCCCGGGACGATCCCGAGCTCGAAGAACGCGAACCCGGACACCAGCATCGTGATCGCCGCCAGCACGAGCCCGATCGCCGCGATCCCTGCGACGAACTTGCCGTTGATCACATCGTCGCGGTGGATCGGCTGGGCCACCAGGCGGGGGAGGGTCCGCTCGGAACGCTCGCCGTTGATCGCGTCGAACCCGAACGCGATCCCCAGCAGTGGGCCCAGCAGGCCGACCAGCGTCGCGAACGAGGGGATCTGCGACGAGGGCGACTGCGCGCTGAAGAGCAGCACGAACAGCCCGGCCGAGCCGGTCGCCTGCTGCGCGTTGGTGCGGACGAACGTGGTGGTGGAGTAGATCGCAGCCACCGCGGCGAGGCCGAGGATCGCGATCAGGATGAAGAGCCGGATGCTCAGCACGTGGTCGCCGAACTCCTTGTCGGCGATGACCCGCCAGCCACCCGTCGGGACGTGCTCCCCGGATCCGCCCGCACGGTCACGGAGCCGCGCGAGGAACCCGCCGCCCGCTCCGGGAACACCGCCCGCCTCGGGCGCGCCGCCCATCTCGGGCGGCCCGGGATCGACTGCCTCAGGCTGCACGGCCATTGCCGGCCTCCCCCTTCGAGAAGTACCGCATGTAGATCTCGTCCAGGTCGTCGCCCACCCGCCGCAGGTGCCAGACCCCCAGGCCGCGCCCGGCCAGCTCGCCGGCAAGCTGCGACTGCAGCGACCGGCTCCCGGTCACGCGCCAGATCCGCGGGTCGTGCTCGTCGCGCACCACCTCGTGCACGCCGGGGATCGCCCGCAGTGCCGGCTCGAGCGCGTCCACGGGTCCATCGAGCCCGATCTCGACCTGCAGCGTGTCGCCCGCCATCTGCTCGGCCAGACGCCGCATGGTCCCCTGCGCCACGATCCTGCCCGAGACGAAGATCGCGACCCGGTCGCACACCTGCTGGACCTGGTGGAGCAGGTGGCTCGAGAGCAGGACGGCCGCCCCTCGGTCGCGCGCGATCGAGCGGATCAACGCCAGGACCTCGGTGACGCCGGCAGGGTCGATCGCCGTCGTCGGCTCGTCGAGGACCACCACCGACGGCTCCTTGACCAGCGCGTCGGCGAGGCCGAGGCGCTGTCGCATGCCCCGCGAGTACGTGTCCACCGGCCGGTCCCCGACGTCTGCCAGTCCGACCTGTTCGAGCAGGGTGCCCACCCGCTCTTCGGTCGTCTTCGCATCGATGCGGTTCAGGCGGGCCGTGTACCGCAGGTTCTGGCGACCGGTCAATCCGCCGTAGAAGCCGACCTCGTCGGGCAGGTAGCCGACGCGGCGCTTCACCTCGAGGGGAGACCGCGTGGGATCGTAGCCGGCCACCTCCGCGTGACCGTCAGTCGGCTCGGAGAGCCCGAGCAGCATCAGGATCGTGGTGGTCTTGCCCGCGCCGTTGGGACCGAGCAGCCCGAACACCTCGCCCGGGCGCACGTCAAGGTTCAGGTGATCCACCGCGAGGATGTCGCCGTATGCCTTCGTCAGCGCGCGAGCCCGGATCACCGAGGGCGCCGCCTCGCGCTCGCCGTCGCCGTGGCTGCCCCTGGACCGGGGGTCGTCCCCGGGCCGCGCGCGGCCACCGGGTCGTGTGCCGCCGCGGCCCCGCATCTCGCCCCTTGGCGGCATCTCAGCGCCTGCCGTAGCGGCGGAAGACCCAGCCCAGCCCGACGAGCACGACCGCGATCAGCGCCAGCCCCACGAACCCCCAGAGGGGCGAGGTCTGAACGGTGGTGCGGATGTCCAGGCTCTGGGTGGCGCCTCCCGAGGTGGCGGTCATCGTGATGTCGTAGTCGCCGGTGAGGGCGTCGCTGGCCGGGTGGATCGTGGCCGTGACCGTGCTCGCCGCGCCGGGCTGGAGGGACGGGATCGACGTGGGCGAGAACGTGACGGTCCATCCCGTCGGGGGTGTCGACGTGAGGCTCACGCTGCTGAGCGGGACGGAGCCGCTGTTGGTGACGATCAGCGACACGGTCCCCGTGCCCCCGGACGTGACCTGCGCGTTGAGCACCTGGTTGGGCGTGCTCATGGTCAGGGCCGGCGACCCGGTGACGTCCGCCTCCAGCTGCACCTGCGCCGACTGCGATCCGGCCGCCGCGGTGACCTGGATCGGGTACTGACCGGCGGAGGCCGAGCCTGGCGGGGTCACGGTCACCGTGAGGGTGTCGCTGCTCCCGCCGGCGATGGTGTCGGTCAGCGCCTGCGCGTTGCTGGAGGGATGCACGTCGACCTGCCAGCCGGCCGGCCCCTGTCCCTGCAGGGTGAAGGTCTGCTGCTGGGTGCCGTTGTTCGCCAGCGTCACGCTGTAGGTGAAGGTGCTGGTGGCCGTGCCCGAGAGCTTCGCAAAGCTGGTCGTCAGCTGCACCCCACCCGCCGACCCGCTCTCGACGCGGATCGAGATCGGGAGGGTCTGGGTGCCCTGCGAGGCCGTTGCGGTGACCGTGAGTGTCTGCGTGCCCGCGGAGGCATCCTGCGGCACCTTGACCGAGAGCTGCGCCGCGGGCGGCGTCGTCCCGCCGGTGTAGACGGCGTCGATCGTGTTGCCGCCGCCCGTGATGGTCGCCGTCCAGCCGGTCGGCGCCCCACTCACGGCGAGGTCGACGCGCTCCGGTGACGGCGTGGCGACCGTCAGGTCGAACGTCACGGTGTTGCCCGCCTGGACCGTCACCGCGGGGTACGGCGTGGAGATCGAGAAGCTCGCCGCCGACGCAATGCCGGGCGACGCCGCGGACAGGAGCAGCAGAGCAGCCAGGAACAGGGACGCCAGGCGACCTCGTGTCATGTCTTCCTCGTCAGACGCAATCCCGCTGGGCGCGGTGGGGCAGGCTGCCCCGAGACAACTCCTGCCATCGTCGCGCCCCGGGATCGTCTCCCGGAATCGCGGCGGTCAAGATTGCTTAACAGTGTGCCGCAGGAGGACCCTGCCGGCGGCAGCAGGCAGGCGCGACGGGCGGATGCGGCCCTCAATCAGCCAGCGCCGCCTCCTTGCGCTCAAGTCGGGCAAGCGCTATGAGCCTGTCGCGCTCTTCCGGCAGGAGCCGGGCCGGCCGCACGCCGCGGCTCGCACCCTCCAGCTTGAGGAGGGTTGCCCGGGTCGCCAGGCGAGGCCGTACCTGGCGCAGGCGCTCCCAGGCGGGCACGGCACCCACAGCCTGGAGCTCCGCGAGGGTCGCGATGCCGACCCTGCGAAGCGCCTCGGCAAGCGTCGTCCCGATGTTGACCCCGCAGGCGATGTCGTCCTCCGCCGCCGTCTGCCGGGTGGCTGGAAGGCGGCCGCGCTTGACAGTTCCGACGCCGGCTCGGCGGGCCAGGCTTCCCGCGGGGACGGGCCGCCCCAGGCGGTACCCCTGGGCGAGCGGGACCCCGAGTTCGGTGAGCTGCCTGGCCTCAGCTTCGGTCTCGACACCTTCTGCGATCAGGGTGGCGCCCGTCCTGACGGCGAAGTGCACCAGGCCAGCCACGAGCGCCTGGCGGGCAGGGTCGCGCCCGATCGCGTGCACGAGCGCCCGGTCGAGCTTCACATAATCCGGACCAAGCTCCAGGATGTGCCGGAAGCTGGCGAAGCCGGCACCGGCGTCGTCAACGGCCAGGCGAATGCTCGGCCCCAGTGCCTGGATCGCGGCTCGGACCGCGCCGTAGTCCGCGATCTGCGCGTGCTCTGTCAGCTCCAGGACGACCGGCGCGCGCGCCTCGCGCAGGAGGGACGCGAGCGGGTCGCCAGCGAGCACGAACTCCGCCGACACGTTCAGATTGAGCCAGACCGAGGTGGGCAGGTCGCGCGCGGCGACGAGGGTCGCGGCAAGGGTCGCGGCCTCGAGCTCGACCGACATTCCGCATCTGGCGGCTTCGGCGAAGATCCGCTCGGGCGGCGACCCGTCCACGAAGCGGGTGAGCGCCTCGCAGCCGACGAGCATCCGGGGGCCGAGCTCCACGATGGGCTGGAAGACCGGCGCGAACGCCCGCGTCTCGATCATGGTCCGAATCCGCGCCACGCTGACCCGTTGGCGGTGACGCGCGCGGAGCTGGGGCCCCAGGAGCGCCCCGGCGATCGAGGCGCACTCGACCAGGGCGGGCAGGCGCTCGGCGAGACCGGGCTCGCCGTCGTCGTCACCGGCGGCGATGAGGAGGCCCAGAGTGTCGACATCCGAGCGGACGGGCACGTAAGCGAGCGCTCGGACGCCCTCCGCGACGAGGAGCGCATTGTAGGGGTGCTCAGCGCGGTCCTGCCACGTCTCGATCCAGGGACCCTGGAGCGCCTGCTGGCGGAGGTGGGCGGTGCGCTCGGCTGGGAGCGGCCCGAGGTGCGGCAGCGGGCGACCCGCGTGGAGCGATGCCAGCTCCGCCGTGTCGCCATCCGGCTCGAAGCTCCACAGCCCGGCACCGTGCAGGCCCGGCAGGCCTGCCACCGCCGCCACGATCGCCGCCCCGGTCGCCTCGGCAGTCTCCCCGACGCGGAGCGCGTGGAGCGTCGCGGCGAGCTCGGCGCGTTCCTCGAGCTGGCCCTCCAGCTGGGCCCGCAGGGCGCGCTCACCGGTGACGTCGCGCTGTACGGCGACCGCCCCGACGATCCTCCCGGTCCCGTCGCGGATCGGCGCGACCGTCGCATCGATGTGGAGGCGGGAGCCGTCGGCCCGCCGATGGATGAACTCTCCCTGCCAGACGTGGCCCACGCGGACGGTTGCCGCCATCTCGCGGTAGTAGCTGGTCGGCTGGGCGCCGCTCTCCATGGACCACGTGTGCCGGCCGAGAAGGTCGGCACGGTGGCGTTCCGTCATTCGCTCGAAGGCGGCGTTCACAAACAGGATCGTGCCGGCGAGGTCGGTGATGACCACCGCGTCCGCGGCGTGCTCGATTGCGACGGTGAGCCAGGCGGAATCGATGGCCCACCCGCCGTCAGGGGATGCCAGCTGCGCGCGCCGTGGCGTCCGTACCAACGCTCGCCGGGCATGCGGAGAGGTGACCGGCATTGGCTCCATGGCCGACCAATCAGGCGCGGGGCCCGGGGACCGAGAGTGCGCCCACTCAACTATGCATGGAATATCGACCTCGACCGGCGGACCGTACCTTGCAGTCGACCTGACGCCTACCCGCCGATCGGGCTACCACACCCACCCGTTCGTCCCAGGGACCTCGCCGTGGGCGTCACGAGGCGCTTGCGGCCGTGCCTGCCCGCGCCGGGCGTTCGTGCGGACCGGGTGGCAGCCGCTCATGCGTACAGCCGGGACCGCGTACTCGATCCTCGCCAACGTCGATCCGGCCCCCCGAAGGTCCTGCCCGGCCTTTGACGGAAGCACCGTAATGATTCCAGGGAACCCATCCGTAGTGTGTACTGACGATGTCCGCCACGTCCTCGTTTCGTCCTGCTCCCCGCTCGCGGCTGACGCCGCGGTGCAGCACGATCCCGCGGGCCGGCCGCGCCTCCGCGTACCGGGCTGCCCGTGGGCGCCGCGGGACACCCGGCCATCGGCGGGCCCAGGCCCTGGTCGAGTTCGCGCTGATCCTGCCCGTGTTCCTGCTGCTCGTGCTGGGCACCATCGATGGAGGGCGTCTGTTCTTCACCTACATCGAGGTCAACAACGCGGCCCGCGAGGGCGCCGCCTACGGGGCGGGCAACCCCACCGATACGAGCGGCATCACCGCCCACGCGCAGGAAGAGGCGAACGTGCAGGCGCAGGCCGGCGAGCATCCGATCTCGGTCACGGTTGCCTGCGCCGACGCGTCGGGGAACACGCTCCCATGCGCGGACGCCCCCGGCGGGAACGGCCCGGGCAACACCATCACGGTGGCCGTCCACGAGCCGTTCAGCTTCCTGACCCCGCTCATCAACGGGCTCTTCGGCTACCACCTGCAGTTGGGCGGGTCGGCAACCGCCGCAGTGTTCGGGCTGGCCGCCTACGGCGGGGCCTCGCAGCCGCCCGGCTGCTCGCCGCCCTCGCTGGCGAGCTTCATCGCCACCGTCAGCGGCCTGACCGTCACCCTCGACGCCTCCGCCTCGCTTCCCAACAGCGGCGCGTGCGCCATCTCCGGCTACGCCTGGGACATGGGCGACGGGCTCAGTCCCTTCCCGCCGGTGGTCGGCCGCACGACGAGCTACACCTACGCCGCCGCGGGCACCTACGTGGTCACCCTCACGGTGTCGAACTCGGCCGGGTCGGTCAGCGCCACCCAGAGCGTGACGGTGGGCGCCGGCTCGAGCGCCGCGCCGTCCGCGTCGCCCAGCCCCTCGGCGTCGCCGTCGCCCAGTCCCTCGCCGACACCGGTGTGCGCCCTGGCGCCCAGCCTCACCGCCAGCTTCACCGGGCAGGGCAACGGCGCGAAGGCCCACGAGATGACGTTCTACGGCGCATACACGGGGCAGCCCGCGCCGGCCTCGTGGAGTTGGAGCTTCGGGGACGGGACCACCGGGACAGGCCAGAATGACGCGAACGACTACGCCGCCGCGGGCACCTACGCGGTCACGCTCACGGTGCTGAACGGGAGCTGCAGCGCAAGCGTCACGACCTCGGTGAGCGTGCCATGAGCCGGGCGTGGCGGCGGGGGGCGACCCCGCTCCAGGGGCAGGCGCTCCTCGAGTTCGCGCTGGTCCTCCCGCTGTTCCTGTGGCTGCTGTTCGGCCTCATCGACCTCGGGCGGCTCGTGTACCAGAACAGCGTGGTCTCCCAGGCGGCCCGCGAGGGTGCCCGCGTGGCGGCCGTGGAGGCGAGCTGGATCGGGTCGTCCGACGCGACCTGCAACACGGTGGGTGGCCCGGTCTGCCCGGCCAGCGCGGCGGCGCTCGGTGCCGACGTGGTGGCGGCGGTGAACCGCATGGTGGCGCCCCTGGGTCCGGTGCCGGGCGCGGACGTGTTCTACAGCTGCGACGCCACCACCCCGCCGGGCGGCAGCTGGACCACCCAGAGCTGCGTCAGCACCACCACGGGCAGCCTCGTCTCGGTCCGCGTCGTCCTGATCTTCACGCCCATCACGCCGGTCATCGGCCAGCTGGTGGGCCACGTCACCACCACGGGCGCCGCCACCATGGCCATCAACTAGGAGACGTCGGGAATGGACCAGCCACGCGCCGCGTCGCGCCGCCAGGCGGGCCAGGTCATCGTCCTCTTCGCCCTCGCCCTGACCGTCCTCCTGCTCGGGGTGGGCCTCGTGATCGACGGAGGCTACGCCCTGGCCCAGCGGCGCGTGGCCCAGAACGCGGCCGACTTCGCGGCCCTCGCCGGGGCGCGCGTGGTGGCCGAGTGGATCAACGGCGACACGGCCGACGGCAGCGACGCGAACGTGGCGGCGGCGATCACGGCCTCGATCGCGGCCACCGGTGGGACCCCGATCGCCTTCGGGGCCCCGAGCGGGCCCCGGTACGTGGCGGGCGACGGCACGCTCAGCGGCTACGTTGGCGCCGGTACGATCCCCGCGGGTACCGTGGGCGTCTCGGTGGGCAGCTCGCGCAGCTGGCGGCCCTTCTTCCTGGGGATGATCGGGGTCACCCGCTGGACCGCGAGCGCCTCGGCCACCGCCCTGGGCGGTTACGCGGCCGGGGGACCATCCGGGGCGGTCTTCCCGGCGGGCATCGCGGAGGCCTTCTTCGTGGGGCGCCAGCCCTGTGCGGGGCCGCTCAGCACGAACCCCGCGAGCCCCTGTGATCCGCAACAACTGACGCCCGGATCGCTCAACGTACCGGGCGGGTTCGGCTGGTTGAAGTTCGGCTGCGCCGGGGACGGCCTCGGGCAGACCGCGCCGGCCAACACGGGGGGCTGCCAGACCAGCGCCACGTTCCTGCAGACCGAGATCGACGCGACCCAGAGCTACGGCTGCTGCACCGCGGTCCGGCTCCCCGGCAGCGCCGATGAGATCGGCAGCCTGCCCGGCAACAAGGCCAGCGCGGACTGCTCCGCCGACATCAACAGCGGCAGCGTGGTGACCGTCGCCGTGTGGGACACGGCCGGCGGGCAGGGCGCCAACGCCTGGTACCACATCGTGGGGTTCACGGGCTTCCAGATCACCGCCTGCGACGGCGGCGCGGGCGTCGCGGGGGTGTGGCGTCAGCCGTTCTGGTTAGGACCCACGACCACGTCCCCCGGGTTCGCAGGCGCGCCGCTGGCGGTTCAGCTGGTGCGATGAGGCAGCGAGGAGCACCACATCCACGCACCGCCAACGTGGACCAGAGCCTCGCCTGCGCGACGAGCCCATGGCAGGCGCGGATGGGGGCGGGTCCAGGACCGCTGGGACTGCCCGTATCGCGCCGGGGGTCCAGCGATCGGAAGCCGTGGGGACGTTCGATCACACCGGTCATGGTGGGGGAGGTGCGATTCGAACGCACGACGTGCCGTGTATAAGACGGCTGCTCTAACCGCTGAGCTACTCCCCCGTCGAGCGTGAGCATAGCCCAGCACGGATCGGCCAGGTCGCAGCCACGACCGGCCAGGGCTGGCCACGGTCGGCCGTGCGCGGCCGCCGACGCCCGCGGGCCGCTTACCCCAGGAGTGGGCGGAGCACCTGGAAGACGAGCACCAGCGCGAGGTAGGCGACGGGGAGCGACGCGAGGAAGCCGAGCATGCCGCTCCACACGGTGCGGCGCCGCCGGCCCCCCGAACCCGACGGCAGCGGCACCCACAGGTACGTGGCGACGCTCCCGACCGCAACCACCAGCAGCACGAAGATGGCCACGGCGGGCATCCGCAGGTCGCCGCCCGGCAGCGATGCGCCGTGGTCGAGCGCGATCTCGTAGACGAGCAGCAGGGCGCCGCCGATCGACGCCACGATCCCGTCTGCGGCCACGGCGCGCCAGACCGGCGTGGGCGCGTTGCGGAGCTGGCGCCACCGGATCTCCAGCCACGACCGCCGACGCGGCGCACGCGACGGAGGCACGGCGGGCGCCGCGTGCCGCGTACCCGGCGTCCCGACCCGGCCGGGGTCGCGATACGGGGCGTTCATTCGCCCAGGATCGTGAACTCGGCCCGGCGTGGGAACGTCTCCGGCGTGTGGCGGGCCACCTCCTCGACCGCGCCCAGGAACCGCTCGAGCTCGGATTCCGAGTTGAACCAGCCGACGCTGGCGCGCAGCGCATCCGTCCCGGGCAACGTCCGGACGGTGGCGAAGACCCGCCGCTGCAGCGCGTCCACCGCCTCCTCGGCCGGCCAGCCAGCGACCCGGAACGTGACCAGCGTCGCCATGCGGACCCGCGGGGTGAGCACGGTCACGCCGGGCGTGGCCGCGAGCCGGTCCGCGACCGCGGCGGCCAGCCTGGGGCCCCGCTCCTGGATCCACGGCAGCCCGACGTGCATGGCGAGCCAGCCGGCGCTGCGGCCGAAGGCAACCACCGACGGCCGGTGGAACCCGGTCGTGTCGAACCGCCGGGCATCGGCCCACGGGCGGAGAGAAACCGGGGGGTGCCCTCCCGCTGCCGGCGCCTGCCGCGTCGCCGCCTGCCGCGTCGCTCCGTGGACGGTCGCCTCGTCCGTGGTCCACCAGCCCGCGTACGGCTGGCGCGCCTGCGCGATCGCGCGTGGCGAGACCCACAGCGCGCCCATCCCCTCCGGGCCGAGCAGCCATTTCTGCGCGGGGATCGCGTAGAAGTCGGCCCCGAGCGCCGCCGGATCGACGTCGATCGCCCCTGCCGACTGCGCGCCATCGACCGCGTACCAGGCCCCCGCATCCCGGGCGAGGTCGCCGATCGACCCGACCGGCAGCAGCGCGCCCGTGACCCACGACACGTGCGAGACGGCGACCAGCCGCGTCCGGGCGGAGATCTCGCCCCCGATCGCCGCCAGCGTCGCCTCGTCGTCGCCCCCGTCGCCCACGTCGGCCTGGCGGACCACGACGCCCCGCTCGTGCAGCGCCGCCAGGGGGGCGAGCAGGCCGGCGTGCTCGATCGTCGTCGTGACCGCCTCGTCGCCGGGCCGCCAGTCGATCGACCAGACCGCCGCGTTCAGCCCGTCGGTGGTCGAGCGGGTCAGCGCGACCGAATCGGGTGTCGCGTGCAGGATCGCCGCGACCGCCGCGCGGCATTCGGCCATCCGTCCAAGCAGCTCGTCGTGGGCGTCCGCGCTCGCGCGGCCGTAACGCAGCTCGTAGTCCTCGATCTGGCGCATCGCCTCGTCGGACGAACGGGGGATGGGCCCGGATGTGCCGGTGTTCAGGTAGATCGCGGACTCGACGGCCGGCAGCTCCGCCCGGGCCGCGTCGACCCTCGCCTGTTCGTCGGGTCGCGGCCGGTCCATCGGCGGCTATGATACCGGCGATGCCCCCAGCCTTCGCCCGGCCGGAGTTGCTCGCCACAGTCGACTGGGTCGCCGAGCAGATCCCACGCTCGTCGGCGCGCATCCTCGACTGCCGCTGGCGCGTGGACCAGTCCGCCCGCCGGCTCTTCGCCGAGGGGCACATCCCGGGCGCCGTGTTCCTCGACTGGATGAACGACCTGATCGACCCGGACGACCCGACCCCCCTGCAGCTGGCGCGCCCCGATCGGTTGGCCGCGGCGATGTCCCGCGCGGGCGTCGGCGACGGCACGACGGTCATCTGCTACGACGACACCGGCTCCCTCTACGCCAGCCGCGTGTGGTGGAGCCTGCAGACGTACGGGTTCGCCGCGGCCCGGGTGCTCGACGGGGGCTGGCCCGCCTGGGTCGCCAGCGGCCGCCCCTCGACCACGGCGCAGCTGCCGCCGGAGGCCACCACCTTCACCCCGCGGCTGGATCCGCGGCGCCGGTTGTCCACGTCGGACGTGCGGGCCCTGATCGGATCGAGCGAGGTCGAGGTGATCGACACCCGCAGCCCGGCCGACTTCGCGGGGCAGCAGGGCGACTCGACCCGCCTCGGGCGTCTCCCGGGCGCGGTCAACGTTCCCGCGGTGCTGCTGACCGAGGGCGACGGCCAGCACTTCCTGCCGCCCGATCGGCTGGCGCACGTGTTCGCGCGGGCGGGAGTGTCCAGAGACCGCCGGATCGTGGTCTACGACGGGAGCGGGATCGGCGCGACGAAGGTCGCGCTGGCACTCGCGCTGCTCGGCTACACGGACGTCGCCGTGTACGACGCGGGCTGGGCCGAGTGGGGCGCCCGGATGGACCTGCCGCTCAACCGCTGAGGGAAGTTGCGGCCGGGGCAGGGCGGGCGCGCGGGCAGGCAGGTCGGAGGCGCGGGCACGAGTGGGCTGCGCGTGCGCGACTGGCGGACGGGCTGCACGTGCCTGACTCGCCGGCGGGCTGCGCGTGCCTGACTCGCCGGCGGGCTGCGCGCCCACCGGGTGCACGATCGTGACCAGCTCGAGCCGCGCGCGGCCAGAATCGTGCACCACGCGCACATCGCCGCCGGGTCAGCGCCCAACCCGGTCGCAACCGCTCACCCGGCGCACGGGATCGGCATCGATGGCGCCCAATCGGGCCTCGCCGGTCCCTCGGCACGCGCAGGTGGTCGCTTTCACTCACCCGGTGCAAGCCGGCTCCCTTCGTGGCGGACGGCGGGTGCTCGGTGACACGTTACCGGACTCGCCGTGGCGGTGGCCATCTCGCGGGCGCCGTGCGTGCGTGCCCCGGACGCACCGTGACCACGTCTCGAGCGCGGTGGCCGCGCCTGGCGCACGATGGGGTCTGCGGCCCACCCGAAGCCTGCGGCCCACCCGAAGCCTGCGGGCCGACCCTCAGCGAGCCGCTTCGCTGCCTGACTCGCCGCTCCCCTCGCCGGTGTAGGGGGCCAGGATCTGCGAACGAGCGTGGTTGAACGCGATCATCGAGACCGCGGTGCGCGGAACGCCGAGCGACTCGGACCAGAACGTCGCATCCGTCATCGGCACGAACCTGCCCAGCAGCTCCTGGAGCGCCTGCCGCAGGTCGCGTTCAGGGAGGAGATGGACGTCGCCGACCACGCGGAACGGCGGAACGCGGACGAGCGCCGGCTGCGTGACCTTGACCGTGCGGAGCTCGGGCGGCGTGCTCACCTGGTCGTCGGGCTCGTACGCGAAAAGGACGGTCGACAGGTTCACCTGGGCGTACGCGGCGTGCTCCACGACTGCGCGCGTTCCATGCTCATCGAACGTCACGTCCTCCAGTACCAGGAACGGTTCGCCCGCAGCATTGAGCGCGTCCGACAGCCGGCGTGCGGGCGTCTGCAGCGTTCCGCGGACCACGAATACGTCGGTGTACAGGACCAGCTGGCGCGGCCTCGCGACCCCCAGCCCGGGGTCGAACTGGGGTCGTGGCTCGCCATGGCTGAAGACAAGGTGCTCCATGCCGTGAGTATGGTGGAACGAGCGGCCCTCGGGAACCGTCTCGTTGCACGCGCGGGGGGCACGAGCCGGTCCCCACTGCCCATCAGCCGGCCAGCGCCGCCACCGTGGAGAGCGCGTCGGCGTCGGTCGGCCGCTTGTCGAGCCGGAGCCGCGCGATCCGGGGGAATCGCATCGCGAGCCCCGACGCGTGCCGCGTCGACCGCTGCACGCGGTCGAACGCCACCTCGACCACCACGCTCGGCTCCACCAGCCGGTACCGTCCGCGCCGCTGCAGCGTGTGCGCCTCGAACCAGCGCGTCATGTCGGCGATCTCGACGTCGGTCAGCCCGCTGTACGCCTTGCCGACCGTCACCAGCTCGCCCTCGTGCCCCGGCCGATCGTCCCTGACCGCGAACGTGTAGTCAGACAGCACGCCGTGCCGCTTGCCGTGCCCGATCTCCACCCCGACCACCACACAGTCGAGCGTGGCCAGCGCCTTCTTCAGCTTGAGCCAGGCGAGACCGCGCCGGCCCGGCGCATAGCCGCTCGCCGGATCCTTCACCACGAGCCCCTCGTTGCCGCGGGCGCGCGCCGCGTCGAAGGCAGCGTCGAGCGCCTCGGCGGAGTCCGGGTGCCCCAGGTAGCCGAGGACGATCCGCTCGGGGAGCTGGAGCGCCTCGAGGTAACCGCGACGTTCCGACAGCGGTCGATCCAGCACGGCCGTGATGCCGCCCGCGGGACCGGCGCCGTTGAGCGGGACGCCGCCATGCGCGCTGCCGGCGAGCGCACTGCCGCCGAGCGCGATCACGTCGAACACGACGTACCCGGCCGGCACCGTCTCGAGCACCTCGACACCCGGCGCCCTGCGACCCAGCCGGACCTGGAGCCGGGCGAACGGCAGGATCTTCCCATCGGCCATCGCCAGCAGCTCACCGTCCAGGATGCCGTCCCACGGCATCCCCCTCGCCGCATCGGCGACGTCCGGGAACTGCCCGGTGATGTCGTGGAGGTCCCGGCTGTACAGCCGCACGTCCGCGCCCAGCTTGTGCAGTTGCGCCCGGATGCCATCGTATTTGTCCTCGGCCCACAGCGGCGTCCCCAGCCGCGCCACGATCTCAGCCGCGTCGGTCGCCGGGGACGCGAGCATGGGGAGCAGCGGCCGGAACAGCGTGGGGAGGGCGTCGCCGAGCCGGTCGTCCCGCGCGAGCCGGGCGACCTCCCCGACGTCCCCGCTGGCCATGACCGCCCGCTGCACATCCGCCAGCGGCCTCCCGAAGGCGTCCGCGATGGCCGACTCGAGCAGGCCCCCGCGGAGCCCGATCCGGAGGTCGCCGCTCAGGACCTTGACCACGTACATGGCGCTCAGGGGGTCGAGCCGATCGAACAGCTCGACCAGCCGGTCCACCCGCGCGGATGGGCGTCGGGCGTCCACGATCGAGGCGAACGCGGCCTGGACCTCGGGCAAACCGGGACCTGGGCCGGGCGGCCGGTCGCGCTTCTCACGAAGCCCGGGGCTGCCGGCCTCCCGCGCCCGGGACACGTCGCCCTCCTCGCGCGGCACGGTGCCCTCCCGGGCGTCCCGCTCGGCCAGCAGGTCGTGCGCCGCCCACCCCGGGTCGCTGGTACGGTCGTAGGCCTGGCCGAACGCACCCGGAGCGGCCCCCGCGGCGCGCTCCACGGCCTCCCGGACGGCTGCCCATCCGACGCCGGCCGATCGCGGATCGGACGCGGGAAACGGTCGCCCCGTCAGGAACACGCAGGCAACTGCGAGCGACTCGGGATCGAGCGACCGCAGGTACGCCGCGAGGCGCGTCACCTTCTCCGACGTCCGCGACGTGGCCGCCACCTCGGACGCCGTCTCCGCCCACCGGCGCATGTCGGCGATGGTATAGCATCGGATTCCCGATGGCCCTCGACATCGATCCCGCCCGCTGGCACCCGGAGACCATCCCGGGACGCCGCGTGTACCTGCGGCGGCACCGCTCCGATCAGTTCCCGGCGGTCCTGCGCTGGTACCGCGACCCCGAGGTCGCGCGGCTCACCCGCTTCCAGGTCGGGCCCGTGTCGGACGACGAGGTGCGCCGGTTCTTCCAGCTGCGGCTCATGTCGCCCGACGCGTTCGCGTACGCGATCCACCTGGCCGAGGACAGCCGTCTGATCGGCACCACCACGCTGAGCGCACTCGACCCCGACAACGGTAGCGTCCTCTTCCATATCACGATCGGCGAGCACGACTGCTGGGGGCAGGGGTACGGCAGCGAGGCCACGGAGCTGATGGTCGCCCACGCGTTCGACGCACTGACGCTCCACCGCGTGGGTCTGAGCGTCTTCGAGTTCAACGCGCGCGCGATCCGGGCGTACGAGAAGGTCGGGTTCCGGGTCGAGGGCCGCAGCCGGGAGGCGGTCTGGCGCGACGGCGCGTACTGGGACGAGATCCACATGGGGATCCTGGAGAGCGACTGGCGCAGGCTGCACCCGCGCGGCGAGCCGGTGGCAGGTGCGGCGCGGAGCGCATCCGGCCGGGCAGGGGCCGGCGACGACACGGACCGGGACGCGGCCAGTACCCGGTCGCTCCGTTACGGGCGGCGCTGAGGCACCCGGATGGCGACGGAGGGGGACGCGGCCGAGCAGGCACGGACGGACGAGGGCGTGAGCGCGGGCGAGGGCGAGGGCGCGGGCGAGCGGGCGAGATCCGACGTCCGCGAGCTGGCGGCGGCCAGCGGCCACCCCACCGACAACGCGCGCCTGGCGCTCGACCGGCTGGAGCGGGCGTTCGCGGCCGGAGAGCTGCGGCGGACCCCGTTCCTCGACCAGGCCGTCGGTGATCTGCGGCTCGCGCTGGCACAGGACGAGGGCCAGCGGCTCGGCGGGAAGAGCGCCGAGGCGGCGCGCTTCATCCTGCGGGCGATCGTGCGGGGGCTCGACCAGGCGTAAGCCCGGGCGGCGTCCGCCTTGCGGTCGGCGCGTGTTCCGCCCCCCTCCGGTTCGTGCTCCGCCCCCTCCGGTTCCTGCTCCGCCCCCTCCGGCTCGTGCTCCGCCCCCTCCGTGATCCGCCAGATGCACGCCCCGGGAGCCAGCCGCAAGGGACGCGCTGCCCGCATCCGCCAGATGCACGCCCGGGGAGCCAGCCGCAAGGGACGCGCTGCCCGCATCCGCCAGATGCACGCCCGGGGAACCGCAGGCGGGTAGACGCCGCCACTCGCACGCCCGGGGAACAGGTGGCGGAGGCTCCTCTCCGGTCCGCCCGCCTGAACGCACCGTCCACGCTCAGCCACGCCCCGCCCGTCACCACCCGGCACAATCGGAGCCATTGCCGAGCCGACACTGGTTCCCCGGATGCACATCCGGCGGAAGAGCCCGGGGGGAAGGCCACCGACGACGACGGCACCAGCGGTGCCGCGGCCAGCGGTGCCGCGGCCCCCGGCCGGCCGCTGGGCGGGCCACACGGGGCCGCTATCATTCCGGCCGATGGACCGCTTGTTCGGGCGTCCCCGCCCTTCCGACGAGCAGAAGCGCCGCATTCCCCCCGGCCAGTACCTCACCGAGAAGTGGCCCGTGCTGCACTACGGGTCCGTCCCGCGCACCGACCTCGCCACGTGGGACTTCAAGGTGTGGGGCGAGGTGGAGCGGCCGCTCGACCTCTCCTGGGCCGAGTTCCAGGCCCTGCCCCGGAAGACCGTCCACTGCGACATCCACTGCGTGACCCGCTGGAGCAAGCTCGACGCCCAGTTCGGCGGCGTCCCGATACGGGCGATCCTGGAGCGGGCGGGTATGAAGCCTTCGACGCGGTTCGTGGTCGCGCACTGCGAACAGGGCTACACGACGAACCTGCCGCTCGACGTGCTGGACGACGACGACGTCCTCCTGGCCGACTCGTTCGCCGGCGAGCCACTGGAGCCCGAGCACGGGTACCCGCTGCGGCTCATGGTTCCCAAGCGCTACTTCTGGAAGAGCGCCAAGTGGATCCGCGGCCTCCAGTTCCTCGACCACGACATGCCGGGGTTCTGGGAGCGCTACGGCTACCACAACGAGGGCGACCCCTGGAGGGAGGAGCGCTACTCGGCCGACTGACCGGGTCGGCCACTTCGTCGCCCCGGCGGCACGAACAAGCTTCTGGTGCCACGATCTCCGTGACGCACGCAGTTCAACGGCGGCTCTGTCTGGCTCGGTGATCAGGCCACGTGGGGAGGCAGGCTGACGGAAGGCTACGCGCCGAGTGCTCGACGAACCTCAGCGACGAAGGAGGGAGCCCGTTCCTGCAGCCTCGCGAGAAGCCCGGCGAGGTCGATCGCGGGTCGCATGTAGTCCTCCACCATCTCATGGAGCGCCCCAGAGCACGGCGTCAGGATCGAGGCTCCACTGGTTCACCAGGAAGGTGTCGAGGCGCTGCACCTCGATCCCCAGTTTCCCGAGCGAGGCCGCGGGGAAATGCCGTTCGTTGTCGGTCACGATGCAGTCCGCCTTCGCCGCCAAGGCGCTGGCGACTACGTGGCGGTCGTGGGGGTCAACGTCCTCCGGCACGACGGCCAGGAAGGCGGTGCCGCCGACCATCGCCTCCTCGAAGCCTTCTTCCATGCAGCTGCGTGTTCGGCGCAGCTTCGAGCGATCCAGGTCCGGTCGCTTGGATCCGAGGTTGTCGAACACCTCGTCAAGGATCCGCCTGCTCCAGACGGGCTGGAACAGGCGCCGCTCGGCGAGCCGGAGCAACAGATCGCGGCTCAGCTGTCCGTAAAGGACGCTGGCGTCGAGGACAGCGACGTACGCCACGCTGAAGCTGTTACTGCGGGAGATTCAGTTCGATCGCCTCGCGGGCCATCTCACGAAGCATCTCCCGTCGGGCAACGCTGCGTTGCTGCCGGTAGGCGAGCACATCGGCCAGCTTGATACGCCTGTGCGTCCCCGTTCGATCGAAGGGGATGTCCCCCCGCTCCAGGAGTCGAATCAGGTACGGCCGCGACACGTTGAGCAGGTCCGCAGCCTGCTGCGTGGTGAGCTCGGTTGCCACGGGCATGACGCTCACCCGGTTCCCCCGAAGCAATTCGCCGGCCACCTGAAGCAGGAGTTGTCGCAGAGAAGCCGGCAATGGAGTTCTCTCGCCGGAGTCATCCACCAGAAGAGAGACGTGCTCGTCAGCCTGCAGGAGGCGCTCCACCAGCAGGATGCCATCCCGCTCGTTTGTCAGAGCGGCGACTGGGTCTCTGGTCGGAACGAGCGTGGACATGTCAGCACCTCAATGTCGCAGCAGCATAGGACACAGTCGCAACAAACGCAACTAGCACTGTGTGCTTCCGTGAGGCACATCGGTCTGCGCGCCCAGGCACGGTCTGCTACCCCTTACGTTGGTGATGACGAGCGCTACTCGGCCGACTGACCGGGCCCTGCGGGTCGCACGACGAAGGCCGCGCGTCGTCCCCCCGGCGGCGGTGCCCGCCCGCGCCCGAACCGCTGGTTCCATGCGCAGATGTGCGATTGGGTGGAAACTGCTGGGCCAATGAGGGGGCCGATGATGACGAACAACCGCGACGGTCTGCCAGGGGCTCTCAGCAGGCTCCTCGCACCGCTCCGCCAGTACATCGCTGAACTGGACGCGGCGAGCCGCGAGAGCATGCAACGCGACGTTGAGATGCGCGAGCTCGCAAGGGCTGAGCGCCGGGAGCGCGAGGCCGAGCTACGCGACGAGGCCGAGCTGTTCACGGCAAGGCTGCCGACGTGGCTGAGGCACGATACGGGTGGGCCTGGCTCGCGGTGGGTGGCCGCGGCTGACATCGTCCTGCGGCGGCGGCGAGGGCGTCCGCCGTTCGCCGTCCACGTGGGTCGCTCGCGGCCTGGCCTGACCTTGCTCCGGGGCTCGCAGTTGCGGCTCGTGGAGCGCCACGCTCCCGTCGGGTTGGCAGCGGCCCCGTCCGCTGACGCGGCGGCAGATCCGCAACGTGCGGTCCTCCGGGAGCGCCGCACGTTCGAAGTACTCGAGGGACCACTGGCCGGGGTGCTGATCGACGTGGCCGCCCGCCCGGCGAATGGCCTCCGCCGCGAGGCCCTGACAGCGGCCGCCATGGTGGCACCGGTGGGCGAGCGGATCGCCGAGGTACCGGACGCCGCGCACAGCGTGCTGCGACAGCTGGAAGAGTGCCGGCGGCAGGCCGATCACGCCGAGGCGGTCCTCCGACACCGGCGCCACTGGGCATGGGCCCATTCGCCGACCAGGCCGCGTCAGGCGGAAGTCCGCGTCGAGACGGTGGACCGCCGAGCGACCGGCGGCGAGGATCGGCCGCCGCGCACGTAGCAGACCGAGGCGGTGGCGCCTCGACATCCCGACGACCCCCGGGGAGCACCCCCGTGGCTGCCGAGCGCCCGTCCTCAGAGCGAGGCGCGGGCAGGGAATCCAGGCCGACTGGCATCTGCGGACACGCGGCCTCGTCACGAATCTGCTGGCAGCTCCGGTACGGACCAGTCTAGGCCGTTAGGCCCTTGACGACGGCCTTGCCCCTCGCTTTGCTCGCTACGCGATCACTGGCAAGGTGTCGAGCCGGGGCAATCCGATGAGGGTCCTGTCCGTGACGAACGCAGTCGGCGCGAGAAGCCTGTCGGCGCTTCTGCCAGGACGTGCCATCAGGCTGCGGCAGCCCGCTCACGACTGGCGTGAGGCCGTGCGACGTGCCGGCGAGGCGTTGACGGCAAGCGGAGCGGCCAGCCCTGCCTACGCGGATGAGATGATCGCGACGGTCGAGCAGCTTGGCCCGTACATCGTGATCGCCCCGGGCATCGCGCTCGCTCACTCGCGCCCGTCGGCTGCGGTTCGTCGAACCGGGCTCGCCTGGGTCACCCTGGCCCAGCCCGTCGCCTTCGGGCACCCCGAGAACGATCCGGTCAGCCTCGTCGTGGCGCTGGCCGCGGTCGACGACAGCTCCCACGTCGAGGCGCTCGCCACGCTCGCCAACCTCCTCGGCGATGACGAACGGCGCGGCGCACTCATGGCCGCCTCGGACGCCGCCGCGCTCAGGTCCATCGTCGCGGCGTACGAGGCGAGTCACGCGGAGGGCACGTCATTGCCGAGCATCGGTTCATCGGGCTCTGACGGAGGTCGGCGTTGATCGCAATGGATCACGGAGGCTTGGTCGAGGCGTGAAGATCCTGGCGGTATGCGGCATGGGGCTCGGCAGCGGCCTCTTGCTGAGGATGCAGGCGGAGAAGGCGCTGAAACAGCTGGGGCTGAAGGCCGATGTCGAGGTCGCCGACATCGGGTCGGCGCGCGCCGCGGCCCAGACGGCTGACCTGATCGTCACCACCGCAGAACTCGCCCAGCAGATCGGCCCGGTAAGGCCACGGATCGTCACGATCCGCAACTTCATCGACCTGAACGAAATGGTGGAGAAGCTGCGCGCCGCACTGCCGGAGGGCTGAGCGTCCGCGGCTTGCCGCGATTCTCGACAACGCGACGGAAGGGAGGTGGTAGAGAGCCTGAACGACGTTCGTGTGGTCGTCGGGGCTGTCGTGTACCGCGCTGCGGATTGGGCAGACGGGTCATCGACATGGCCTGAACCCAACTGAGCTGCAAGCCTGGCATCCCCGACGGATGAAGGCGCCGCTCTGTCGGCTGACGAAAGGGAGAGAGCGTGGACGTCGGGTATCTGTTCAACTGGATATCGTCGGAGATCTTTGGGAAGCCCGCGTACCTGATCGGGATCATCACCGCGATCGGGCTCATCGCGGGACGCAAGAGTATTGGCGACATCATCAGCGGGACGGCGAAGGCAACGCTGGGCTACATCATCCTGGCGGCGGGTGCCGGCGTCGTGATCGCGGCACTGACGCCCTTCGGATCGATGATCTTCGGGGCCACCGGCGCGAACGGGGTGGTGCCTACCAACGAGGCGATCACGGCGCTCGTCAACGCAAAGCCCGCCTTCGGCACCGACATCGCCTATGCGATGTTCTTCGGCGTGCTGCTCTCGCTCGTCATTGCGCGGCTCACGCCGCTGCGCTACATCTTCCTGACCGGCCACCACATGCTCTTCATGGCGACCGTGCTCACCGTGGTGCTGCTCAGCCAGAAGACGACCGACGCGCTGGCGGTCGTCGGCGGCGCGGTGGGCCTCGCCACCATGATGGTCGTGATGCCCGCCTTCGCCCATCCCTGGACCAAGAAGCTCACGGGCGGGCAACCCTTCGCCATCGGCCACTTCAACACGCTCAGCTACATCACGTCCGGCTTCCTTGGCCAGTTTGTCGGCAAGGGCAGCAAGAGCACCGAAGAGATGGAACTGCCGGACTCGATCAAGTTCGTGCGCGACCCCATGGTCGCGACGGCGGCTTCCATGGTCATCCTCTACCTCGCGTTCGCCCTCGCGCTCCTGGCTCGAGTCGGCGAGGCAGCGGCGATCAAGGACGCTGGCGGCGGTACGGTCGGTGGCGTCGGGGGGTATCTCGCGGCGCAGTTCGGCAATGCGCTGTCCTTCGGCGCCGGCGTGGCCATCATCCTGCTCGGCGTGCGGACGATCCTGGGTGAGATCGTCCCCGCGTTCGCTGGTATCGCGGAGCGCGTCGTACCCGGTGCGGTGCCCGCGCTCGACATCCCGGTCATGTACCCGTTCGCCCCGAACGCCGTGATCGTCGGCTTCCTCATGAGCGTCGTGGGCGGCCTGGTCGGCTTCGTCGTGCTCAGCGTGTGGCTCGGCCCATGGCTCGCACTGCCGCTCATCCTGCCCGGCATGGTGCCGCACTTCTTCGACGGCGCCGGGGCTGGGGTATTCGGCAACGCGACCGGCGGCCGGCGGGGGGCCGTGGTGGGCGGCTTCGTCAACGGCTTGCTCATCACCTTCCTCGCGGCGTTCCTGGTCCCGGTGATGAGCGCGATCGGTTTCGTCAACACGACCTTCGGCGACACGGACTTCCAGTGGTTCGGCATCGTGGCCGGCAACGTGGCCCGTATCGGCAGCGTCGGGGCCGTGGTCGCGCTGGTCGTGGTCTGCGCGGTTCTCATCGCCGCGGCCAGCTGGTGGCAGACGCACTTCGTTGCGCGGGGCTGGGTTCCGGGCGGGCCGGCCGAGGCCGTCCCTGCCGAACAGAGGCCCGCACACGCGGCGTGATCTGCATCCACTCGGGAAGCACCAGGTGGCCCGGGCTCGCGAGTCGGGGCCACCTGGTCGCAGATTCAGGCCAGCCGCAACGTCGTCGGTCTGCCCACGTGTGTGCAAGCGCTGGCCGGGCCGGCGCGGGATGAACGATGCCCCAGCTGCACCGTAGGGGTCCGATCCCACTCTATGCGCAGGTCAAACAGCTGCTCCGCCTGCGGATAACCGCCGGGGAGGAGCTGTCCGACGGACCGCTGCCGTCCGAGCGGGAGCTGGCGCGTGAGCTCGGCGTGAGTCGGATGACGATCCGCCAGGCCCTGCGCGAACTGACCGACGAGGGAGCGGTCTTCACAGCGCCGGGCCGGGGGACCTTCCGGGCGTCGCCCAAGCTCCCCCGGCCACTGGGCGCCCTCACCGGCTTCACCCAGGACATGGTCCAGCGCGGCCTGACCCCGTCGTCGCGGCTGCTGGCCGCGGAGCAGATCACAGATCCGCACATCGCGGAGCGGCTGGCTGTCGCGCCGGATGCACCGCTCGTCCGCATCCGGCGCCTGCGCCTCGCGGACGGCGAGCCGATGGCCCTGGAAGTCACCCACCTGCCGCTCGATCTCTGTCCCGGGTTGCTCAGCATCGACCTCGAGCAGCGGTCCCTCTACGAGGTGCTCCAAACCGTGTTCCAGCTGCGGCTGAAGGCCGCGGAGCAGTCAATCGAGAGCCGCGTCGCCGAACCGGGTACTGCCGCGCTGCTCCGCGTCGAGCCGAGCGCGGCCGTGCTCTACCTCGAGCGCACGACGCAGCTGGAAGACGGCCGGTTCGTCGAGTTCGCCAGGTCCTGGTATCGCGGCGACCGCTACCACTTCCGGATCAGCCTCTCGACATAGCCTGAAAGCTCAGTGCCTCGGCTGTTTTCTCGAGGTGGAGGGTGTGCGGCCGATCCCGGGAGGCGGGCGCCGGCCCGGGCGCCGGCCCAAGATCGATCGATGCTGCCCAGTCGACCGAGCCCATCAGCTCGGGGCGGTGTGTCAGCACGACGACGGTCCGACCTGCGGTCGCGGCGAGCACGTCCCGCATGAGCTCTGCCGCCATCGACTCGTCGAGGTGTTCGGTGGGTTCGTCGAGGATCAGGATGCTCCGCTGGGCGAGAAGGAGTCGGGCGAGGGACAGCCGCTGACGCTGGCCGCCCGAGAGCCGCGCGCCGTGTTCTCCGACGCCGGTGTCGAGCCCGTCCGGAAGCGTGTCGACCCAGTCGAGCAGGCGGGCTGCCGACAGGGCCGCGCGCAGCTCGTCGCGTGTAGCGTTGGGCCGCGCCAGGCGCAGGTTCTCTGCGATGGACGCGTTGAAGACGTGTGGGTCCTGGGCGGCCACGCCGACCGCGCGCCGAACATCGTCGCCGGCCAGGAGCCGGATGTCGATCGGTCCGGTTGAGCTCACGAGCTCCACCGTCCCGCCGCTCGGCTCCAGGAACCGCAGCAGGATCGCGCTCAGCGTGCTCTTGCCCGACCCGCTCGGCCCGGTGACGAGGGCTCGCTCGCCCGGGCCCAGCTCCAGGTCGATCCCGCGCAGCACCTCCTGGCCGTCTCCGTATCGGGCGCGCAGGCCTCGCAGGCGGAGGCCGCAGGGGCCCGGAGGAAGTGCCGCGGGCTCGGGCGGCTCACGAACGGGATCCGGCCGCCCGAGAACGTCCAGCAGGCGCTCGGCGGCGGCGGTGAGCCCCGGAACGTGCTGGGCGGCGGGGATGAGACCGGCCACCGCCTCGTGGGCGGCGATCGGCGTCAGGGCGACGACGGCGAGGGCAACGCCGTCGAGCCTCCCGGCGCGGACGGCCTGGATGCCGACGGCGAGGGCCAGCCATACTGCCGCCCCGCTCGCGAGGCCCGCGATCAACGTGCCGATGCCAGCCCCGGCCGCCACCCGCTTCTCACCGGCCGCCACCGCCGCGTTCAGCGCGGACAGGTCCGCCATCCGGGCGGGCAGGGTCCCCGCGGCGAGCAGCTCCGGGGCGCCGGCCAGCAGATCGAGCGAGGCTGCGGCAAGCTCGCCGCGGGCCGGGGCCAGTCGACGTTCCGCGCGGCCCGTGACGCGGTTCACCAGCAGCGGGCCACCGACCGCGACCAGCAGCAGCGACGCGGCGAGGAAGGCGCCGGCCGCAGGCACGAGCGCCCCCACGAGCAGCGCCGCACAGAGCCCCACGAGCCCGGCGACCGCGAAGGGCAGCAGCACGCGCAGCCAGAGATCGGCCAGCTCGTCCACGTCGGCCACCAGGCGGGCCAGCAGGTCGCCCGAGCGGAACTCGGCGATCCCAGCGGGCGCCAGACGCTCGAGGCGCGCATAAGCTCGGCCTCTCAGCTCCGCCAGGATCCGGAATGCGGCATCGTGCGCCGCCAGGCGCTCGGCGTACCGCAGCGCGGCCCGGCCGATGCCGAATGCGCGGACGGCGGTGATCGCCACCATCAGGTAGAGGATCGGGGGCTCCTGCGCGGCACGTGACAGCAGCCAGGCGGAGGTGGCCGTGAGCCCGACCGCCGCACCGGCCGCCCCCGCGCCCCCGAGCACGGCCAGCATCAGCCGCGGCGCGACCGGCCGGCCGAACTGCGCGACACGGGCGAGCGGGCCCATCAGGCTGTGCGCCAGGGCCGCATCAGGCAGCCACCAGCGGCACCGGCCCGCCGACGGCCGCCGGTCCCGGCTGCATCGACACCACCCGGTCTGCGATGGCGATCGCGGCGGGGCGATGCGCAACGACCAGGACGCCGACGCCTCGATCTGCCGCCGCGCGGACCGCCCGCAGCACGAGCGCCTCCGATGCCTCGTCGAGACCGGCGGTCGGCTCGTCGAGGAGCAGGTACTCGCTGCCCCGGAGCAGGGCTCGCGCCACAGCGACCCGGCGCCGCTCGCCGCTCGACAGGCCGGCACCGCGCTCGCCGAGCCGGGACGCGTCCCGATCGGCATCCAGGCCGAGGTCCGAGAGCGCCGCGGCGGCGGCGCTCTCGGACGCCTCCGGGGCAACGAGCCGGACGTTGTCGCCGACGGTGCCCGGGACCATGAAGGGCACCTGCGGCATCCAGGCGATGTGCCGCCGCCACGCGTCGCCATCCAGCTCGTCGACGGCGACCGAGCCTCCGCCTTGCTCGACGACCCGTACCGCGCCCTCGTCGGCGGGAACCAGGCCGAGCACCACCTGCAGCAGCGTGCTCTTGCCGCAACCGCTCGGTCCCGTGAGGGCGACCACCTCGCCGCGGCGGACCTCGAACGAGACGCCGTCGGGCGCCGGCCGGTCCCGGCCGGGATGGACGACCCGCACGCCCTCGATCCGCAGCCGGCTCCCGGCCAGCTCCGGGACCTCGCGATCGCCGCCCGCGATGCCCGGCCGCGCCTCGATGATCTCGAACGCGGCCGCAGCCGCCCCGAGGCCCTCCTGGCTGGCGTGGAACTGGGCGCCGAGCTGGCGGAGCGGCAGGTAGGCCTCCGGGGCGAGGACCAGGACGAAGAGGCCGGTTCGCAGGTCGAGATCGCCGGCCACCAACCGCAGCCCGACGCCGACGGCGACGAGGGCCACCGAGAGAGTGGCCCCCAGTTCCAGGGCGAAGGACGACAGGAAGGCCACCCGCAGCGTCGCCAGCGTCTCGCGCCGGTACTCGTCGGTGACCCGGGCAAGCGTGCCGAGCTGGACGCGCGAGCGGTCGAATGCGCGCAGCGTTGGCAGCCCCGCGACCACGTCGAGGAAATGCGCGGCCAGCCGGGTCAGAACACCCCAGCGTCGGCGCCGCCGGACCTCCGTCGCCCGGCCGATGAGGACCATGAAGACCGGAATCAGGGGCACGGTGAGCGCGACCGTGATCGCGGCGACGACGTCGGCGGCGGCCAGGCTCAGGACGACTGCCACGGGCACGATCGCGGCGAGCACAAGCTGCGGGAGATAGCGGGCGAAGTAGGCATCGAGCGCGTCGAGACCGCGGGTCGCGAGAGTGACCACCGCGCCGGTCCGCGCTTCGGATGCCCAACGCGGCCCGAGCGAGGCGGCCCGCTCGAGCACCCGGCGGCGCAGCGTCGACTTGACCGACGCCGAGGCACGGTACGCCGCCGCTTCCTGGGCCCAGCCGACACTGGCCCGCGCGACGAGCACCGCGGCCAGCAGGGCCAGGCCACCGGCAAGCTGGGCGAGCCCCCGGCCGCCGAGGAACGCATCGGCCGCGATGCCCGCGAGGAGGGCGGCCTGGGCGATGGCCAGGCCTGCGGTCACGATGCCGAGGGCGACCGCCAGGGCGAGCGCCGCGGCGGTCGCCCTGGCGTATGTCAGCAGCCGGCGGTCAAGCGGCTTCACGCGGTCGACCGGACCCTGGCGCCGGGTCGGTCGGCACGGCGTCCACGGTGACCCGGCGGCGGAAGACCCAGTAGGTCCAGCCCTGGTAGACGAGGACGATCGGGGTGAAGATCACCGCGACCACCGTCATGATCGTCAGGGTGTACTGGGTCGACGACGCGTTGGTCGTCGTCAGGCTGTTCGCCGCGTCGATCGTGGACGGCAGGACGTCCGGGAACAGCGCCGTGAAGAGGGCCACGACGGCGAACGCGATGGTGGCGGCCGTTCCGATGAACGCCCACCCTTCGCGGCCCAGCCGGTTGGCGACGAGGGCACCGACCAGCGAGACCGCCGCGAGGGCGGACACGACGAGCGAGCCCGTGTCCCCCCTCACGAGCTGGGTCCAGCCCAGGAAAGCCACTGCGAGCAGCGCCGTCACCAGGCCCGCCTGGCCCCCCAACCGGTTGGCGCGGGTCCGGACCGACCCGGTCATCTTGAGCCCGAGGAACACGGCGCCGTGGGTGACGAAGAGAGCCAGCGTCGTGAGCCCGCCGAGCAGGGCGTATGGATTGAGCAGGGTGAAGAAGTCGCCGACGTACTGATGGTGGGCGTCGAGCGGCACGCCGCGGACGATGTTCCCGAATGCCACCCCCCACAGGATGGCCGGCAGGAGCGACCCCATGCAGATCGCCCAATCCCAGCGCGCCCGCCAGGCGGGGTCGGGCCGCTTGTTCCGGTACTCGATCGCCACGCCGCGCACGATCAGCGCGAGCAGGATGAGGAACAGCGCCAGGTAGAAGCCGCTGAACAGCGTCGCGTACCACTCGGGGAAGGCCGCGAACGTCGCACCCCCCGCCACGAGCACCCAGACCTCGTTGCCGTCCCAGACCGGACCGATCGTCCGCAGGATCGCGCGACGCTCGGCCTCGTCCCGCCCGAGCAGCGGCAGGAGAATGCCGACCCCGAAGTCGAACCCCTCGAGCACGAGATAGCCGACCCAGAGGATGGCGATGAGCGCGAACCAGACCGTGGTCAGTTCCATCGTCGCGCTCCTCAGTACCCGAAGCCGAAGGGGCTGTCGGCCTGCAGACCGGCCCCGGCCTGGGCCGACTGCGGCAGTCCCTGGCCGACGCGGTGCGCGAGCAGCCGGATCTCGACCACCGCCAGGCCTCCGTAGACGACCGTGAACCCGACGAGGCTGATCAGCACCTCGGCGGTCGATGTCCCCGGCGAGACGCCTGCCGTGGTGGGCATCAGGCCGAAGACGAGCCAGGGCTGACGCCCCATCTCCGTGAACAGCCAGCCGAGCGAGTTGGCGGCCAGCGGAAGGAGCGGCAGCGCGAGTGCGATGGTGACGGCCGCCCGCGAGACGATGGTGCGGCGGTGGAGCTGCCACAGGAGCCAGAGCGCACCCAGGGCACCCAGGGCACCCATGCCGATCATCAGCCGGAAGGTCCAGTACGTCAGCGGCACGTAGGGCAGGTAGTCGCCCGCCCCGTACTGCTGCTGGTACTGCGCCTGGAGCTCGTTGATCCCGGCCACCTGCCCGTCCGTCGAGCCCGTGGCCAGCAGCGAGAGCAGGTTCGGGATCCGGATCGAGAAGAGCTCCTGTTTCCCGTCGAGTGAACCGATGGTGAAGACGGAGAAGGAGGCCGGCTGCTCCGTCTGGTACAGCGCCTCCGCGGCCGCCATCTTCATCGGCTGCTGCGAGGTCATGACCCGCGCCTGCTGGTCGCCCGTCACCACCACCAGCACGGCGGCCACGAGCACGGTGACGGCGCCGACGCGGGCCGCCGTCCGGAACGTGGCGGCATCCTCGGTCCGCCTCGCCAGCCGCCACAGTGCGACGCCCGCGACGAACCCGCCGGCGGTCAGGAATGCGGCGGCGATCGTGTGGCTGAAGGTGATCAGCGCCGTGGAGTTCGTCAGGACCGCCAGGAAGTCCTTCAGCTCCGCGCGGCCGGTGGCCTGGTTCACCGCGTATCCGACGGGATGCTGCATCCAGGAGTTCGCCACGAGGATGAAGAAGGCGGACAGGAACGTGCCGATCGCGGCCAGCCAGATGGTGGCGAGGTGGACCTTGCGGGGCAGCCGGTCCCAGCCGAAGATCCAGAGCCCGAGGAGGGTCGATTCGAGGAAGAAGGCGAGCAGCCCCTCGATCGCCAGCGGCGCCCCGAAGATGTCGCCCACGAACCGGCTGTACGCGCTCCAGTTCATGCCGAACTGGAACTCCTGGACGATGCCGGTCACCACCCCGAGTGCGAAGTTGATGAGGAAGAGATCACCGTAGAACCGTGTCAGCTGCAGGTAGCGATCCCTGCCCGTTCGCACCCAGGCGGTCTGGAACCCGGCCACCAGGAAGGCGAGGCCGATCGTCAGCGGGACGAACAGAAAATGGTAGACGGTAGTGATGCCGAACTGCCACCGGGAGAGATCGAGCGGGCTCATGGACGGACCCTCCGGGGTGTCGTCCACGGCAACCTCTCCGCGTGGGCTGCACCAGGGCGAGCGATGACATGCATTGGCGAGTGCGCTCCGTATCGATGCCGGCGTGTCCCGTGGGACTCTGCCGACCAGCGTGCCGCGGCGCGTTCGCCATTTCATGGTGCCGGAGAACCAAATCGCGTCGGAACTCCGCGCGGGAGGCGGGGCGGTCGGATGCGGGAGGGCGGGGCGGTCAGATCAGGCCGTGGCGCATCCCGAGAAGGACCATCTCCAGGCGGGTACGTGCGCCGAGCTTGCGCTGCACGCTCGCGATGTGGTTGCGCGCCGTGAACACGCTGATCGACAGCGCCCGGGCCACGTCGTCGATGGTGGCCGCCTCGGCAAACATCCGCAGGGCCTCAAGCTCGCGCCTGGTGAGCGCCTCGACCATCGGGGCCCGATCGAGGCGGTCGCCTTCCCGCTCCGGCGCCGGGCGGGGCCGGCTGAGCGGCACGGCCCCTGCGTCCCGCAGCAGATGCAGCACTCGGAAACCGGTGTTCGGCCCGTCCACGACGAGGACACTGTTGGACAGGCAGCGCACGGTGCCATCCCGAGCCCGCGTCGTGACCTCGTAGGCGACGGTGCCCCGGCCACGCCGGGCGTTTTTCGTCACCGGACAGTCGCGACGGCAGACGGGATGACCATCAGGCTCTCTTCCCATCAGCACGAGGTAGCACGGCCGGCCGACGGTCTCCTCCGGGGAGAAACCCAGCATTCGCTGGGCTGCGCTCGACCAGGTGACGATGCGCTGGTTCTCGTCGGTCACGAACAGACCGTCCGCGGTCGCAACTCTGCCCAGCCACGGCTCCTGCACCAGCGTCGTGTCGTCGATCGGGAGGTTCGGGATGCGTGGGGCGGACGGAGCGCCATCGGGCACCGGGGCGCAGCCGGGCACGCCGACCCGCGGTGCAGCGGCGGACGTGCTCCGATGCCTGGACGTTGCCGACCCCCATCACGCCCGGGCCTCTCGGAACCGAGACAGGTCGGACGTGGCTGACGGGCTGCCTGGTGGCCCTGACTGCGCGTGAGATTGGACCCCCGACCCCGCATCCGCGCAGGGACGTCTCGCCTCGGGTGACCGTGCCGAACGGACCGAAAGGCGCGGCGGGCCGGATTCCGCACAGAGCTCGACGCCCGCCCGGGGAACGGCGGCGCGGTTGTCGGTGGCAGTGCTTGTCAGTGCGAGCAGGCGTGCGGGCTGCCGGCCGAGTCGGCCGTGCGGAAGCTGCTGCCGCAGCCGCAGGCCGAGACCGCGTTCGGGTTGTTCACCGTGAACCCGGCGCCCATCAGCGTGTCGACGTAATCGATCTCGGAGCCCACCAGGTACTGCGTGCTCTCGCCGTCGACGTACACGCGGATCCCGCTGGCCTCGACCGTGAGATCCTCGGCGGTGGGCTGATCCTCGAGCATCATGCCGTAGCGATACCCGGAGCAGCCGCCGCTGTAGACGTAGACCCGCAGCCCGATGGCGGGGTTGGCCTCCTCGGCGGTCAGCTCGCGCAGTTTCTGCGCCGCGGCGTCGGTGAGACGAACGACCGGCTGGAGCGGGGTCGCCTGGGGGATGGGCTGGGGCTCGGTGTTCAGCATCGGGGGTCGACCCTCCGGGGATGTCGGCGTTCGTGGAGCGGCGGGGACCGACCGCTCGGCCCAATCCTAGTGGCGGAGCCGGATTTAGGCAAGGGTCCTGACAGAACTCGTCGGTCCTGCCTGAAGACGTCCGTCGCGGATCAGGAAGGCCATCCGGCCACGTCCGCGGGTTTGTTGACGCCGCCGGTTGGGGGCAGAGTCCTCCCGGGGATGCCATCACGGGCCGCTATACAAAGTATCGGACGACCCGCCCGGTTCGGGCGGCAAGGCGGAGGCCGGCAGTGGAGGGAGTGCGGCGGTCGCCGCCCCGGACACGTCGGAACTCCTATACAAAGTATTGCGACAGGAAACGGACCGGCGACAGGCCCGGCGACAGGCCCGGCGACAGGCCCGGCGGCAGGCCCGACACCCCCCGACACCCCCCGACACCCCCGACAGGGCAGGCCCGGTGGCGACACGACTGGCCCGGGTCGCGGCCAGGCAGCGGTCAGGCTGCGGTCAGGCTGCGACCACAGGGTCCCGCGACCGGCGCGCTGGCGGCCCTTACTCAGCCCTCGACGCGCTCCACGATCGTCGCGATCCCCTGGCCGACCCCGATGCACATCGTCGCGAGCCCGTACCGCCCGCCACGCCGCGCCAGCTCATGGACCAGCATCGTCATCAGGCGAGCACCGCTTGCCCCCAGCGGGTGCCCCAGCGCGATGGCTCCCCCGTTCACGTTGACGCGATCCGGGTCGAGCGCAAGTTCTCGCATGCACGCGACCGACTGGCTGGCGAACGCCTCGTTGATCTCGACCAGGTCCAGGTCCGCCGCGGTCAGCCCTGCACGATCCAGCGCCTTGCGGACGGCGGGGATCGGGCCCAGCCCCATCACCGAAGGATCGACGCCCGCGACGGCGGTCGACACGATCCGCCCGAGCGGACGCAGGCCGAGCGAGCGGGCGCGCTCCGCCTCGACGAGCAGGCAGGCGCTGGCGCCGTCGTTGATGCCCGAGCTGTTGCCTGCGGTGACCGATCCGCCCGGGCGGAAGGCCGGGCGGATCCCCGCGAGCGCCTCGAGCGTGGTATCCGAGCGCGGATGCTCGTCGCGGATAACGACGACGGGCTCTCCCTTCGGCTGAGGGACGGTCACCGGGACCAGCTGGGCGGCGAACGCGCCCGACTCGATCGCGGCCACGGCCCGGCGCTGGCTCAGGAGCGCGAAGGCATCCTGGTCCTCGCGGCTCACCTGGCACTCGTCGGCGACCTTCTCCGCGGTCTCGCCCAGCGAGATGGTCCAATCCTTCGGCATCCGCGGGTTCACGAAGCGCCAGCCCAGCGTGCTGTCCTGCAGCTCGTGCGTGCCGCGCTCGAACGCCGTCCCGGGCTTGCTCATCACCCAGGGCGAGCGGGTCATGCTCTCGACCCCGCCGGCGACGAAGACGTCCCCGTCCTCGACCATGATCGCGTGGGCGGCGGCGTTGATCGCCTGGAGCCCCGAGCCGCACAGCCGGTTGACGGTCTGACCGGCCACCTCGACCGGGAAGCCGGCGAGCAGCGCGGCCATCCGGGCCACGTTCCGGTTGTCCTCACCCGCCTGGTTCGAGCAGCCGAGCACCACGTCCTCGACCAGCGCGGGCTCGACCCCCGCCCGTTCGACCGCCGCCCGCAGCACGAGCGCCGCCAGGTCGTCGGGTCGGACGTCCTTCAGGGCGCCGCCGTAGCGGCCGATCGGGGTCCGGACGGCGCTGACGATCCAGGCTTCGCGCAGCGAACGATGCAGATCACGGGGCATGGGGGCGGCTCCTCGGGGCGTTCGAGACGGGTCCGATTCTATGCGGCGGCACCGGGGCGCCACTGCGGCACCACCAGCATCCATCCGCCGCGTGGCCGAGGCCGGCCCGCGCCGCGTCCGCCGCTACCGGCCCTGCCAGGTCGCCGGCCGCTTCTCCAGGAACGCTCGCATCCCTTCCTTCTGGTCCGCGGTCGCGAACAGCAGGTAGAAGAGGCGGCGCTCCAACGCCAGGCCCTCGCGGAGCGGCAGCTCCTCGGCGGCGTCGATCGCCTCGACCGCGGCCGCGACGGCGAGCGGGGGCATCGCGGCGATCTGTGCCGCCAGGTCGAGCGCCGCGGGTACCACCTGGTCGGCCGGGACGAGCCGGCTGACCAGGCCATGGACCTCCGCCTCGGTCGCGGGCAGGTTGCGCCCGGTGAGGATCAACTCCATCGCCTTCGCCTTGCCCAGCGCGCGCGTGAGCCGCTGCGTGCCCCCTGCCCCTGGGATGATGCCGAGCCGCACCTCCGGCTGGCCGAACACGGCATCATCGGCCGCCACGATCATGTCGCACGCCATCGCGAGCTCGCAGCCGCCCCCCAGCGCGTAGCCGCGCACCGCCGCGATCGTGGGCGTGCGCACGCGCGCGATCCGCTCCCAGCGCGCGAACCGGTCCGAGGCAAGGAGCCCCGCCGCGCTCTCGTCCGCCATCTCGCGGATGTCGCCGCCCGCGGCAAAGGCGCGCTCCCCGGAACCCGTGAGCACGATGCAGCGGCAGGCGGGGTCGGCGTCGAGCGTCTCGAACGCGCCGGCGAGCTGGTCGATGGTGGCCGCGTCGAGCGCGTTGAGCACGCGTGGCCGGTCGATGGTGACCAGCGCAACACCATCGAGGGTGCGCCCCTCGGGACCCCGTTCGGGCCGGCCGCCGGCCTCGGGCGCCGGAGCCGGCGCGGGAAACGCGACGCGCACGCGGGGCGGCTCGGTGGACGGTTGCTCGGTCATCGGACGCCTCCAGCTGCTGGGTCGGGACTCCGCCCCGTGGTGGCCCGCTCGGTCGCGATCGCCGCCGTGGAGCGATAGAACTGCTCGGCGACGTCGCCGAAGAGCCGCGGCCGCAGCACCATCGCCTGGTGGCCACAATCCGGCACGATGCACAGCTGCGCGTCGGGCAACTGCCGGTAGAACGCGACCGCGTGGTCCACGGGCACGAACACGTCGCGATCGCCGGTCACCACCAGGGTGGGAACGCGGACCCGCCGCAGGTCGGCCGGGGCGAGCACGGTCTCCGTGCGGATCCCGGCGTGGATCGCGCGCAGCAGGTCGCGCCAGGCGCCAGGACCCTGCACCGGACCGTGCCGCCGCTCCAGCTGCGCGGCCCATGCCGGTTCCTGCCGCTCGATCCGGTCCGGGTCCATCAGCACCCGCGCCACGCTCGCCCGCGGCTCGGGCTGCGGATCCACGCCTACCAGCACGAGCGTGCGAAGCCGCTCCGGGTGGCGGATCGCGAAGTGGAGCGCCGTCAACCCGCCCAGGCTGAAGCCGGCCAGGTGGAACGTCGACAGGCCGAGCGCGTCGACCGTCGCCAGCAGGTCGTCCGCAAGGTCGGTCGTGTCGAGGTGCGGGCCGACCTCGCCGCGCGTGCCGGCGTGCCCCCGCAGGTCGACCAGGTAGAGGCGGAAGGCGCGACGGAACAGCGGTCGCTGCGCCGACCAGTCCTCCAGCGCCGAGGAGCTCGCGCCGTGGAGCAGCACGAGCGGCGGGCCGTTGCCCTCCGCCGTGTAGTGGACGTCGATCCCGTTGGCCCGGACGACCGGCATCGCGCGCGTTCGACCTCAGACGTCCGGCTTGCCGCGCAGGTCGGACGTGGCCATGCGCTCGATGCGGAGGTAGCGACCCCGGAAGTACAGGAGCGGGAGCTGGTGGTCGTCGTCCGCCTCCGCCGCGATCACCCGCCCGAGGTAGATGGTGTGGTCGCCCGCATCGACCGCCTCCGCCACCTCGCATTCGAGGTGCGCGATGGCCGCATCGAGGACGGGCGTGCCGCCCGCGCCCAGGTGGAAGGGCGCGTTGCAGAAGGCCGACCGCGGCAGGGCGGACGGGGCGCCGGCGAAGCAGTCGGACAGCTGCTGGCTGGCCTCGCCCAGGACGTTGACCCCGAACCGCCCGGCCGACGCGATCACGGGGTGGATGGAGCGCTCCCGCCCGATGCAGATGAGGACGAGCGGCGGGTCGAGCGATACGGAGCTGAAGGCGTTGACGGTGGTGCCCCACGCGTGCTGCCCGGCGGGATGGGGAAGCTGGCCGCAGCCTCCCGCCTCGTCGTCGCTGGCGTCGCAGAACGTGGTGACGATGGTCACGCCGGTGGCGAACCGCCCGAGGGTCTCACGGAGGCGGCGGGTATCGAGGGGGTCCGGTCCGGGACCGGTGGACGCCTGGTCGGCTCCGGGCTGATCGGGCATGGGGGGAGTCTACGACGTACGCGGATCGAGGCCGACCGCGCGTTGCGGGCTAAACCTCGAGAGGGGTCGCACCCGGTCAAGGAGGCGGATGCACCGGCTCGAGAACCGAGACCGGCGCACCCGCCTCGATCGCGCAGTTGCGGGCGAGTCAGGACGCCGAGTGGCTGCGTTCAACCCGCCGGCGGTAACAACGCTCCATCAGGTTCGTCGAGCGCAACACGGCGACCTGCGAGATGCCGGACCTACGGAATGCAGATCCCCCAACCACCGTATACGCCGCCGTACATCGAGGGGCAGGCCTGGGTGGTGACAAGCGTCAGGTTGCGCTGATTGCCGGAGTAGTGGTTGTCACTCGTCATGACCGCGTTGGCGGCGACGTCGAAGAGCAGGAGTCCGGCAGACGCGTATCCCGATCCCGTGTAGTAGTTGCCCGAGATGGCGTTGCCCGTCGCCGAGCCGCTCGCGCCGTAGCCGAATTGGATGCCATTCTGAGCAATGATCAAGACCTGGCCGAGGCCGGTGACTGAGTTGTCGGAGACGGTTACATCCGCATTGGTGCCGCTGACGACGATCCCGCCCTTCTGGTACAGCGAGATGGTGTTTCCGCTGACGGTGCCGCTGACGGTGCCGCTGACGGTGCCGGTGGTCTGG
Source organism: Chloroflexota bacterium (assembly GCA_021786265.1). The sequence continues at coordinate 92,352 of JAJYNP010000141.1, forward strand.
TAGCCATCGTAGTAGACAGCAACGCCGTGCTGGTTGCCGGAGAACGGGTTGTCGCCGATGTCGGAGATCGTGCTGTCGGTCACGTCCGCGCTGACGTTCCCATTGATGCCGTCGACGAATACGCCGTAGTAGATGGCCCCGGCGATCGTGGCGCCCGAAACCGACCAGTTCCCGCCGTCGTTCCCGTCGAGGTAAACGCCGATGTCACACCCGGTAGGAACCACCGTCGAACTGTCCACATTCTGATCAACGATGCCAGCCGTCATCGTCCCTTTGCTAGTAGTGACGCTGGAGCATGCCGACGCGGCCGCCGGGGCTGCCGCAGCAACGAACATTGGCGCCACGAGCACCACGGCCGGGATGAGACCGATGATCCTGCGCACAGACTCCTCCTGAGCTCGTGCAGTCCACTCCGCTGGGCAGATCCCCCCTCCCTTGGCACCCGACCCGACGTACCGGCAACACCGGCACGGCCACCGGGCCTGACACCACCCGAATGACGACACGCCGGAGGCATCACCTCCTCGCCGGGCGGCGCCGCACGATGGCGGCACCAGTACAACGCCGGTTGCGCCACGGGGATTGCCACCGCCACTACCAAGGTACGGGGTGGCAAAGCCAACGGTACTCCCTGCGTGGGGGAGGTCAAGCTTTCAATCAACCTGAAACCAACAAAGTGGTGCGACCCGACACTACCCGCCCCCGGTCAGCCTCCCGCACCCACCGGGCCCGTCGGCGGCTCGTAGCCCTCGGGCATCGTCGGCGCGTAGCGGAAGCCGCCGGCCACGCCGGGCTCGGTCAGCTCGTGCGGATCGAGGATTGCGTCGAGGTCCTCCTTCGAGAAGACGCCCTTCTCCAGCACCAGCTGGCGGATCGTCTTGCCCGTCCGCACCGCCTCCTTCGCGATGTCGGCGGCCAGTCGATAGCCGATGTACGGCGCCAGCGGCGTCGCCATCGCGCTCGACTGCTCCAGCAGGTCGGCGCAGTGCGCCTCGTCGGCCTCGATCCCCCGCACGGCCTCCCGGGCGAACTGCCGGACGCCGGTGGTCAGGATCGTCAGCGACTCGAGCGTGTCGTGGGCGATGATCGGCATCATCACGTTGAGCTCGAGCTGGCCGCGCGACGCCGCCCAGGCCACGCACGTGTCGTTGCCGATCACATGGAAGCAGATCATCGAGAGGTTCTCGACCATGACCGGGTTCACCTTGCCCGGCATGATCGACGAGCCGGGCTGGCGCGCCGGCAGGCGGATCTCGCCGAAGCCGGTCCGCGGCCCCGACGACATCAGCAGCAGGTCCTCCATGATCTTCAGGAGGTCGACCGCGAGCCCGCGGATCGCCGCCGACACCTCGGTCATGGGCCCCATCGACTGGGTGGCCTGCACCAGGTGCTCGGCGCTGCGCAGCTCGTGGCCGGTCTGCTCGGAGAGGAAACCGACGACCCGGGCGATGTACTCGGGCTCGGCGTTGAGCCCGGTCCCTACCGCGGTCGCGCCGATGTTCTGCTCGCGGATGGCGTCGGCCGCGTGCTCGAGGCGCTCCTTCGCCCGGCGCATGGTCAGCGCGTAGGCGGCGAACTCCTGGCCGAGGCGGATCGGCACGGCGTCCTGCATGTGGGTGCGGCCCGACTTCAGGACGCGGTCGAACTCGCGACCCTTCTCGTCGAACGCATCGATCAGCTCCTGCAGCGAGGGCAGGAAGTCGCGCACCAGGTCGAGCGTGGCCACGCGCATCGTGGTCGGGAAGACGTCGTTGGTCGACTGCGCCATGTTCACGTGGTCGTTCGGGCTGACCACCGCGTAGTCGCCGCGCTTCCCGCTACCGATGCCGCGCGCGAAGAGGATCTCGATCGCGCGGTTGGCCAGGACCTCGTTGGTGTTCATGTTGTGGCTGACGCCGGCACCAGCCTGGAAGGGATCGACGCGGAAGCCGTCGACCAGGCGCGCCCGGAGCGCGCTGCCCTCGGGGGTGTCGCTGTCCGGCGCGAGCCCGAGCACCTCGTCGGCGGCGTGCACGATGCCCTCATAGAGGTGGTCGGGGAGGCGGCCGGTGGAGTGGTTGGCCCGGGCGGCGGCCTTCTTGACCTGGACCGCGGCGCTGACCAGGGCCGGGTTGGGGCGCATGCCACTGATCGGGAAGTTCTGGATGGCGCGCTGGGCCTGCACGCCCCAGTACGCGTCCTCGGGGACCTCGAGCCAGCCCAGGGGATCGCGCTCCATGCGGTACCCGGGGCGGGGGGCGGGAGCAGGTTCGGGCATCTGGATCGAACCTCCGGGACGCGAGGGTGCGGCGCCTGGCCGCTGCGGACCGACGACGACGATCTAGGGCGAGTGTAGTCCGGCTGGCTGGGCGCGGAAGAACGGATCACGACGAAAACAGACACGTGTGCCGAGGCCCCGGGACGTGCCCGGGGCCTCGGTTGATGCGCATGCTTGGCCGCGACCTGCGGCCGCAGTGCTGCTGCGTCAGGGAGCGACCTCCGCCCAGTAGGCGAGATGGTAAGGCTGGCCGTTGTCCGGAGTGAGTGTCAGCCAACCCTGGACGATCGCGCCGTTGGCCGAGCCCGGTTTGACGGTCAGCGTGAGGGTCTGCGTCTCGCCGCCTGCCAGCGTCAGGGTCGGCGCGAACTCGATCCGATCGTCACCGACCGAACTGGAACCCGCTGCGTAGTACATGCCCGGAGCGCCAGTGGCCGGCGTGAACTGCGTGGCGGCGAGAGTGAACACGACGCTGCTCGACCCGCTGTTCGTCACGGTCACGGCCAGAGGCGTGGCCTGGTTCTTGGATGCGTTGATCTTTCTGAAGCTGAAGGAGACGGGAGCGAAGGAGACGGTCGCGTTGGCCGCATTGCCCAGGTTCTCGCGTCCCGCGCCCTGACCCATCGGCCCCACGGTCGCGGCGCCCGAGACGGCGTCCTTCACGACCTGGTCGGCCGTGTTGACCAGCGCCGACTTGACCTGCGCTGGCGACCAGGCAGGGTGGATTCCCAACAAGACCGCCGCAGAGCCGGCGAGGTGCGGCGTCGCCATCGATGTCCCGCTGTAGAACGCCCAGTTGGCGTCATCGCACGTCGTCCCGGTGGGATTCGTGCACGGAATCGAGCTCAGGACGTTGACCCCGACGGACGTGACGTCCGGTTTGATCGCCTCGTCGACGTAGGTCGGACCCTGGCTGCTGAAACCGGCCAAGATGTCCTGATTTCCGGTGATGAACTCCGAGAGGTCCGCAGACGCCGCCACCGACGTGGCGCTCCTGATGGCGTTCCCGTCCGCCTTGCCGACCATGACCGCCGGGATGCCGTCCTCGTAGCCGGCGGAGCGAGCCATCGCCGACGGGTCGCCGGCGACGTTGTTCACCACGATCACCGCGATGGCGCCCGCGGACTTCGCGTTCGCGACCTTCTCGCTGAACACGCACGTACCGCGATTCACGAACGCGAGCTTGCCGCTCAGGTTGCCCAGGTTGCTGCCGTTGCACGCGGTGCTGCCGGTGTCGACCGCGCCGTACGTCGTGGTGGCGTCGAGCTTTGCGAAATCGCCGACGGCCGCGCCGACCGTCTCGCCGTTGGCCGTCACGGGCTGGCCGACGAAGTGGCGGTTGGTGCTCGCACCGGCCGTGATGATGTTGCGTGCCCGGCCGGGCGATTCGAGCGTGTACGGACCGGGGCCGCTGTTTCCGGCAGCCACGGTCACCACCACCCCGGCAGCCACTGCATCATCGAGGCCCATCGCGAGCAGATCGTTGTTGCCGTGGTAGGCGCCGCCAAGCGACAGCGTGATGACGTCCATGCCGTCGTCCACTGCCGCCTCGACCGCGTTGAGGATGTCCTCGCTCCGCGCGTTGACGACGTCTCCCGGGAACACGTTGTAGTTGCCGAGCCACGCGCCGGGCGCGACGCCGGACATCGAGGTTCCGGCGATCGCAACGCCGTCGACCGTCGGCGGTGGCGTCGTCACCACGCCCGCGACGGTCCCGGCGACGTGCGTCCCGTGATCGCCCACGCCCGGGATCGGCATCGCGTCGTATTGCGACTGGGGGTACTTGTTGTAGAAGACTTTCGCGACGATGACCTTGGGGCTGACGTATTCGCACGACTCGCCGTGGCTGTCCGCCGCGTCGCACTTCGGGAAGCCGGCCGGATAGCTGAAGCCGGCCGGATCGAAGAACGGGTGCCGGTAGTCGATGCCGGAATCGATGACGCCGACCTTGATGCCAGTGCCCGCGCTCGGCTGGCCGCCCGCCGACGCCCACGCGGGCGCGGCGTTGATGATGCCGACGCTCTGCGTCATCGACGGGTGATACAGCGCGTTGTACTCGACCGTGACCACATCGGCGTTGTTCGAGAGCCTGCCGATCGCGTTACCGTTGAGCTGCACGGCCACACCGTTCAGCACCGTGAAGAACTCCGACGTGATCTTTGCGCTGGGCACGTTCTTCTGGAGCCAGTGCGCGAAGTCCGAGTGCTCGTTCTTGAGGTAACCCAGGTACTTCTTGACCGCGGCGCTGTTCGGGTTGAGCTTGCCGTGGTCGGGCCGCGTCTTTTCGAAGCCCTTGAGGTGCCCGTCGTACGTCGCCAGCGGGTCCTCCCGCAGCACGACGATCGCGGACGAGGTGTCGACGTCGACGCCAGCGATTGGGCCGGCGTCCCGACTCGCCGGCGGTGCGTAGGCGGGTGCGGGACCCGCGAGAACGGTGCCGGTCGCCAGCACCATGGCCGCCAGCAGCGCTGGCAGGGTCAGCCGAAATCGCACGTCGTCCCTCCAGAGACAGCGATATGGCGGCGGGCCTCCCCCGCCGGCTGATCTCGGGGACGTGCGCCAAGGGTACTATCGCCGGCGGCGCTCAGAACCTCCTCCCAGTCTGGGGATGGTTCCAGCAGTCAACGGTTTCTGCGGGGGAGAAGAGCCGCGGTGAAGTCAGCCCGGAGCTGCCGGTCGCCGCCCGCGAAGCCCGGCTGTTTGTGGGTGCCCTTGGACTACCGCGCCGACCGCCTATCCTCGCGTGATCGAGGACGGTGCCGCTGCCGGCGGATGGGTGGGCAGAGGGACTCTCATCGTCCAGTGGTCTGGACGGCGGTCATCATCGCACCAAGGAAGGTCAGGCGGCGGGCGCCAGCGCGGTAGATCGCTGACGCCCGCCGCCTCTACTCTCGTTCGTGCCGGCCCGTGAACTACGGCGCGGGCGGGAACGTGTAGCTGGCACTCGCCCCCGGTGCCAGCGAGCTCATGAGCCCCGAGACGATCGGCGTCCCGAGCCCGGTGGGGAGATCGTAGCCCGCGGCGGCCGGGAAACCCGGGGCCGTCGGATATGGGTCGTTGTTCTCGCCCACGGTCACGTCGTGGAAGTCCACGGCGTAGGCGGATGGGTTGGCAGCCAGACCGTACAGCCTGGGATTCAGCTCGCCGAGCGGGCTCTTGCCCACGGCGCCGCGCGCCTGGTCGAGGTCGGCCGTGATGGCCGCCCAGCTCGGAGCACCTTCGCTGGTGCCCCCGAAGAAGTAGAACCCGTTGTTCGACCCGCCCAGGAACCCCAGGTAGATCATCGTCGCGGTGTACACGGACGCGTTGAACGCCACGTCCGACGTGGTCCGCATGCTGTAGCCAGAGACGCCGCCCTGGTAGTCAGGGGCGGAGAAGACCACGCTCGGCGCACCTCCGGTGGCCCCGAACGGACCGTAAGCGCAGCCGAAGGGGCAGAGTGCGGGGTCAGTGTCGTTCCAGGTGGTCTCGCCGAGGTACGTGCCACTGTCGGCGGCGGACAGATCCGTTCCGCCAGTCGCCGTCACCAGCGGATCAGACGCCGGGTACAAGGCATTGGCCACCGGGTAACCGTCCGAGGCGCCGCCGTCACCGGAAGACGCGAGCACGCTCATCCCGTCAGCCGCCGCCAGTTGGTAGATCGCATGGGCCTGCTGGAGCTGGAGATTGTTCCCAAGCCCGCGGATCGCCGCCTCGTCGACGCCGAAGCTCATGGACATCACCGCGCCGAGGTGATTGACCACGGCGTACTGCTCGGCCACGTTGAGGGCGTTGCCGTCGTTGTTGGACGCTACGACGAGGTTGATCCGAGCACCAGGTGCCAGCCCGTGAACGGTCTGGACGTCGAGGCTCGTCTCCTCGGCCCAGCCTGTTTCCTGGTGTTGCTGGCGCGGGTTGTAGGCAGGCCTGCCGTCTGGGTAGTACACGTGCAGGTCGGCCGCCGGCAGGCCGAACTCGGCCGAATAGGTGGCAAGGTCGCTGGCCACGGTGGGGCTGCCGTAGGCGTCGACGATGGCCACCTGCTCGCCCGTGCCGGCCCACTGGCCGTTGACGGTCCAGGGAATGCTGTACGCCTGGTGCAGGATCTGGGGCGTATAGCAGGCCAGGCCGAAGTCGGCGACGCACTGGCTGGGGCTGGGGAACTGGGTGGGCACCGCCGATGCGGCAGTGTCCTGGATGGCGATTGGGTGAACTTCGTAGACGATGCTGGCGGTGTTGCCCGTGGCAGCGGCAACCGAGCCGGGCAGCCCCGCGGCCACGGCGAGAACGATCGTGCTGGTGGCGAGCGTCGCCACGCGGCGGGCAATGCGGCTCTTCCCCGGACTCATTCGCAGGCTCCTCCTGTCAACGAGCGTCTGTCCGAGTGAGCCTCCCCGACCCTCCCACCGTCCTACCCTCCCGGTGAGCGACAGGCAGACGCTGTCGTGTCCACGCCCTGGACCGATGGCTTCTGCAGGTCGACGCGACAGTACCACTGACCCGCCGGGGTGGGACCATCGGTGGCGCCACGCGGTGCCTCATGGCACCGGTTTCCGGCGTCTCCATCTCCACCCCTCGTGTGTCGAGGCCCCGAGCCAACGGCCGGGGCCTCGAGTGCACGCTTCGTTGTTGCTGCAGCCGCACGGCGCGGCCGCCTGTGTTGCCCGCAACTCTCCTCAGGGAGTGAACACGCCGTAGATGTCCGAGTTGCCGAAGGTGTCCGGGCAGACGGTCGAGTCATTGACGGCCGGGCGGTTCTCGTTCGTGGCCGTGCCATCGACGACCATCATCCGCCAGGCATCGACCGCGCTGCAGTCGGCCGCGCCGCGCACGTCGTTGAAGACCGCATACGCGCCGTCACCCGTGGCCGCGATCGAGTTGTAGTCGCCCAGGAACTCGGCCACCAGGTTGTTCTGGGACGAGCCGCGCGCGTCGCCGGTCGTGCCTCGGTGGAGGTCGATCCAAGCAGACGCCGTGCCGATGTCGGCGATGGACACCCCGCGCACCACGCCCTGCATCGAGCGCGCCTTGCTCGTGTCCGACTGCCAGGGCTGCAGGAAGTTGTCATACGTGACGTAGACGGTCGAGCCGTCCGGAGCGATCGCCACGGCCGGGAAGTCGGGCCGGTCGCCCGACGGAGCCGCGTTCACCGGACCGGACCAGGTGTTCCCGCCGTCGGTCGACCAGACGACGGCCGCTTGCTCGTTCGGACCGCCATGCGTGTCGGTCGGGGTCGAGCCGTTCGACCAGGTCATCACGATCGTGTTTGTGGCCCCGTCACCCGAGGGTGCGCCATTGGCGATGTCCACGCTGGGGAAGCTGTCCGTGCGCGCGCCGGCCACTCCGTCGAAGCTGGCGCGGCCCGTGGTCACGTCGAACTGGCCGACGTCGACGACGTTCGCGACGATGCGCGGCCGCTCGAACGTCACGCCCCCGTCGAACGAGCGCGTCATGTACTGCACGCTCTGGCCGGTCTTGACGTTCGTGCCTTCCCAGAAGACGTAAACGGTCCCTGTGCTGCTCGTCCGGATCGCGCAGCCCTGGCGGCCACCGGTCTGGCTGTTGTTGGTGGCCGGGCTGAGCTGCAGCTGCCCGGACCAGGTGTCGCCGCCGTCGGTGGAGCGCGTGAACATCACCGGCTCAGAGCCGGCGGCGCCACGGAAGGCGACGTTGCAGACGTAGACGTTGCCAAAGTTGGGGCTCGACGCGGCGTTGTCGACCCACAGCGCGTCCTTGTCGGAGAAGAGCGCCGCGTTTTGCTTGGAGACGATGACGGGCGCCATCCAGGCGCTATTGTCACCAGCTGCCGCAGCGGTTAAGTGGTCGGTGCGCGAGACGGCGATCGCCTCGAAGCCCTTGAAGGCCGTCTCGGAGCGCTGGCTCGAGAAGTTGGACGTCAGGTTGCCGTAGTAAAGCCGCACGCCGTTCGACCAGGAGAAGCCGCCGTGGCCGGGCTTCGGTCCGAAGGCGAGCATCGGGTCGCCGTCCGAGACGAGACCGTTCTCGAAGTACCCGGGGAGGGTGCCGATGGGGCCGACGCCGGGCGTGCAGGTGCCCGGGCTCGTGCAGCTGCGCGCCGACCAGCCGGTGTACGTCGGCTGCGTCCAGCTCGTGCCGCCGTCGATCGAGAAGTAGATCCCGGAGACGCCCACCCCGTCGGTGAAGGGGCAGGTGGTGGGGTTACCGGCCGCGCACGCTTCCAGGTCGATCTCGTCGTTGGAACCGGCCGCCATGATCTTCGGGTTGAGTGGATCGATCGCGATCGCCGGCTCATTCTGCTTGTTCTGTGGGAAGGTGGTCGTCGGGCTGCCGCTCGTGACGAGGGCCGCGGCATCCGACGCCAGCACTGGACCTGCGATGGCCAGGGACGCAACGACCGGCAGCACGAGCGTTGTGCGCCAGCCGCGGGGTACACGTGCCATGTCCTCCTCCGGAGTGCGAGTCTCTCCCGACGCATGCGGCGCGCAGCCCAACCCAGGGAGCCGAGCGCAAATTGGTGCGTTCTGCCGGTGCTCTCCCTCCCGCGTGACCCGCAGGCCGCAAGGGGGCCTGCAAGGACCGAAGGGTACCACCGGGGTGCACGAGATGGGGCCATATGAGCCCACGACGTGGTGCCAACTGGCACCCTTTTGTGCTCCGCGCGGGCGCGCCACCGGCGACGACGATCCGGCCCTCGAACGTACGCAGTCGCGGGCCAACCGGACAGCGCCAACCGCAACTGCCCCGCCAGCCTCATCTGCTACGATCGCCGCCCATGAGCGAACTGCCCGTCCCGGCCGTCGCGCGTCCCACGCCCAGCGGCGCCACGCCGAACATACAAAGTATGGCGGGCCGCGCACCCGGTCCGGGAGCGAGCTCCCCCGCCGGCACCGGCGGGAGCATCTCCCGCGGCACCGGCGTGAACCTCCCCCACATCGCCGGCGTGAGCACCCCCCGCAGCACCGGCGCCACCCCGGCCCAAGTCGGCCTCGCCGACGTCGCCCCCCTCTTCCGCTTCATGCGCATCGCCGAGCAGCGCTTCGACACGCTCCGGATGACGATCGTGGACCGCCGGTTCGGCGCCCGCGGGGACACCGTTGGTCGGGCGGACGTCTGGGTCCGGCATCCCGGGACGTGCAGGGTCGTCGTGGGCGAGATGGAGGGGCCCTCGCAGCCCGGCCCATCGCAAGCCATCTACGAGGCCTGGGTGATCGACGGCGGCGCCGTCACCCACTACGACGCCGATGCGAACGTCGTGCGCTCCCGGCCACACCTGCCCATCCCCCGCGGGGCCGACATCGACCACGACCTGCCGGCCTTTGGCCGCGTCTACTACCCACTGACCCCGCTCCCCGCCGGCACCCTCGCCGACACGTTCGTGCACCCCCACGGGTTCTGCCGCAACGTGCTCGCCACGGGGAGGCTCTCCCTGCCGGGCATCGTGACGGGGGCCGCCGGCCGCGAGATGACGCTCGTGCGCTGCGACCACCCACGCAGCGCGAAGGTGCTGGTCGACCGACCAGACCGCTGGCTGCTGGTGGGGGCCGACCGGGCGACCGGTCTGCTCCTGCTGCTCGAGGAGCACATGGGCGACGAGCCGACGCGACGCGCGGAGGTCACGGCGCTCGCGCTTGACGAGCCGATGGGCGACGAGATCTTCACGCTCCACGTCTCGGACGGGGTGCGCCGGCTCTACTGACGCGCCCGGTCCGGCGCCAGGTACGTGCCAAGACCCTCGCGCAGCGGCGTCAACCGGCGCGGCATCGCCGCCAGCAACGGACCCACGTCGACCGTCGCCGGCTGGTTCACGAAGTCGACCCCGTCCGGCGTCAGCATGCGCCCCGGCAGGTGCTGGATCAGGTGCGCCCCCAGCCTGAGCAGGGGCGCCGGCGCAGGCAGGATCGGCCGCCGCCTGCCCGCCACCCTCAAAGCGGTCGCCACGATCTGGCGCATGGTGAACGTCTCCGGACCGCCCAGTTCGAACGTGCGGTCGGCCGCCGCCGCGTCCGTCAGCGAGTCGGCCGCGAGGCGCGCCACGTCGTCGATGAAGACCGGCGCCAGGAGCTGCCGCCCGGACCCGGTCAGCGGCACGAAGGGAAGCCAGCGCGCGAACCCGAGGAAGCGGTTCAGCGAGACGTCCCCCGGGCCGTAAATCCAGGTGGGCCGGATGATCGTGTGGGTGATGCCGCTCGATTTCACCGCCTGCTCCGCGCGCCACTTGGCCCGGAACCATTGGCGATCCGCGTGCTCCGCGGCCCCGGCACCCGAGATGTAGACCAGTCGCTTGACCCCCGCCCGTCCGGCGGCCGCGACGAGCGCCGTCGTTCCGTCCGCGTCGACGTGCTCGTACGTCCAGCCCCGTGACGGATCCTCCATGGGAGCATTCGGGAACGCCAGCGCGATCGCCAGCGCGTCCACGCCCGCGAGCGCGGCGTCCAGTGCGGCCGGGTCCCCGTTCACGTCGGCAGTGCGCACGTCGACCCGATCGGGGAGCGCGGCCCTCGCGATCCTGGGCCGATGCGTCAGGATCACCACGTGCTCGCCCCGGCGCACGAGCTCGCCGACGATCCCGCCCCCGACGAACCCGGTGCCCCCGGCGACTGCGACCGTCATGGCATCCTCCCTGTCGCCGTCCGGTGGCGACCGTCTGGCCTGGCCGCGCATGCGGCGGTGGGCTCGCGTCCGGTACGGAGCCCGCCCGGTCAGAGCCCGCCCGCGGCAGCGCCTACGGTACGCCGTCCCCGGCGATCTCCCGTCCGCGTGTCCCCAATACGGGTCGGCCGGCACGGCGCCGGTGCCCAGATCGTCCGTCAGTGCCCCACCGGATCGTCCACACTGTCTGCTCAGCGAAGGGAGGGGACATGAGATGACCTACGACGTCGCGATCCGGGAGACGGCGCCACAGCCCGTGATCAGCATTCGTGGCCACACTCCGATGGCCGGGATCGCCTCGTTCATCGGCCAGGCGTACGCGGAGGAGTTCGCCCTGCTCGGCCAGCTCGGCGTGAGGCCGGCCGGGCCGCCGTTCGCGGTCTACCACGACCAGGAGATGCGCGAGGAGGACGTCGACATGGAGGCCGCCGTCCCCGTGGCCGCGCCGGTCGAGGGCTCGGGACGCATCGTCGGGTGGATCCTCCCCGGCGGGCCCGTGGCATCGACGCTGCACGTGGGCCCGTACGAGGAGATCGGCCGGGCGTACTCGGCGCTCGCCGAGTGGCTGCAGGCGAACGGCCGCGAGATGGCGGGACCGCCGCGGGAGTCGTACCTGGTCGGGCCGACGGAGGCCAGGGATCCCGCCGAGCTCCGGACCGAGGTCATCTGGCCGATCCGGTAGGCGGCCGACCCGTAGCGGCCGATGGGGGGCCGGCTACGCCTCCGACCAGTGCACCGCGTCGGGGTGCAGCTCCGGGTGGCGCATGCGGATCCAGTCGCGCAGCGCCCAGGTCGAGGTGCGGAAGGCGATCTCGCGCCACGGGATCGCCTCCGGCCGGAACGCGCGCACCTCGAGCGCCTCGGAGCTGGTGCGCACTTCGCCACCCACGATCCGCGCCTCGAACGCGAGCACGACCACGGCGGCCTCGATCCGAGAGTAGAGCCCCACGATCTCGCCCGGCTCCACGACCAGCCCGACCTCCTCGAGCGTCTCCCGGATGGCGCCCTCGTTCACCGTCTCGTCGATCTCGAGGAAGCCGCCCGGCTGCGCCCACAGCCCGTAGCCCGGCTCGATGCCGCGCCGCAGGAGCATCACCTCTCCGCGATCGGTGACCGGGAGCGTGGTGACCACGAGGCGCGGGTTGACGTACGCGACGTACCCACACGACTCGCAGGCCAGGCGCTCGCGCTCCTCGCCCTCGATGGGGCCGAATCGCAGCGCGGCGCCGCAGCGCGAGCAGTAGTTGAGGGTTGCCGCCAGCCAGTCGGGGATGCCGGCGTGCGCCCCGTCCACGGGCCCCTGGCCACCCGCCAGCTCGTCCGCGCTCATGCCGTGACCACCAGGTACGTGGCGAGCGCCAGCAGCACATAGAGGATCGCGACGGCGCCGAGCCACGTCAGGCGGAAGACACCGCGGCCGCGGTCGACCGGCATCCAGGCCCACGCGGAGCGCCAGATCCGGAGCGCCGCGTCCGCCATGGTGACGAACAGCAGTGGAGCGCCCACGATCACGCAGAGCTTGACGAGGAGCGCGCCCGGCGGCATCCCGAGCTCGAGCGCGCTGATGGCGGCCACGCCGCACACGAGGGCGATCGCCGACAGCGTGATGTAGTGGTGCTGCAGGGGGGTCGGGCGGATCTCGGGGACCCGGGCGGGTGGATCCTGGCCGCGCTTCGGCGGATCCTGGCCGCGCTTTGGCTGCCGCACCGGCTGGCGGTGCAGCTCCGGCATGCCGGGTGCCCAGCGCTCATCGTGCACGCCTTGAGTGTACGACGGGCGGCGAGTGCCACCCGGCTCTGGCCAGGGTGGCCCGGAGCCGGCGCACGGAGCGAACGGCCCGACCGTCCGGCCCGAGGCCGGCGCCCCGACCGTCCGCCGCCAGCCCAACTACCCAGCGCCGGGCTGCGCGCCCTGCCATACAAAGTATGGCCGCGTTGCCGTTGTGGCCGTTGTGGCCGCGCTGGCCGTTGTGGCCGCGCTGGCCGCGCTGGCCGCCGTCGGCCTCCGTGGGCCTCGTCACGAGGCCCGAGTGGCCAGTGGCCCGCCGTCAGCACGACCACGCGGACCCACCGATCGTCCAGGGTGCACATGACAGGCGGGCAGGCGGGCAGACGGGCAGACGGGCAGACGGGCAGACGGGCAGACGGGCAGACGCCCTGGCGTGCGGGCGGGGCATGCAGGCGGGTGCCTACCTGGGCGGGTGCCTGGCCGTGCACATGCCTGGCCGTGCGGGCGCCTCCTGCGGGCGCCTCCTGCGGGCGCCTTTCCCGTCATGCGCCCGATTGCCATACAAAGTATGGCGGGTTGACACCTGGGCTCCGGACAGGGTACGTGCCGCCGGGTCATCCCGAAGGATCCCTACGGGCGTGCCGTCCAGGCCGATGGGGCCGGCGACGACGCCGGCTGGGGACCCGACGGGCGTGCCGGCGGGTCCGACGGGTCGGACTCCCCGGAACAGCCCGGCGCGAGCGTCCCTGCTGCCGGTCAGACTCCCCGGTTCGTCTCGTCGTCGAGGATCGCCTGAGCCTGCCGCTCCCGGAACGCGACGAGCCGCGCCCGCACCACGTCGTCGGACAGCGCCAGGATCTCCGCCGAGAGGAGCGCCGCGTTCTCGGCGCCGCCCACGGACACCGTCGCCACCGGCACCCCGCGCGGCATCTGCACCGTCGACAGGAGCGAGTCGAGACCCCCCGCGACCTGCGTCGCGATCGGCACGCCGATCACGGGCAGCAGCGTGTGCGCCGCGACAACGCCGGCCAGGTGCGCCGCCCCACCCGCGGCCGCCACGATCACCTGCAGCCCGCGCTCACCCGCGCCGGATGCGTAACCGGCGACGAGCGACGGCGTGCGGTGCGCCGACATGACGCGCACCTCGTGCTCGATCCCGAGCTCGGTGAGAAGCGCAGAGGCCTTCTCCATCACCGGCATGTCCGACCGGCTGCCCATCAGGATCCCCACGCGTGGCGCGGTCATGGTGTCCCCCTTGCGTGCGGCGAGAGCGCCGCCCCCTCTACGGGAGCGCCGCCCCCCTACTCGCCCTGCGCCTTGGTGTACGCCGGCTCGCCGTCGAACGACTGCAGTCGCAGGACCTCGGTCCAGCGGTGCCGCGCCGCGATCCGCCCGAGCAGCCCGACCAGGTCCGCCTCGGACACCGTCGCGCCGTCGCGGGCCACGAACCGACCCCGGTACCACCGCACGTGGTCGGTCGCCAGCCCGATCGACGGGTACACCCTGGTCCCGCGGCTCTCGACCATCGACAGCTGGAGCGCGTCGCCCGCGAGCCGGCCCAGGTCGTCCCCCAGCTCGTCGACCGGCAGGTCGGTCTCGATCATCACGTCGACACCCACGAGTGCCCGACTCATCGCCGCGTACCGCTCGGGCCCGTACGACCAGCCCGGTCGCGGCGTCACGCCCTGGTCGGACGCGTGCACCCGCACGGGCACGCTGGACGGCTGCCGGCCGAGGTTGGCTATTACCTGGTCCGTGAAGCCGGTGGTGGATGCCGCATGTTCCACGTCCCCGCCCGTCTGCCGCGCCAGGTCCTGCGTGACCGCGCGCCCTTCCTCGAGCGTGTAGAGCACCGCGTCCTCGACCGCGGCGGCGGCCGCGCCCTGCCCCAGGTACCGCAGCATCATCACCGACGAGAGGATCAGAGCGGTCGGGTTGATGACGTCCTTGCCGGCGTACTTGGGCGCCGATCCGTGCACCGCCTCGAAGATCGCGATCCCGCCGCCGTAGTTCCCGGAGGAGGCGAACCCGAGGCCGCCCACCAGCCCCGAGGCGAGGTCGCTGATGATGTCGCCGTTCAGGTTGGTGGTCACGATGATGTCGAACTGGGTCGGGCTCTTGGCCATCTGGTGGGCGACGTTGTCGATGATGAGGTGCTCGGCCTGGATCTCCGGGTATTCCGGCGCCATCTCCTCGAAGACACGCTTGAAGAGCCCCTCGGTCAACTTCATGATGTTCGCCTTGGTCGCGCAGGTGACCTTCGAGCGCCCCTCGCGCCGGGCCAGCTCGAAGGCGTACCGGATGATCTTCTCGGACCCCTTGCGGGTGATGATCTTCAGGCCCTGCCCCACGTCGGGCGTCTGCATGTGCTCGATGCCGGCGTAGAGGTCCTCGATGTTCTCGCGGACGATGATCATGTCCACGCCCTCGCCGCTGTAGCGGGTCGGGACGCCGGGCAGCTCGCGCGCGGGCCGGACGTTGGCGTAGGTCTCGAAGAGTTTGCGCAGGGTGACGTTCGCGCTCTTCTCGCCGAACCCCACGGGCGTCTCGAGCGGGCCCTTCAGGACGACGCGGGTGCGCTCGATCGAATCTCGCGTGGCCTGCGGGACGCCCGAGCTGTCGCCACGGCGGAAGACCTCGGCGCCCGCCTCCGCCTTCTCCCAGGCGATCGGCACGCCGGCGGCCTCGATGATCCGCATCGCCGAGCGGACGATCTCCGGGCCCACCCCGTCGCCAGGGATCACGGTGACCGGGATCGCCCGATCCCGATCGGCGGCGTTGTTCGAGGACTGTGGATCCATGTGGACTGCTCTCCTCGTCGAGGCATCGCGACGGTGACCGCTCGCTCGCCATGGCCGGGTCGCGGCCCCCCGAGACGCGCCGCCCACGATGACGTCGAGCGCGAATCGTACCGCCGCCCGGAGCCGTCTGCCGCGCCCGTGCCGCCTACTGTTGCGGGCCCGCTCCCTGCAGCACCCGGAGCCGGCGCCCGCCGAGGTCGGATGCGGGTCTCGGCCCGACCGGCTCCAGGCCCTGCGCCAGCACCCGCAGCTGCGCGACCGCCTCCGGCATCAGCGAGTAGTGCACCCAGGTGCCGCGCCGTTCGGCGCTGACCACACCTGCTTCGCGGAGCACCCGGAGGTGGTGCGAGACAGTGGGCTGAGAGAGCTCCCCGCAACAGGCCAGGTCGCAGGCGCACACGTCCCGCTCCGATGCCAGCTGGCGGACGATCGAGAGGCGGGCCGGGTCGGCCAGGGCCTGCAGCAGCCGGACGGTGGGATCGAGCGAGCGCTTCACCGGGCCATGATATCGGCCAGCATCTATATTGACAATGATCGATTTGGACATTACCCTGCCGGTGTCGTCGAGACACGAGACTCACAGGTACCGGGAGAATCAACGATGTATGCCCTCCAGGCGCTGGCCCCCATGCGGGCCGAGGAGTTCGAGCGCGAGGCGCGTGCCCGACCATGACGCAGTCGATCCACGAGCTCGTGCGCGAGCGCTACGCGGAGGCCGCGCGGGAGGTGCTGGCGGCCCGCGATCAGCTCCCGCGGGGCCCACGCCAGCTCCCTGTGCTCGACTGCTGCGGGCCGACCGACACGACCGGATCCTGCTGCGCCGACACGTCCGCCGACCTGTTCGGCCCAGCGCTCTACGACGCGCTCCAGCTCGCCGAGCTGCCGGGCGCTGCGGTGCTGGCGAGTCTCGGCTGCGGCAACCCGATCGCGGTCGCGGAGCTTCGCGAGGGCGAGACCGTGCTCGACCTCGGGTCCGGGGGTGGCATCGACGTGCTGCTGTCGGCGAGGCGCGTGGGACCGGCCGGGCGCGCGATCGGCCTGGACATGACGGACGAGATGCTGGAGCTGGCCCGCAGGAACGCGGCCGAGGCGGGCGCGACGAACGTGGCGTTCGTGAAGGGCACGATCGAGGCGATGCCGCTCCCCGACGCGTCGGTCGACGTCGTGATCTCGAACTGCGTGATCAACCTGGCGGCCGACAAGCCGGCGGTCTTCCGCGAGATCGCGCGCGTCCTGCGTCCGGGCGGGCGCGTGGGCGTGAGCGACGTCGTGGCCGCCGACGAGCTGACGCCGGCGGAGCGCGCCGAGCGGGGCGGCTACGCGGAGTGCGTCTCGGGCGCGCTCTCGTTCGCCGAGTACGAGGCGGGGCTGCGGGCGGCCGGGCTGGAGGCGGTCGAGATCGTGCCGACTCACGAGGTCGGCGATCGGATGTACGGCGCGATCGTCCGTGCGCGGAGACGTGCGGTCTGACCTCATCCTGGCGGCCGTGCTCATCCCGCCATACTTTGTATGGCGTTTGCACCAGTGCGTCCTGGTCGTCGAAGGCCGGCCGGCCAGCGCGCTCCCAGCGACCGGCGCGCTCCCCCCGCTGATATACCGCGCGCTCCCAGCGGCCAGCGCGCTCCCCCCGATCCCGGATACGATCGACCCCGTGACCTCCGGCTCGGTCCCGCTCATCATCGACTGCGACACCGGCATCGACGACGGCCTGGCCCTGCTCTACGCCTGCGCCTCGCCGGAGGCGGAGATCGTGGCCGTCACCTGCACGGCCGGGAACGTGGACGCCCGGCAGGTGGCGGAGAACACGCGGGCCGTGCTCGAGCTGGCGGGCCGGACCGACGTGGAGGTGGCACTCGGGCGCGAGGTGCCGGTCCTGCGCGAGCTGGTCACCACGCCGGAGACGCACGGGCCGCGCGGCATAGGCTGGGCGGAGCTCCCGCCGCCGACCATGCCGCTCTCCCCGCGGCACTCGGCCGACCTGATCGTCCAGGAGGCGCGCCGCCGGCCGGGCGAGATCACGCTGGTCACGCTCGCGCCGCTCACGAACGTCGCGCTGGCGGTGCTCCGCGAGCCGGAATTGCCGCGCCTGCTCGGGCGTCTCGTGATCATGGGCGGCACCTACCGCGCACCGGGCAACACCACGCCGGTGAGCGAGTGGAACATCCACGTCGACCCTGAGGCGGCGCAGATCGTGTTCCGGGCCTGGGCGTCGGCGATCGGCCGCGACGCGTCGGTGCCCCGTGCCCTGGCCCTGGGCCTCGACGTGACCGAGCTGGCAAAGCTGCTCCCCGAGCACTTCGCCAGCCTGGGCCGGCGCGCCGGGACGGACGGGGCCGCGCTGGAGGCCCGGGTGCGATCGGCGGACGGGCCCGTCCCCGCCAATCCAGTGCTCCGCTACCTGGCCGACTCGCTCCGCTTCTACATGGAGTTCCACGAACGGTACGACCGCTTCTACGGGGCCTTCATCCACGATCCCCTGGTCGTCGCCGTCGCGCTCGACGCCGCGCTCGCCCGGGCCACACCGGTGGCCGTGGACGTGGAGGTCGCCGGCGCGATCACGGCCGGGCAGACGGTGGCCGACTGGCGCCACCTGTGGGGCCGGACCGCGAATGCCGACGTGGCCGTCGAGGCGGACGCGGGGGTGTTCCTGGACCGCCTGGTCGACCGGCTGGGGGGACTGGCGGCGCGCCACGAACGGTAGCAGGGGCCAGAAGCCGAGGAATCCGCCGGATGCCCGCCGGAGGAACGACCGACGGCTGGAATCCGGTGCGCAGGGGCCTGGAGTGCCTCCCCCGGCCCTGGAGCGGCCCGTAAACGACGATGCTCGCGCCCGCCGTTCAGGCCGGCAACGTGGCAAGCTGTGCGCCGTGAGGCTGACTCGCGGCCCCGCGATCACGGGAGGAGAGGTTGATGAACTGGATCTCGCGGCAGTTCCCCACCCGGGTCATTGTCCTGATCCCAGTCGCGATCGCGATCAACATCGTTCTCGGCGCGACCGTCCAGCAGGCCCTGAAGCTGCCGATCTACCTGGATTCGATCGGCACCATCCTGGTCGGCGTGCTGGCCGGGCCGCTGGCAGGACTCGTGACGGGCGCGCTCGCCAACCTGATCTGGGGCTACCTGCTGCCTGCCCCGATCGGCACCACCACCATCGGCCCCTTTGCCATCACGGCGGCTGTCATCGGGATCCTGGCGGGCATCTGGGGGCAGCTCGGCCTCTTCCGGTCGCGCAAGGGTGATCCCGGACGGGCCGCCATCGGCGCCGTCATCGCGGTGATCATCGTGGGGGGCGTGGCGCTGTACACCTACGGTCGCGCGTACGGCAGCACCACCGCGTTCAACAACAACGTCTTCGGAAACTCGGCCATCACGTTGGACCAGTCGCGGGTCTTCTTCTTCTTCGTCATGACCGCGTTCGTGCTCCTCATCGGCTGGGCGCTGTTCCTGCGACGCGACGCGGGAGCGGTGTATGCGGTCGGCGCCGGGCTCATCACCGGGATCGTGGCGGCCATCGTGTCGGCCCCGATCGCTGCGATCGTCTTCGGCGGCGTGACCGGGAGTGGCGTCGACGCCCTCGTGGCGGCGTTTCGGGCCGGGGGAGACAGCCTCTACGCATCCACCCTGAAGCAGGGCCTGCTCTCCGACCCTCTCGACAAGATGATCACCAGCTTCGTCGTGTTCTTCATCATCACCAGCCTGTCGACACGGTTCGTCGCGCGGTTCCCGAACGGTGAGAAGGCGGTCGCGACGGAGACGAAGTGATCTGCTCGTGACGCGGGACGACAGCCTCGGGGTGGCCGGCGCGGCCGCACGGCTTCCTGCATTCGTCCTTCGCCCCCCGAGCGGCCCGTACCGCTCGCTCAACCCCGCGACCAAGCTCGTCATCGGCCTGGTCGAGGTGGCGGTCGCGTTCGGAGCCGGCCACTGGACCGGGCCCGTGGTCGTCCTGTGGCTCCTCGCGGCGGTGGCGTTGATCGCTGGTGTCGCGCGGCAGCTGGCCATCGTGGCGTCGCTGACGCTTCCGGTGGTGGGCTCGATCCTGCTGATCAACACGTTCCTGCTCCCGGGCGCGACCGACCCCATCGTCCGGCTCGGACCGCTGGCCCCGACGTGGAGCGGCCTCGCCTTCGGCGTCGAGGTGACGCTGCGCCTGCTGGCCATCTCGCTCGCCCTGGCACTGGTCTACCTGACGACTCCCACCGACGATCTCCTCTCCGACCTCGAGCGGCGCGGGGTGGGCCGACGGCTGGTCTTCATCGTGGGCGCGGCCGTGAACACGGTCCCGCGCACGATCGAGCGGGCGGCGGAAATCATCGACGCCCAGAGAGCACGGGCGCTGGACACGGAAGGCCGCTTCTGGCGGCGCGCCAGGGGCGTGGTTCCGCTCGCGGCCCCGGTCATCTTCGGGGCACTCACCGAGGTCGAGGAACAGACCATGGCGCTCGAGGCGCGCGCGTTCTCGGCACCGGCCCGTCGGACCGCGCTGCGGCGCCTCCCCGACAGTGGGGCGCAGCGCCTCCTCCGCTGGGCACTGTTCCTGGGCGCCGTCGCGGCGATCGCCGCGGAGATCGCCGGCGTGCTGCATCTGCCGTGACGGGCCGCCCGGAAGTGGTCCCCGGCACAACCGCGGCGGCGGCTGGCCGGGGGTGTCGCGCATGACGCTCGCCCTGGCCGGCGCCACCTATCGGTACGCGGGGACGGCTCGCGACGTGCTGGCCGGCGTCACCCTCGAAGTGACCCCGGGGCGCGTGGTCGGCCTGGTCGGCCCGAACGAGGCCGGCAAGAGCACAGTGTGCCTGGTCGCGTCGGGGCTGGCGCCCGCGTCGATCGGCGGACGCCTCCACGGCTCGGTGACGATGGACGGCGTAGAGACGCGATCGCTGAAGCCGCACGAGCTGGCACAGCGCTGCGGCGTCCTGTTCCAGAACCCGACCACGCAGCTCTCCGGCACCGCCGTCACGGTCTACGAGGAGCTGGCGTTCGGGCCCCGCAACCTGGGGCTGCCGCTCGCCGAGATCGTCGGGCGGGTCGAGTGGGCCCTGGCGACGCTCGGCATCGAGGCGCTGGCGCCGAAGGACCCCGCGCGGCTCTCCGGGGGGCAGGCGCAGCTGGTGGCGCTGGCGTCCGTGCTGGCGCTCCGACCCGCCTACCTGGTCCTCGACGAGCCGACCAGCCAGCTCGACCCGCAGGGCACGCGACTGGTGGGCGAGGCGCTGGCGCATCTCGCCGGGGGGACCGGGACGGGGATCCTGATCGTCGAGCACAAGACCGAGCTGCTGGCGGCGCTGGCCGACGAGGTGGTGGTGATCGACGGGGGACGGGTGGTCGAGTCGGGACCGGCGGCGGCGATGCTGGCCGATCCGCGGCTCCCGGAGCTGGGGGTCGAGCCGCCGGCGGCCGTCCGGCTGAGGCGAGCGATCTCGGCCGCGGGGCTCGATCCGGACCAGGCCCTGCCGGCGGGGGCGCTCGGCCCCGTCGAGGAGCGCAGCCGGGGAGACGGTGGGCCGGCGAGACCATCCGGCGCAATCGACCGCCCGGGCGGCGGGGACGGTCGAGCGTGAGCATCCCGATCGCCGTCGAATCGGTCGTCTTCGTCTACCCCGACGGGACGCGCGCCCTCGACGGGGTGGACCTGCGGGTCGATCCTGGGGAGCGTGTCGCGATCGTCGGACAGAACGGATCCGGCAAGTCCACGCTCGTCCGGCAGCTCAACGGGCTGTTGCGGCCGACCGAGGGACGCGTGCTGGTGGGCGGCGAGGACGCGGCACGCTTCCATGTCGCCCAGCTGGCGGCCAGGGTCGGGCTGGCGTTCCAGAACCCGGACCGCCAGATCTTCGCCGGTCGGGTCCGGGCGGAGGTCGCGTTCGGGCCGCGGAACCTGGGCCGCAGTGGGGCGGCGCTGAATGGGTCGGTGGACGAGGCGCTCGACGCGGTGGGCCTGGCCCACGTGGCCGACCACAACCCGTACGACCTGGGGTATTCGCGGCGCAAGCTGCTGGCGATCGCCTCGATCCTGGCGATGGGCACGCCGGTGGTGATCCTGGACGAGCCGACGACGGGACAGGATGCGCCGGGCGTGGCGCGGGTGCGGGCCATCATCGAGCGTTTGTCGGACGAGGGGCGCACGGTGATCACGATCAGCCACGACATGCGCTTCGTGGCGGAGACGTCGCGCCGGGTGGTGGTGATGCGGGCGGGGCGGATCGTGCTCGATGGGACGCCGGCCGACGTGTTCGCGGAGCCGAACTGGCCGGCGTTGGCGTCGACGTACCTGGAGCCGACACTGCCGGCGCGGGTGGGGGCGCGGCTGGGACTGGGCAGCACGCCGACAGAGTCGGGGCTGGTGAAGGCGATGAGGTCGCAGGTGGTCAACCGAATGCAGGACTAGACTGTGTCATCGCCGAATGTCGGCGATGCACCGCGTGGTCTCCCCTTCTCGGACCTGCGCCTGCGTTTTCCAGCTCGGGAAGCGGAGAGGAAGGTCAACATGACCACCGGTACCGTCAAGAAGGTCGTCGCCGACCGCGGCTTCGGCTTCATCACGGCCGAGGACGGCAAGGAGTACTTCTTCCATCGGAGCGCCGTCGAGCAGTCGCTCGACTTCGACCGGCTGGCGGGAGGCGAGCGGGTCGTGTTCGAGGTCGAGCCGAGCCCGCGGGGACCGCGCGCGACCCACGTCCGCGGGGCCAACGACTGACGCTGGACGGGCATCCAGGACCATGCACTGGCAACGATCGGGACCGCCGCGAAAGCCGGAGCCGGCCGGGGCCGACGGGATGCCGCTCGTCAAGCACGTGATCGAGGAGTACCGGCACCGGATGCGCCAGGTGACCTGCACGTGCGGCTGGCAGGGCAGCAGCATCGACAGCGATCCGACCGGCTGGAAGGCGCACCTGGCGGAGACGCGGCGGCCGCGGAGTTGACCTGCCGCCGGGAGTCGCGGGCCGAGGTGGCGTTCAGCTGCTCTTCAGTGTTCCGCGCCAGGATACGCAGGTAGTCGCCGGAAACGCCGAGCGACAACGTCGAATCCATGGTGACACCGAATGATGTACTGGGGTTGGCACGTCGGCCCGGGTGGCTGGGTCGGCGGACTCATCGGAATGCTGATCTGGCTCGTCGTCATCGGACTCTTCATCCTGGTGGTGGTGCGCCTGCTCTCCGGGTCGCGGGCATCGGACCGCTACTGGGGGCCACCGACCCGGCCGGATGACCCGGAGGAGATCCTCCGGGCGCGGTTCGCCCGCGGTGAGATCGCGCCCGACGAGTACGAGCAGCGGCTCGAGGTCCTGAGGCGCACGCGGCCGCCGCAACCGCCGCAGAAGTAGCCGCGCGACCGGGGGGCAGGCCGGCACACACGGGCGCCGCAACCGCCACCCCTGCCCCACCGGCGCCAAGGCGGCCCCAAAGGCGCCCCACCGGCGCCAAGGCGCCCGGAAGCATCCCGCGCTCCATGGGATGATCGGCGCGTATGGAGCCTCTCGCCTTCGTCGCCGGTGCGCTCCGCATCGCGCTCAGCTGGCGCGGCTGGCGGTCGGCCCGCTCGCGAGGATGGTGACGCTCACCTCCGCGTCCAGCGGGCTGGGCGTCGTCGCCCTCGTGAGCACCACGATCCACGGCGTGTCGCGCGCGCAGGCGGAGCTGGCCAGGCGGGTTGGGGGCCACTTCGTCGAGGGCATCGGCAACTTCATCGGCCTGCGGCACGAGGGACCCGGGGTGGCCCTCGCAGACTTCGCCGAGGCACACCGCCGCATGGCAACCGCCGGCTACGACCCGGAGCCGATCGACGCGGCGTGGGCGGCCTTCGAGCAGACGCGCGCGGCCTGCTCCGGCCGGCTCGAGGCGCTGGCGGAGTACTGGGCCGTGCCCGCGGCGCGGTGGGTCGAGGAGCACGCGGCGACCGGGGCGACCGGGGCGACCGTGCACGGGCTTCCGGCCGCCGCGCACCATCACGACGAGGCGGGGCGGATCGGCACCGACGCTGCGGAAGCGCAGCCGGCAGCCGGCCTGCGCGACGGCCGCGGCACCGACCAGTGACCGGGACCACCATCGCGATTCTCGGTGGACTCGGCGCGGCCATCTGCTGGACCGTCACCACGATGTCGTCGGCGGAGGCCAGCCGGCTGATCGGCGCCCGGCTCACGCTTGCCTGGGTCATGACGATCGGCCTCGTCATCGTGGCGCCGTTCGTGCTCACCGAGCCCGCGACCCTCGATCCACGCTCCGCGTTCTGGCTCTTCCTGGTCGGTGCCGGCAACGTCGCGGGGCTCCTGCTCGAATACGCGGGGCTGCGGCTGGGCCGGGTGGGCGTGGTCGCACCCATCGCCTCGGCCGAAGGGGCCGTCGCTGCGGTCATCGCCGCCATCGCCGGGGAAGCCATCGCGCCGGCCGTCGGCGGCTCGCTCGCGCTGATCGCCGGCGGAATCGTCCTGGCGGCCGGGCTCGATCCGTCCTCGAAGCCGAAGGAGGGCGAGCGCACGGCCCGGCTGGTGCCCGCGCTGCTCGGGTTCGGTGCGGCCCTCGCGTTCGGGACCGTGCTGTTCTCGGCCGGGCAGGTCAGTGCAGACCTCCCGATCGCCTGGGTCGTCCTCCCGGCGCGCCTCGTCGGGTGCGTGTTCATCGCGCTTCCGCTGCTGTTCACGCGCAGGCTGCGACTCACGCGGCGTGCGGCGCCGTTCGTCACGGCCTCGGGCGCCATGGAGGTGGTGGGCTTCGCCATCTACACCGTCGCGTCTGAGCACGGGATCGCCATCGCGTCCGTCCTGGGCTCCGAGTTCGCGGCCATCGCCGCCGTTGCCGCGTGGGTGTTGTTCCGCGAGCGGCTCAGTCGCGTCCAGGTCGCGGGCGTCGGAGCGATTGCCGTGGGCGTGGCGCTGCTCGCGGCCTTCCGCGCCTGAGGACCGGCGACTGGCGCCCCCTGGCCGCCGTCCCGGCCCCCCAGCGGGCTCGCCGTCCCGTCCCGGCCCCCCAGCGGGCTCGCCGTCCCGTCCCGGCCCCCCCAGCGGGCTCGCCGTCCCGTCCCGGCCCCCCACGGGCCGGCGATACTTTGTATCGCACTGTGCCCGACCCGCCCACATGGGAGGTCGAGGGCGCGGAGGCTGCGCGTGCGGAGATCAGGCGTGCTGCGGCGGTTGTCCACAGCGCGGCGGTTGAACTGGTGACACGGGTGGCTCCCGACGCGATACTTTGTATAGTCATTCGCCGGGACCCTTCCGGCGGGGAGGACCCCGCCCAGGTCGCCTGCCGCCCCCCCGCCCAGAACCGCAGCTCACCCCGCCTCGCCGGCGCGGTCGTGCCGTTTCGCATTCCGCCGATGGGAGGGCCCAGGATGCTTCCTTACTCGCTCGCGCGGGTCAACACGGTGCTGATGCTGCATGCGGCCGCCCCGCTCTCAACCGCGGACCTCGCGCGTTCAGCGGAGCTTGCATATGCGCCGGCCGAGTCGGCGCTTGCCACCCTCGAGAAGCGGGGCCTCGTCCGGCGCACGCGCCGGGCCGGCCGTGACAGGTTTGGCCCGAACCCCGAC
The DNA here is from genome assembly GCA_021786265.1 of Chloroflexota bacterium. The sequence goes on from JAJYNP010000141.1 coordinate 117,271, forward strand.
AGCCTCCACTACCCGATGGCCTACGCGACCGCCCTGGTCGACCTCCCGGTGGCGGAAGCACTCCGTGGCGACCGCGCCTCCGCGGTATACGCGTACGGTCCGATCACGGAGCCCGGCAGCGTGACGACCCACGGCGATCTCGACCTGCTCGTCGTCGGTGAGATCGACGACCCGGGTGGGTTGATGGCGCGGCTCGCCCTCATGGGGAGGCGCCTCGGACGCCTGGTCGTCCCGCTGATCCTGACGTACGACCAGCTCGACCAGGCAAGGCGACACGGCGACGGGCACGTCGCGGCGGCGCTGGGCGGCGTGCGGATCCTGAAGGCCATGCCGGCGGATCGGCTGCCGGATCCGGGCTAGTCGTCGATCTCGAGCTGGACCTCGGTCACCGCGCCGTCTCGGATCCGCCACGCCCGCACCACCGGCGCGTCCATGTCGGCCAGCGAGCAGAGCAGGTAGAGCGCATCGGGGTAGAACGCGAGCCCGATGTCGGTCGGCGACGGTTCCGCGGGCGACCGGACGTGCGAGTGGAAGATCCCCCAGGTGGCCTGGTCGGCGTCGTCGAGCGCAAGCATCAGCCGGAGCTGCTCCCCTGGATCGATCAGGTAGCGGTATGGCGAGGCCGCGGCGTTCGCGAGGCCGTGGAACGCGAGCGGGGCACCACCCTCGTCGTGGGAGCGCGTGCCGGAGAGGATGCCGCAGGCCTCGTTCGGGTAGCCGGCCCGGGCCCACGTGACGAGCTCGTCGCGAAGAGCGCGCGGCAGTCGGGCGGACGGCGATCCCCCGGCGGCCGGCGAGCCCCCGCTCACCACCAGCTCCGCGACTCCAGGTCGCGCTCCATCTCGTCCAGGTCGCGCGTCCAGATCCCGCCCGAGAGGTACTTCCAGCCCCCGTCCGCGAGCAGCACCACGATCGTGCCGTGCTCTATCTCGCGCGCTACCCGGGCCGCGGCGACCAGCGCCGCGCCCGACGACACCCCCGCGAAGATCCCCTCGCGCTCGGTCAGCGCCCGGAGCGCAGCGATCGCGTCGCCGTTGGAGACCAGGTACTTCGCGTCGAGGATCGACGGGTCGAAGACCTCCGGCACGAACCCCTCGTCGAGCGACCGGAGCCCCTGCACGTTCTCGCCCGGCATCGGCTCCGCCGCGATGATGCGCGCCTCCGGGTTGTGCTCGTGGAGGCGGCGACCCACGCCGGTCAGCGTGCCGCCGGTCCCGAGCCCGGCGATGAACACGTCCACCTCGGGGCAGTCCGCGATGATCTCCTCGGCCGTGCCCTCGTAGTGCGCCAGCGGGTTCGCCGGGTTGCCGTACTGGTACGGCATCACGAACCGC
>JAJYNP010000010.1 GCA_021786265.1 Chloroflexota bacterium
ATCACCGCGGTCTCCGTCCTGGCCACGCTCCTGCGACTGGCACCCACGTACCCGCTCGCGGTCGACATCGAGATCCCGCTCCGAGCCGCCGATCGCTGGCTGCACGGCGGCCAGCCGTACCTCGCCTCCAGCTTCGCGGTCACGTCGGGACCCGGCCAGCCGTTCCTGTATCCGCCGTTCGTGCTCCCCTTCGTGGCACCGTTCGCCACGCTCCCGCTCGAACCGGTCGCGATCGCGTGGGGCGCGCTCAGCCTCGGCGCCGCGGTCTGGACACTGCGCCGACTCGGGATGCCGGCCTGGACGTGGCCGCTCGCGCTCGCCTGGGCGCCGTACCTGCAGCCGCTGCTCGGCCTCAACGTCCAGGTGCTGCTGTTCGCGGCGTTCGTCGCGCTCCTCGTCGACCGACCCGGGCAGGCACCCTCCGCTCCCGACGGGGCATCGATCCTCGCGCGGGTGCGACCGATCCGCGACCGCGACGTGAGCGCGGATCATTCCGCTCCCGAAACGGCTGCCGAGGTGCGTCCCCGTCCGGCCCTCGTCGACGGCGTGCTCGGCGTGTTCATCGCGCTGCTGAAGACGTCGCAGGTCCACCCCTGGCTCTACCTGCTCCGGCGGCGGCCGAAAGCCGGAGTGCTCGGCCTGATCGCCGCCGTGTCGCTCGTCCTCGTGACGCTCCCCCTGACGGGCCTCCCGATCTGGTTCGACTGGCTCGCCCAGGCGCGCCGCGCCGCGCAGCCCGGACTGTCCGTCGGCGGCATCTCGCTGCTGCACTTCCTGCCGTTCCCGCTCGCCGTCGCCGGCGGCCTGCTGTCGGTGCTGCTCGTGTTCGCGGTGCCCCGCCGGCACGCCGCGGCCTGGGTCGGCCTGCTGACGCTGATCGGGTCGCCCGACCTGCACTTCTTCGGGTTGCTCTTCGCGATCCCCGCGATGCTGATCGTGCGCCGCGAGATCGCCCTCGCCGCGGCGCTCGCGATCAGCACCTACACGACGCTCGGGGCGTGGCTCGGCGTGGTGCTCGTCCTGGCCGCGCTCGCATCCTCGTACGCACACCCTGCGCTGCTCGAGCTGGTAGGCGAGGTCGGTCAGTACGCGGACCACGTGGCTGGATCAATCCGGCGAGTGCTGCCGGTAGCTCGCCCGTCGCGGCGTCGGTGATCTGGTCGGAGCGACTGATCGAGTGTGTCACAAGCCGCTGGCTTCAGCCCCGGCGCAAACGTCCCAGTCGTACTCGGCGCGCGCGACGGGGTCGCTGAGGACCGACCAGGCGTTGTTGGGCGCGGCCATCTTCTCGTGCGAGCCGCCTGCGAGGTCGGGATGATGACGCCGCGCGAGCGCCCGGTACGCGGCACGCATCTCCGCGCGCGGCGTCCGCGGGTCCACCGATCGCATAGAGGTCAAGTCTCTCGGCCATCAGCGCAATGATGCCGGCCGGGACAACGGAGGTCGCCCCGAGGTGGTGGTCCGCGTCGCCGACCTTGGATTGGCCGACGTCCCTGACCGCGTCGCGGTTCGGGTTCGCGACGGCCGGGTTTGTGCAGGACGTCCGCGGGCGGGGAGTTGAGACGACGGGCGGCGTCAGGGTCACCGCCCGTCGTCTGCCGGATGGGGCTCATCGGCCCCGGGAGAAGCAGCTCACCGCCGATCCGGGCGTTCCAGGAGACGACCGCGGAGACCGGTCACGCCGACCAGGGCCATCGACGTCGCGCCGAGAGCGCCCAGGAGCAGAAGCAGGCTGTCGTTGCTCTGGCCGCCGTCTCCAGCAGGTGCGCTGTTCGTAGGCGGCAGAGAGGGCGGACTGGTCACGCCCTCAACGCCGCCCGTGCTTCCCGGCCTTCCGGTCGCACCCAGGACCGAGCCGCTCGGCGACGGTGAAGCCGTGGCCGATGCCGTGGGAGTTGCCGGGGGCGTGGGGGTAGGGGTGGATGTCGGTGGCGGGGTGGACGTCATGGTGCGCGTGTTCGTCACCGTCACCGTCGTGCTCGTGTCCTTGATGACCGTGACGCTCGCCGCCGGCGAGTACGTCGGGCTGTTCACCCAGGTGGCGTTGGTGCCGGCTGCCGGAAGCGCGCCTTCGGAGACGGAGCAGGTCACGCCGGGGTTGAAGGGGCCGAAGACCTGCGACGAGACCGAGCCGCCCGAGGCGGGCACGGGCAGGTTGACGCTGCTGGCCTGCCCGTTGCAGGTCACGGTGAAGCTGAACGTGCCCCCGGCCCAGCCATTCAGGTTCCCGGTCACCGTCTTGGTGAAGTAGAAGAAACCCTGCTGAGGCGGGGGCGGCGGCATGTAGGTGTTGGTGACCGTGCAGGTCTTCTGGTCACCCAGGGCGATGGCGCCGGAGCAATCGCCCGAGGTGGTCTCGACGTAGTTGGGTCGGTGGGTTTCGGTGACGCTGAAGGAGCCGACGTTGAGGGTGACCGTCGTACCCGTCTCGCTCCCCGGGAAGGAAGCGGCAGGCTGGACGTTGGTCCCGTTCACCGTCATCTGGAAGTCCGAAGCCGAGGCGGTGCCGCCGGCCGAGTTGTCGACGTGCTTGACCACCGTCAGCTGCGGCGGGATCCCGTCATTCGTGACAGTGCAGACCACCGTCTCGCCGGAGACCAGATCGACCGTCGCCGGATTCAGATCGGTCGAAGAGTCCAGTCCTGCCGGGACGGTGCTCTGCTGGTCCGACTGCGGGCCGCACGAGATGTCCGTCAGCTGGTAGCCGGACGGGATCGGCGTGGTCTCCCCGACGGAGTACGTGCCCGCCGGGAGCGTGTAGGAGGTGCCGGTCAGCGATCCGGCTGCCGGGCTGCCGGGCACATTGGATTCCTTCGAGTCCTGCACATAGAGCGAGAACTGCGCTGGGTTGGTCGATCCACCGTAGGCGTTGGCGACGACCTTCTTGACGATGATCGTGCCCGGCGGCGCGACGTTGTAGGCGATGCAGTAGAGGTTCGCGACGCCGTTCGTCACGTCGCTGCTCTGCAGGTTGTAGATCGACTCCAGGTTGTCGCCGTTCTCGATGTCGCGGTAACAGCGGAGTTCGCCGAACGTTGCTCCGGCCTGCATCTCCTCCTTGACGAGTAGGCCCTGATCCCATGTCTTCGCGGACTGGATCATGGCCACCTCGGCAGACTTGAGCACGAGTGTCGCGGTACCACCGGAGCCCGTCGTGAGGATGTGCGCGACGGTCCCAATGTAGTCATGGCCGCCTGCGCCGGTCCCGACGTCGAACTGCCACCCGCTGGCCGGCACGCATCCCTCTGGGGTGTCGGTCACCGGATTAGTGAGGGCGGTCTGGTAACTCGTGTCGAGCGTCTTCCCGTTCGGGTAGTCCGCCTCGCTCGCGTAGTTGCTGTTGGCGGGCACCACCCCGTAGCTCGGGCAGATCAGCTTCTCGACGGTCAGGTTCACGGTCGGGCCTTGGGGCGGGCTGTAGGAGTTGGTGATGGTACAGGTGACGCTGTCACCGGCAGCGAGCGTCAGGGGGTTGCTGGACACGACGTTCGAAGCGCCGCCCCCACCGGACGAGTTGCTTACGCAAGCCCACGAACTGGCTGTGTAGTTCCCGCTGTCGCTCGGCCCGCCGGACTCGGACAGGTTGTACGTGCCGGGAGCGACTTGGCCCGTGACGGGAGTCTTGCCGGTCAGGGCCGGGGTGCTTGCGTCAGTCGCTGTGGCCGAGAGCGTCCAGTCGCTTGCGTGATCGCCCGACGGCGCGTTCCCGCTGAGCTGCTTGACCAGCTTCAGGGTTGCATGGCAGTCCGACGGCTGTGCCACCAGCGTGTTCGTGGCGCGATTGTTTGGGTTGTCGCTCGGATAGGCCGCGATCGGCTCGCCCGCGTAAGCCCCCGTGCCCGTATACGGGCCGAAAGTCCGCGTGGATTGGTTGCTCCCCTGCAGACCCTCGTCGATGGTGGTGCCACCAACCGTGATGAATAGGTGAACCGGGTCGTACACGTCGCCTGTCACGGAGATGGTGTAGTTGCCAGCGCAGTCGACCGTCCCGGAGACGGCCGTGACGGCATGTCCCAGCACAGTGCCGGCGGTGCCGACAAGCATGAGCGCGACGAGCCCGACGGTCGCCGTGCCAACGGTGAGAGCACGTCCGCGCACCCGCCTGCCCCCTCCGTGCGGATTCATGAGCGAGTCCATCGATGTCAGCCTCCCTCGATACGCGAGGATCTTCGAATAAGTGCAGTTGCCCGGCTGGACAGGGCCAAACAGATCCAGTGCTTGACCAGGCCATTCTTGCCCATTGGTACCTGCTCGTCCAGTACTTTCGCCTGACGTTGCGGCCTATCATACGCACAATGAAGGACGTGAGACGCACTTTCCGGTGACCAGCAGCACCATGAACGACAGCGACTCATTGCTCTGTTCAGCCGCCAAACCACAGCGATATACCGGGCAACTTTGCATGATTCCATGCGCCTAGAACCTGCGACGCTCGGCTCTCAATTGGGCCTGCATCCAAGAACTCGGCTCGACAACCGGCCGAACCTTACCGATTACCATGCTTCAACATTTCAGTGCAGATTGCGGATATGCGCCACGACGAGCACGAGCCGACGGACCACTGCTACGATGGCGCTCCCGGAGTTCGGGGCACAGCTCAAGGCGGTTCGCATTCGTGAAGTTTCGGAACGCGAGCGCGAGGTGTGGGGCACTTGTGGGGGCCGCGGTGTTGGCCGCCGCGTGTGCGACAGGGGGCAGCGGAGCGGCCTCGCAGGCGGTGCTGCCCTCGGACATCCCGATGCCGGCGCAGGCCACGCTTGTCATGGGCGCGCAGGGCGGCGGAACGGACGCAAACGCCATGGTGTACGGCTTCACGACGAACCTGCCGCCGGCCCAGGCCCGGCTCGCCTACGTCGCCGAGCTCAGGGCGGCGGGATATCTCCCAACGGGCGAAGCAGCAGGGTGGTTCCTGTTCCGGAACAGCGCCGGCGTCGTACTGGCGATCAGCTTCGGCTCAAGCGGCCCGCCGACCGGGATCGTCGTTCGTGTGCTACCGCCAGGTTCCACCCCCACGCCCGCTCCGCCTGCCGAACCCAGCGGGAGCCTCGGGTCGGCCGAGGTGCCTCGGCCGGATCCGCCTCACGGGCCTCCTGCCTGGGCGTCGAGCGAGGGCGCCGGAAACGGCAACGCCGGGGGCAAGGGGCTCGGCGACGGGAACGGCGTCGGCAACGGGTCTGGCCATGGGAACAGCCACGGAAATGGAAACGCCCCAGGAAACGGTGTCGGAAACGGGAACGCCCCGGGGAGAGGTAATGGTGCCGGGAATGGCAAGGCACACGGCAAGGCCAATGGCCAGTCGCCTGTCACCGGAACCCCCGTTCCCAGTGGCGCCGGCGCTGGAACCAGCGGCATCCCCGGAAACAGCGGCAACAGCGGGAATGCTCATGGTGCCGCCGCGAATGGGAACAACCCAGGGAGCGGCAATGGTGGCGGCACCGGGAGCGGCAACAGCGTCGGAAATGGCAAGGCCACTGGCAAGTCCGACGGCCACGCGCACGTTACCGGAATCCCCATCCCCGACGGCGCCGGCGCTGGAACCAGTGGCGTCCCCGGAAGCAACGGCAACGTTGGGAATGGCAATGGTGCTGGGAAGCCGGACGCTGCCGGCACGCAACATGCCAACGCGGTCGTGAACCTGACCATCAACTCCACCACCAGCGCAAGTGCGAGCGGCAAGGCCGGTGTCTATTCCAACGGTGGAAGCCCCGCGATTGCCGGTTCTGACGCGAACAACGATGGAAACCGCGGCGCGCGCGGAAATCCCATCAACACGGTGAATGCCGGGGGAAACAAGAACGCCGGAGGGGTCGGGAATGGCAATGCAAATGGCAAGGCCAACGGCGGATCAAGCAGCAACGCTGCAGGAAACGGAAGCGGGGCGAGCCGTTAATCGTCGCCCACTCTCCGGCGCACGCCGGCGCCAACCTGCCGCGCGACGGATTCTGCTCGTCGACGACGATGTCCAGCTACTGGTCCAGCTCGCCGAACGCCTGAAGCGCGACGGGTTCAGCGTGTCGACCGCGCGCTCGGGAAAGGAGGCGCTCCAGCAGCTCGACAAGGGCTGGCCCGAGATCATCGTGCTCGACTTGATGATGCCCGGCATGGATGGCGAGGAGGTGGCCGCGCAGATCAAGCGACGCGCTGACCTGCCGATCATCGTGCTCTCGGCCATCACGGCAGGCGAAAGCAAGGTCAAGCTGATCGAGCGCTACGCCGAGGACTACATCACGAAGCCCTTCGAGTACACCGAGCTGCGCGCGCGGATCAAGCGAGTCCGGCAACGGCTCGGCGCGCAGATCCCCGGCCGCGAGATTCGACTGGGCCCGGACCTGACGCTCGTGCCCGAACGGAAAGAGTGCTTCGTGGCTGGCAAGCGCGTGAAGCTGAGCCCGACCGAGGTGCGCGTGCTCACGGCCCTCGCCGCCAACCTGGGCAAGGTGGTGACCACCGACCAGCTCACGCTGCACGGCTGGAGCGAAATCGACGCGGCCGATCCGTCGTACGTTTGGGTTGCGATCCGCCGACTCCGCCAGAAGATCGAGATCGACCCCGACCACCCCCGCTACCTGCTCACGGAACGCGGCGTGGGTTATC
>JAJYNP010000339.1:0-3235 GCA_021786265.1 Chloroflexota bacterium
GGGGCCTGGCCGACCCGATACCCGGCCGCTCGGAGCATCGCCGAAACCAGGGCCTGCACGCTGCCCTTGCCGTTCGTGCCGGCGATCAGGGCTCCGCGCACGGCGGCCTGCGGATCGTCGAGGGCACGCAGCAGGGCGCGCGTGCGGCCGAGGCCGAGATGGATCCCGAACCTCCCCCGGGCCGTCAGCGCGGCCACCGCGTCCGGGTAGGTCAGGGGCGGCACGGCCGGGTCGGGCTGGGGATCCGGGGGGTCCTCATCGGCCTGTTCGGGCGCCGGCCTGTCCGCCGCGGCAGGCAGGTCGGCCGGTTCGGGCAAGTCCACAGGGGCCGGATCGGGCGCATCCACGATCTCCTCCACGCGGCGCCGCGCGCGGGTCACGCGGGTCACGCGAGTCACGCGGCCGATACGATCGCCTCTCACGAGCCGGCTCAATCCCGCCGCGTGAGCTCGTCCTCGTAGAACACGCACTGGTTGAACCGCGCCGCCAGGCAGACGTCGGCGACGTAGCCCTGCTCCAGGTGGACGCCGCCCCGCAGCTGGCAGCGCGACACGGTCGTCTCCTGCCGCGAGAGCGCCTTCATGAGGTGCGGAGCATGCACCGGGAGCGCGCCCCGGCTCCCCGTCATGTAGAAGTGCGGGCAGACGTTGCGCCGCAGGTTCGCGACCATGAGGGGCCTGCGCGCCGGACCCATCGGCGGACGCCCGGGAGCCATGCCGCCCCGACCCGACAGCACCGGCACGTGCGCCCTCGGCCGCGGTCCGGACGAGGAGAGCGAGGCCCCGGCCGGTGCGGGCGTGTCCGCTCGCTGCACGAATGGAGGTGCGGGCCTGCGCGCCGGACGTTCCAATTCCGCTCCTGGCTGGGTTCAGGGCCGGACCCCTGCCGGGCCGCCAGTAGCGTACACCAGTACCGACGGGGTATGACTCGTGCGGCTCGGCGTCGAGGGGGGCTCGACCGCGAGGAGGACCTGCGGATCCGAGCGTGCGAGAATCGCGGCAATGGCCGATCGACCGACCCGGGGAAGACCGCTCGCACCGCAGCCGCGACGCTCCCAGCCGCACATCACGCGCCGTCCCCCCGTGGCCGGGCGGTACCGGTCGCCTTCTCCGCCCTCGACCCGACGTGCACCTGGCAGCGGGGGCGGGCTCCCATGGCCGGCCCGCCTGGTGCTCCTCGTCGCCGTGCTCGCCCTCGGCGGATCGGTGCTGCTGGTGGCATCGGGCATGCTGGGCTCCGCGGTCACCGGGTTCGGCCACACCATCGGCGACATGTTCGGGGCGGTCACCGGCCCGGGGGCAACGGCGGTCCCGACCGCGGTCGTCGTGCCGGGAACGCCACACCTCGTGGTACCCACCAACGCCTACACCAACCAGCCCGCCTGGGACGTGCAGGGGTTCGCGCCCGACTCGGCGGTCGGCAAGGGAGATTCCGTGCGGATCTACGTCAACGGGAAGGTTGCGCGGGAGCAGCAGCTCGGTCCCACGGCCAACTTCACCGTCCCCGCGGTGCCGATCCCCCTGGGCAGGTCCTCGATCACCGCGACCATCGTGGGGCCCTCGGGCGAGAGCGCCCAGAGCACACCGATCAGCGTGGTGTTCTCCAACGTGCCACCGGCCGTGATCCTTTCGGCGCCCATCGACGGGGCGGTGGTCAACGGCGGCACCGTCACCGTCTCGGGGCGGACCCGGACCGGCGCGACGGTCGTGGTGCGGAACGACAACACGCACCAGAGCAACACCGCGGTCGCGACCAGCGCGTTGTTCTCGATCGTGGTCACCATCGGGCCCGGCACGAACAACCTGTCGATCACGGCCACCGATCAGGCCGGGAACACCACGACCAAGACGATCAAGGTGATCGGGGGCAGCGGTCAGACGACGGTGAGCCTGCACCTGTCGAACGCGCGGCTCGCCCTCACCAGCCTGCCGAAGTCCGTGTCGATGGTGGTGACGGTGCTCGACCAGAACGGCGCACCGCTCAACGGCGCACAGGTCGCCTTCACGCTGCAGGTGCCCGGGCTCACGCCGGTGACCTACGACGCGACCACGGCCAACGGGCTGGCCACCTGGACCACCATGATCCCGAAGGACGGGGTGGTGACCGGCAACTCGCTGGTGACGGTGCTGGTGACCACGCCGGACGGCAAGCAGCTCACGAAGACGGCGAGCATCGCGATCGTCTGACGCGGCGGCTGGGGCGGGGGGCCGCTGCGCTGCGCGGCGGCTCGGCCACGACCGATTGGGCCAGCGCCGACTGGGTCAGCGAGGGCCGCTTGGACGACCGCCGACCCGGCCAGCGCCGAAGCGTCTGCCGGACGCGCGATCAGTCGGGCCGGGCAGCAGCGTCGGGCTGGAGGAGAGCCCGGGCGTCGTTCGGGGCGGCCGGGGCGGTCCAGCACGGCCGGAGTTCATCGCCGCGCAGAGGGCTCCGATGGGCGTCGACCGCGCAGTACCCGAGCTTGCCGGCAATAGACCGGCGGAACCAGCGGCACGTCGCGCAGGTGGTCGACGATCGGGTGCACACCCAGCACCGGGCCGACTCCGCCTGGGGGGTACCGCAGAACGGACACCGCCAGGTCGCCACGCCGCCAGTGTAGTGGCGTCGGCACGGCCGCGGAAGCGGGTTTCTGTGGCCGGCACGGCCCGCTGCCGCGACACGGCGGGGCCGGTTCCGCGCCGCTGCCGGAGACGGCGGCAGACCACGGCGGCACGCACCCGCAGCGCCGGTACCCGGCGGCAGGGCCGTGGGCCTGCAGATCAGGACGGCGCGGGGGTCGGAGGCTCGAGCGTCGGCGGCGGAGTGAACGGCGGCAGGGTTGGAGGTGCCGTGAACGGAGGCGGCGTCGGCGGCGCGGACGGCAGCGGAGTCGGCAGGGGTGTCGGCGAGGCGGGCGCCGGCGACGGCCCCGAGGAGACGTACAGGATGACGGTGGTGCCGGCCGCCACCTGGGTGCCCTGGACGGGGTTCGTGCTGACCACCTCGCCCACGGGCATGGCCTGATCGCTCACCTGGTTCACCGCGCCCGGCGTCAACAGGGCCTGGGTCAGCGACGCACCAGCCTCGACCTGGCTCTTCCCCCGCAGGTCCGGGACCGTGACCAGCTGGGTCACCGTCACCAGCGTCACGCTGATGGCAGTGCCGCGCGCTGCCTGCGTGCCGGGGAGCGGATCCTGCGACCCCACCGTCGTGACGCCGGAACCCGACGGGCTCGGCCCGACCACCTTGAGGGTCA
>JAJYNP010000339.1:3245-6557 GCA_021786265.1 Chloroflexota bacterium
CCAGGCGCTGGCCCTGGAGACTCGGCACCTGCACCATCGCCGCGGATGGCGAGGAGGACGCGAAGAAGCCGCGCGACGCCAGCAGCGCGACACCGGCACCCGCCACCAGGAGGATCAGGATCGCCAGGAGCCCCGCCGCCCATGCCCAGCCATTCCCGCGCGGCTGCTCGTAGGGCTCCGGCTCGATCGGGGCGCCACCGATCGGCACACGGGGCGGAGGTGCGTACGCGCCGGGCGCGTAGGCCCTGGGGGCCGGGCCGCGGGCGACCCCCGGCCTCGTGCCGGAGGCGATCGACGGCACTCCCGGACCCGGCGCCAGCTCGCCGGGACCAGCCGCGGAAGCCGGCGAAGGCGCGGTGCCCGCCGCAGCACCGGCCGCACTCGGGCCGCCCGGGCCGACCTCCTCCGGTACCTCCGACGCGGCGGCCCCCGCCGCGAGCACTCCCGCAGCTCCGGATCCGCCAGCCGCGCCGCCCGCGGATCCCGCGGTCCCTCCCCCGGCGCCCGCGGCCCCTCCGGGCCCGGCGACCCCGGCGGAACCGCCCACCATGCCTCCGGGACCGGCGGGAGTGGCGACCGCGCCTCCGGCGACCGCGCCTCCGGCGAACGCACCTCCCACCACCGCGCCTCCCACGGCACCCGCGGTGGGCCCCAGGCGCGCGGGGGCACGCGGATCGGTGAGGTAGTGGCCCAGGGCGGCGGCCATGTCGGCGGAGGACGCGAACCGGTCTTCCGGGTCCAGCGCCAGGGCGCGAGCCACGATCGCGTCGATCGCCGGCGGGATCTCCGGCCGGATCGACGACGGCCGCGGCGCGGGACCGCCCAGTCGAGCGAGCGCGACCGCACCGGCGGTGTCGCCCGTCCACGTGCGCCTGCCCGTGACCATCTCGAACAGCACCAGCCCCATCGAGTAGATGTCGCTGGCCGCGGTCACCGGCTCGCCGCGTGCCTGCTCGGGGCTGAAGTAGTGGACGCTGCCGAGCGTGGTCCCGGGGAGCGTCAGCTGCGCCTCGACCAGCGCCCGCGCGATCCCGAAGTCCACCACCTTCGCGCGCCCGTCGCGGGTCAGCAGGATGTTCGACGGCTTGATGTCGCGGTGCACGATGCCCCGCTCGTGCGCCGCCGCCAGCGCTTCCGCGACCTGCTCCGCGATCCCCGCCGCAGCGATCGGCGGCAGGAACCCGCGCTCGGCCAGGATCTCGGCGAGGTTCTCCCCGTCGACCAGCTCCATGACGATGAACGGCCCCGCTTCGTCGGTCCCGTAGTCGAACACGTTGACGACGTTCGGGTGGTTCAGCGACGCGGCCGACTGCGCCTCGTGGCGGAAGCGCGCGATGAAGCCAGCGTCCCGCCCGTACTGCGGGCGCAGGAGCTTGACGGCGACGTCTCGGTCGAGCTGGTTGTCGTGCGCGCGGTAGATGGTTGCCATCCCGCCTTCGCCGAGCAGCTCGATGAGGCGATAGCGGCCGCCGAGGACGCGACCGACCTCGGGCATCGTCTCCCTCGCAGGCGCCAGGCGGTTAGTTCCCCAGGTCCAGCCCGGCCAGGTAATTCCGGAACTCGGGGCCGACGTCGGGGCGCTGGAGCGCAAGCTCCACCGATGCCTTCAACCAGCCCATCGTGGTACCGGCATCGTACCGCACGCCCTCGAACGCGTACCCGTACACATCCTGTTCCGCCATCAGGGCCTGGATCGCGTCGGTGAGCTGGATCTCACCGCCCGCGCCGCGCGGCGTCTGCTCGAGCTTGTCGAAGATCTTGGGCGTGAGCACGTAGCGCCCGATGATCGCGAAGTTCGACGGGGCGGTCCCCGGCGCCGGCTTCTCGATCAGGCCGCGCAGCTTGAACAGCCGTGGGTCGCCGGTGTCCACGTCCGGGGCGGGGTCGATCACCCCGTAGCGCCCTGTGTCGTCCGGCGGCACCTCCATCACGGCGACCACCGAGCCGTGCGTCCGCTCGTACGCGTCGATGAGCTGCCCGACGCACGGCTGCTCCCCCACGACCACGTCGTCGGATAGGATCACGGCGAACGGCTCGTGTCCCACCAGCTCCTTCGCCACGAGCACCGCGTGCCCCAGCCCGAGCTGCTCCTTCTGGCGGACATAGCTGATGGTCGCCAGGTCGCCGATGTGGCGGATCCGGCGGAGCATCTCGATGTCGCCCTTCTGCTCGAGCAGGTGCTCGAGCTCGAATGAGATGTCGAAGTGATCCTCGATCGCCCGTTTCTGGCTGCTGGTGACGATGATCACCTGCTCGATGCCGGCGGCGACGGCCTCCTCGACCGCGTACTGGATCACCGGCTTGTCGACGAGGGGGAGCATCTCCTTGGGTTGGGCCTTGGTCGCGGGCAGGAACCGCGTGCCCCAGCCGGCGGCAGGGAAGACCGCTTTGCGAACGCGCATGGAACTCCAGGTGCTGTCGTCAGGCGTCGAGGACCGCGGAATCGATGCGGCTCGGCGGCACGGGCCAGTATACCCAGCGCCTCAGCGTGCCGAGGGAGTCTGCGCCGCGCCCATCCCCGCGTCGCCCTCCGGGACCCGCTCGCGCCGGCCGTGGAACAGCACGATCCCGGTGAACGGCACCCGCACGTCGGCGAACACCTCGATCGAGACCAGGAACCCCGCGAAGATGAACACGATCGCAAGAAAGTGGCCCAGTTCCCGCAGCTGGGTGTCTCCGAACCGGCTCGCGCTATCCGTGACGGTCGGGATGAAGGCGCCGATCGCGATCAGGATCGTCGAGGGGACCCGGCTGTGCAGCCGGCCCGCAACCAGCGCCCGCGCCGCGCCCGGCAGCGAGGCGACCAGGTTGACCGCGATCGCGACCGGGGCGATCAGCAGGTTGAACAGGAACTGGTCGCCCGGCTGCCCGGGGTCGATCGAATACGGCAGCACCCGGCGCTTCGGCATGAAGACATAAGTGGAGAAGATGGCACCCAGCAGCAGCGAGAACGCGCCGGTGACGTTCATGTACGGCGTCAGCAGCCGCAGCGTGCCGGGCAGCAGGTCGAACAGCGGCTGGCCGCTCGTCGGGTCCAGCTCGTACCCGGGTGCCGGCAGCGCGGTTCCCAGCATCAGGAACAGGCTCAGCAGCGTCGCGCCCGCCACCGCCACCGCCGCAACGCTCGGCCAGCGGTGACTCTCGAAGTAGGTCATCACGCCCACCACCACCGCCAGCGCCGCCGCGCCCGCGAAGTACAGTCCCGGGGCGAGGCCCGAGTTGGGATAGTGGTACTTCGCGTCGGTCAGGAACGTGAACAGTCCCGCCAGGAAGAGGCTCACCGCGAACGCGTAGCCGAACCTGGTCCGTGCC
>JAJYNP010000172.1 GCA_021786265.1 Chloroflexota bacterium
TGAACCAGGGACCACACAGGGGGATCGTGGTTGGGATCCCGAAGGCCCCGTCGACCGGATGGAAGTGGGTTTCGACGAAGAGGAACCCCGCGAGCACGCCGAGGCAGGCCAGCGTCACGAGCACGATCACAGCCGCCAGCACGTCCTCGCGCCGGGGCCGCCGAGCCGTCCATCCTGCCGCAGGCGTCACCTCTTCCCTGGCCCTACTCGCCCGGCGTCACCAGGGCCGCGAGGGGCAGCGCGGCGAGCACCGGACCCCCCGAGGCGTCGGTGCCCATCCAGAGCACCCAGCCGTTCACCAGCGAGACCTGGCTCACATCCGTCGGCAGGGCGTGCCCGGTCACGGCGCGCAGCCCTGTCGCCGACGACCAGACGGCCAGCCAGCCGCCCGTGGCAGTGGCCGTGTCGCCCTGGATGACCGAGCCGTTGCACTCCAGGACGACCAGGCCGCCCTGCGCGCCCACCGCCCCGCAGTTGCGCTGTGTATGCCCCGGGTCGAGCGTCGCGACCTCCCTGCCCACCACGCGCACCACCGTGCCGCTCGAAGCCTCGTACTGGTCGAGCGAGGCGACGAGCGCGGTCCCGTCGAGGACGATGCCGGGCGGCTCCGGATGCGTGGCGCCGCCGGTCTCTCCCAGGGGCACCGCGGCGGCAGGGCCGGCGGGCAGCAGCGCCTCCATCACGCGCCAGTCGACCCGCTGGCCGCTCGTCACCCCATTGGCCGTCTCGACCCAGGCGACCGCGCTCGAGGAGAGGGCCACGGCGTAGACCTGCGCCGGGGCGGCGAGTGTCCGCACGAACGACCCGTCGGCGAGCGAGTGCACCCGGACCTGCGAGGCGGCAAGATCGGTGCCGCTGGGCGCCTCGACGCCGTAGGCGACGCGACCGGCCGCCAGCGCCAGCGGCGCGATCGCGGGTTCGGCGCAGCTCAGGCCCTGGTTCCCCGGAAGGATGAAGGACCGCGTCGCTGTCCCGGCATCGACCTGGTGGAAGGCGCCCGTCGGCAGGCCGTCCGACCCGAGCGGGGCCGCGAGGATGCGCCAGCTGACCCGCGTCGGCGTCGGCAGCGCGCAGGGGACGCCTGGCTGGGCGGTCACCACGACGAGCCATGTGCCGTCGGCACTGACCTCGCGGATCTGCTCACCGGCAGCCAGCGGCAGGGGCACGTTGCGCACCGATCCCCCACCGGCGTCGGCGACGAGGAGCGAGACCGCGCCGCTCCCTTGGAGGTAGGCGTAGGGCGCGGTGGGCGCTCCGCCCGATTGCACCTGCGGCGGATAGTCGTTGAGCGGAGCGACGCGGAGCTGGTTGGCTGGGACGGAGAGCGCGGGCATCCCCAGATCGACCGAGGGCGTGGCGGGGGCGACAGAAGGACCCTGGGTGGCCGCAGGCGCGGTCGCCGCGATCAACCCAAGTACCTTGAGCCAGGCGCACCGCTCGATCTGCGTATCGCTCGAGGGCGGACAGGAGTGCGGGACCGCCTGAACGAGGTACGCACCCCGAAGCGCGGGGGGCTGTGGGGTCTCTGCCGCGGAGGGATCAGGCGCGACCGACGCATAGGCGCCCGCCTCGACCCTGAGCGCACCGGTTGGCGTCAACTGCTGTGCTGCCGGTCCCGCCGCGGTACTGGCCAGCCATTCGCCGTGGCCGCAGCCGTAGCCCTGCGTCAGCGGATCGAGCCCTCCGGAGGGCGGGGGCGGGCACGGCCAGGCGTAGTTGACGGCGCCCAGCCAGCCCTCGATCACCGCGAGGGGCCATGACCCAGTCGCCGCCTGCGCAACCTGCCAGGCGAGCCCATTCGGGCCGGGCGTCACCAGGCCAAGCAGGTAAATCCGACTACCGGACTTCACCGGCGCGCCCTGGAGCGCGAACAGCCCGGCGGCGTGGATCCCGGTGCTGGGGAGACCGGACGCATCCGGCAGCGCGTCCAGGGTCACGTCGGGCGAGAGGCCGTCGATGCGCCATTCGGCAGGTCCGAGAATGCAGCTGGCGGCCGGGGGGCAGCTCGGCACCGCCGACACGAGGGTCAGCTGGAGCTGCGCGATCACGATGCTCCCCGACGGCAAGCCACCCGGCGCATGCAGCAGGGCGCCCAGATCGGCTGTCGAGAGGGCTTGCGGGATAAGCCTCGCCGCCGATGCCGTCGGCGATGCGGTGGCGCCCGGCAGCACGGCGTTGTGGCGGGGCAGCGTGGCCACGACAAGGGTCGCAGCAACCACCAGGACCAGGAGCACCGCGGCGGCACCGGCGAGGCGCACGCCGACGGTGAACCGGCGGATCCCTCGGGCGGGTCGGGGATGCTCGGCCGGGATGGCGGCCACGCGCGCGCGGAGCGCAGACGATGCGGGCTCCCCGGCCATACGGCGCGCGGCCTCGCGGACCTGGCGGTCGAACTGCTCGTCGTTCATCGGGGCACCTCCCGCGCCTCGGCGTCGAGCGCAGCACGCAGTGCGCGCAAGGCATAGTGCAGGCGGCTCTTCACGGTGCCCGTCCGTTGCCCGGTGCGCGCCGCGATCTCGTCCAGCGAGTAGTCGCCGAGGTAGCGCAACGCCACCACGGCACGGTGATCGGGGGAGAGCGTCAGCAAGGCGCGCACCAGGGTATCGATGCTGGTCAGGGCGTCCGCGTGGTCGGATGCGGTGCCGGGATCGGGATCCACCACGGTGATGGGACGCAGGCGTCGTGCCCCGATCCGGTCGCGGCACGCGTTGACGACGATGCGCGTGAACCACGGCTCGAACCGGGCGGGATCGCGCAGGTCGTCGATGTGCTGCCAGGCGCGCAGCGCAGCATCCTGCACCGCGTCCTCGGCCTCGGCGCGGTCCCCTCCAAGGATGACCGTCGCCAGGCGACAGGCCGCGTCGAGGTGGGTTTCGGCCAGGCGCGCGAAGGCCCGGTCACGGTCAGCGGGGGCCGCCGCGCGATCCTGGGCTCCCGCGTCCCCCAGCCGACCGCGTACCCCGATTGACCTGGCATCTCGGCTCCCGTTCCCGCTCGCGGCGTGCCCCGGCCTCGTCACAGGCCCAGGATGCGCCGCGCTTCCTCGTACTCTTCCGGCGTGATCTCGCCGCGGGCCAGTCGCTCCCGCAGGATGCGCATCGGGTCCACCCGTCCGACGCCCGAGATCCGGATGCCGATCGACACGATCAATGCGCCGACCGCGACGCAGAACGCCACCGTGAGCAGCAGAACCAGCACCCCGCTGATCCAGGATCCAGTCACGTCCATGTCCCGCCCTCCCCGTGTATCCGCGCCGGCCGAGCGGTGAGCCACCGGCCCGGGAGCCGCCACCCAGTGACTTCGAGGGGGTGCTCACGGCTCGTCCCGCCCGACGAGGATGCGCGACCGACCCGGCCGGCCACCGCCACGCGCCGGGAGGACGCTGGCGGCGCGCGGGATCGGCACTGGTCCGGCCCGGGACTCGGCACTTGCGCGAAGCCGGTCGAGCCCACGGGCCAGGCTGGCGACGAAGGCGGCGTGCGGGACGTCCTGGGCGACCACGGCGTCGGCGACGGTCAGGCCGAGGACGAACCGCAGCACCACCGCCGCTCGCTCCTCGAACGGGAGTGCGGCCAGGGCGTCGGCGAGGCCCTGCGCACCGTCGGAGTCGTGCGGGATCCGGCCTGGGGAGAGTGGATGAAGACGCCGGACAGCACCCGAGCCGGCACACCGTCGCGCCTGCCGGACGCACAGCCCGGCGAGCCAGACCGACAGCGCCCCTTGCTCCTCGTTCCGCTCGATCGAGCGGAACGCCTGGAGGAACGTGGCCTCCACGAGCGCCTCGGCGCCCGCTCGCGACCCGACAAGCCGGAAGGCGAGGGTGAACAGCCCACGGCCGTGGGCGGCGACCAGCTCGGCGTAGGCGCGGTCATTCCCCGCGCGGCAGCGCCGCAGCAGGTCGCGCTCGGGCGCGAGGCCGCTGGTCATGGGCCGGGCACCGAGAGAGCAAAGGACCATGGCCCCTCGACGCGGGCGGCCGTACCACCGGTTCCGGCCCCCGTGAGCGTCTCGATCCGCACGTCGAGCGTCCCGCTCGGATGATCGGACCCCTCGAGCGTGGTCAGCTCGAACAGCCAGGATCCGGGCGCGATCTCGGCCGGGAACGCCTGCACCCCGAGCGTGCGGCCGTCCAGCGTGACCGAGCCGATCGGGCTCAGGCTCTGCAGGTCGGGACCGCTGACCCGCAGCCGCGCGCGCAGCATGGTCGCCGAGATCGACGCCGACTCGAGCCGCAGGGTGTACCCGCCGGCGGTCCGGCTGCCGGTGGCCGACGGGACCGGGACGAGTACCCCGCCCGCCGGGACGTCGAGCGCGAAGCGGAACGTGATGGGGCCGGGCATGGGCGCGGCAGCCGTCCCCGGTGACGCCGCGGCCTGCGCGCTCGCAGCCTCCTCGAGCCGGACCGTGAGCGCGAGATCGAGCCGCCCGGCCGCGCGCGGTTCGTCGGGCAGGAAGCCGATGACGACCCCCAGCGCGTTCTCGTCGGGATAGCCGCCCGCGAAGTATGGGTCGTAGCGGCGGCCCGTGTTGTCGGTCAGGGCGTAGTCGGGTGCCAGTTCGACGGGAACCGCGCTCGTCGGGGCGACGACGGTGACCCCCACGAGCACCTGGTTCGCGTCGGCGTACGCGCGCTGCAGGGTGACGGTATAGGGACCCGCCTGCTCGCTCAGGCTGATGGTCGTGGCGCGCTCCCAGCCGAGCCGCCAGCCCGCCGTCCGCTCCACGGTCGGGGCGAAGAGATCAACGTAGGCCGCAGCGGCACCGACCAGCACGAGCGCGGCCACCGCGAACGCCAGTGGCCGCAGGCGTCGGCGCAAGGGCAGCGAAGGGAGCTGCAGGCGAGGGCGCGCGGGCGTCACGGCAGGGACACGGCGCAGCTCGATGGCGGCCGCGACCCGCCCGTCCATGCGCGCCACCGCGGCGGCCGGCAGGGGCAGCGCGAAGACCGCCGCCAGCAGCTCCTCGAGAAGGACCGCGTCCACCGGCCCTCGCCCCTCGCTACGCCGGTCCACGGTAGACCTCCCGGAGCGCCTCGAGCGCTCGACTCAGCACCTTCTGGGTGGCCGCCTCGCTCTTGCCGATGACGGCCCCGATCTCGCGCGCCGAGAGCCCGGCTCCGTAGCGCAGGGCGAGCGCCTCCGCGGCCGGCTCACCCAGGCGACGCACGTGCCGGCGCAAGTCGTCGAGTTCGGCGGCCCGGACCGCCGCCGCCTCGGGATCGTCGGCGGCCGCGGGTTGGGCGAGTGGCGCCAGATCGTCCAGCGAACGGGTGCCGCGGTCGCGCCGCGCGGCGTCGATGGCGGCATTGCGGGCGATGCGCAGCAGCCAGGCCGGGAAGCCCCCGCCGGACGGGCGGAAACGATCGAGCCCCGCAAGGGCACGCTCGAAGGTCAGGGCGGCCAGGTCGGCCGCGGCATCGTCGGACCTGGTGCGGGCGCGCAGGTAGCGATACACCGCCAGGCGGTGGCGCTCGTACAGGATCGCGAACGCCGACGGATCCGCGCGGGTGCGCGCCACCAGGGCGTCGTCACTCACGTCCGCGAGGCCTGCCCTGCCGGCATCGATCTGCCCGGCCGGCAGCACCAGCTCCTGCTCCACCGCTCCCTCGACTCCCGGGCGTACCGCCGACACGCCCCTATCGAGGTAACGCAGCCGATCGCGGAATCCGGACACGATGAACCGTCACAACCCCGCGGAGATGGGCCGGTCGACGGACAACGGGCAGTGCATCGTCGGTGGGCCGATGCTGGACATGGGCGGGTTGCCGCGGCAAGTGCCAGTTGGACCCGCGTGCCTCGTCGGGTCCGGACGGCGGACCGGTCCGCGTATGGTGAGCGCGTGAACGTCGCGCGGTCAGGTGGCGCGACCTGGATCGGGATACTCGCGACGGTCCTGGCGCTGGTAGCGCTGCCGTTCACTCAGCCACCACGGGAGCCCATCGAGGGGCCGTGGGAGTTCCCCGTGTCGCTGTGATCGAGATGTCGACCCGGTCGCAGCCGATGCGGAACCGCGTGGGCGCGCGACGCGTCCCCGGTCCAGCAGCCGATGATCGAAGACCCTGACAACCGACGCCTGCGCCTCGCCGCTCCGCGTTCGCGACGCGGGCGCGTGGTCGTGCTCGTCGCCCTCGCCGTCGCTGGGGTCGCGCTCGTCCCCCTGGGAGCCGGCACCCTCGTCTGGGATAGGCGGAGTGGCGTCGTGATGCGCGAGCGATGGCGCGTGCTGGCATCCGTGGCGGCGCTCGTCGTCGCGTCGTCGTGCGGTGCCCTGCCGGTTGGCGGCGGGGGTCCATCCCCGGGCGCCCCGTCACCGCGCGCCACGTCGTCGTCACCCGTCGCGGCCTCGATGGAGATCGGGAGCACGCCTGCGCCCCTGGTCACGTGGCCGGCATCGCCCGAGCCGCTGCCAGGCGCGATGTCGGGAGCGGCCGAGATGCTCACCTGCGGCGGCATGACGTTCCCGCGCTCGGCGCTGGACAGGCCCACCGACGCGGCACGGGCTGCCGGTCCCGCGTACGAC